>NZ_CADCTE010000038.1 GCF_902805515.1 uncultured Arthrobacter sp. | reverse complement strand
TTTTTTCAGGGAGCCTTCGACCTTCTGGCGCAGGATCGACTCGTCGAAGACGTCCTGGACGCGCAGGCCGAGCCGGGCGACCTTGTCCATGTAGGCGGGGCCGATGCCGCGGCCGGTCGTGCCGATGGCGCGCTTGCCCAGGAAACGCTCGGTCACCTTGTCGAGCACCTGGTGGTACGGGGCGACGAGGTGCGCGTTGGCCGAAATCCGCAGCTTGGAGGTGTCGGCACCCCGCGCCTCGAGTCCGTCGATCTCGTCGAACAGCGCCTCGAGGTTGATCACGCAGCCGTTGCCGATGATGGGGATGGCGTTCGGGCTGAGAATGCCGGCGGGAAGGAGCTTCAGCTCGTACTTCTCGCCTCCGACGACCACGGTGTGCCCGGCGTTGTTGCCTCCGTTGGGCTTGACCACGTAGTCGACACGGCTGCCGAGCAGGTCGGTGGCCTTGCCTTTTCCTTCATCGCCCCACTGGGCTCCGACAATCACAATCGCAGGCATGGGATCCTCCCCCATTGTGGCGGCGCGGTGCGCGGTTAGGGTGCAGCCGCTGCCGTCATGAGAATGCCCCCGGACATGCGCCCGTTCCCGGCCGCATCAGGGGCTCTTACGTCCCAAGTTTAGCCGAGCGCGCGGTAACGGCGCTGCACAATGGTGCAATGGACCGATTCACAGGACATATCGCCGGCATCGGCACCGCCTCGGGCACCCGGCTGGTGGTGGGACGGTGGGACGAGTCGCCCTTCGGCGCCTTCACCGACGTCATGATGGAGGACGCCGGCGGCGTCCGGACCCTGCTGGCCCCCGCGGAGGACATCGCCGCCTACGTCGGGTCGACCTACTCCTTCGACGAGGTCCGGGTGGTCCCGGTCTTCTCAACGCTGTCCGCCTCGCACCTCACGGTCGAAGCCGGCGGCCTGCATCTCAGCGCCGATCTGGGAGCACCCACCCCGCTTGGACGGCTGCTTGGACTGGTCCCCCGGGCCCTCGCCACGAGTCCGCGGTGGCTCGCACTGATTTCACCGGCGGCGGCACTTCTCCTGCCGGGGGTCCGCACCGCAGGCTCGGCCGGCAACGGCCGCCGCGAGTACTACGGAGTCACCTCCGCCCGGGGCATCACGGCCGTATCGGCCGAACTCCACGGGGCGGACCTGGGGCCGCTCGCACCGCTGAAACCTGCGGTCCGGTTCGGCTTCAGCTCCGCCCCTGCGGCGCCCCAGATCGTCAGCGTAGTGACGACCATTTCGCACCCCGGCTGAGCCGGGGTGGTCGACCACCCCAGCTCGACCACCCCGGCTCAACCATGCGGGACACGCGGGCCGCTGCCCCCGCGAAAGGGTTATCCGACGGAGCGGCGCTCCGGATTCATCGCATCCAGATACTGCTGCACTGCGTCCTCAGGGACCCGGT
This sequence comes from uncultured Arthrobacter sp., assembly GCF_902805515.1. Lineage (GTDB taxonomy): Bacteria > Actinomycetota > Actinomycetes > Actinomycetales > Micrococcaceae > Arthrobacter_D. Next base: position 14,877 of record NZ_CADCTE010000038.1, on the reverse strand, counting down.
AGGAACGCCCGAAACGGATCCCGTGAATCGCCCCCGACTGCACCAGCCGGTAGACCGTCATCTTGGAGACCCGCATCATCGAGGCCACCTCCGACACGGTGAAAAGGTGAGTTGGAATTGTCTTGTTGTCCGCCACGGCACACCCGCTTCCACAAACCCAGCCGCCACTTTGGCGACTCCCTTAACTGTGTTGGTTCCAGTGGAGGGCTCACAAGGGATCGCGCTACTCGTTTCCCGCTACAGCAAAGACGAGTAGTGCGGTGGAGCGGGTGCGCGCCGGTGGAATCAGGACCCGAGCTGGGCGCTTGCCTCGGGGTCGGACTCCCGCAGGAACACCGCAATCCGCTCCGCTTCCTCGATCTCACCGATCGATGCCGCGGCCCGCCCCAGGGCGTAGAGGGACCTCAGGAAGCCGCGATTGGGCCCGTGGGAGTACGGCACCGGTCCGGCGCCGCGCCAGCCGTTGCGGCGCAGCGCGTCAAGGCCCCGGTGGTAGCCGGTGCGGGCGTAGGCGTAGGACTCGATGGTGCGGCCCTCGGCGTAGGCCTCGTCGGCGAGGATGGCCCACACCAGCGACGATGTCGGGTGCTTCGCCGCCAGGTCCACCGCCTCGTCGCCCGCCTTCAGCCGGGCCTCGACCTCGGGTTCCTCGGGCAGGTACGTCGGCTCGGGCCCAAGCAGGTTCTTGCGGAATTCGTCTGACATCTCTAGAGCTTCTTTCCTGCCGAGCCCAGGGACTTGGCCGCTTCGACGACGCGGGCGGCGAGGGCCGCTTCGGCCGAGGCGCCCCAGACGCGGGGGTCGTACACCTTCTTGTTGCCCACTTCGCCGTCGACCTTCAGGACGCCGTCGTAGTTGCGCAGCATGTGGTCCGCCACGGAGCGGGTGAACGCGTACTGGGTGTCGGTGTCGATATTCATCTTAATGACCCCGTACGACACCGCGTCGGCGATCTCCTGCTCGCTCGAGCCGGAGCCGCCGTGGAAGACCAGGTCGAACGGCTTGTCCTTGCCGAGCTTGGAGCCGACCTGCTGCTGGATGTCCTTGAGGATCTCCGGGCGCAGCTTAACTCCACCGGGCTTGTAGACGCCGTGGACGTTGCCGAAGGTGAGGGCGGTGATGTAGCGCCCGTGCTCGCCGGAGCCCAAGGCGTCGACAGTGGCCAGGGCGTCCTCGACCGTGGTGTAGAGCTTGTCGTTGATGGCGTTCTCGACGCCGTCCTCCTCACCGCCGACGGTGCCGATCTCCACCTCGAGGATGATCCCGGCGGCAGCCGCCCGGGGCAGGATCTCGCGGGCGATCCGAAGGTTCTCCTCGAGGGTCTCGGCGGAGCCGTCCCACATGTGCGACTGGAACAGCGGGTTGCCGCCGGCCTTGACCGCTTCCTCGGAGGCCGCAAGGAGCGGCAGCACGAAATCGTCGAGCTTGTCCTTGGGGCAGTGGTCGGTGTGGAGGGCGATGTTGACGTCGTACTTCTTCGCCACTTCGTGGGCGAAGGCCGCGAAGCCCCGGGCGCCTGCAACCATGTCCTTCACGCTGGCCCCGGACCAGTAGGCCGCCCCGCCCGTCGAAACCTGAACGATGCCGTCGGAACCCGCCTCGGCGAAGCCGCGCATGGCGGCGTTGAGGGTCTGCGACGAGGTGACGTTCACCGCCGGGTACGCGAAGCCACCGGCCTTCGCGCGGTCGATCATGTCGGCGTAGATTTCGGGTGTGGCGATGGGCATGGTCGACTCCTTGTAGCTGGGTTCGTGGACGCCGGGCGGAAAGCACCCTGTGCGGTCGTTCCCATCCTAGCCATCCGCCCGTGCCCCCGCAGGGCTAATCGGCACAGTGCCCTTCGGCCTGCGCTCAGGCCTCCTGCCCCTAGATCCGCTGGTCGAACACGTGCCTGCGGATCCAGCCGTGCATGGCGATGGCCGCGGCAGCCGAAGCGTTGATCGACCGCGTTGAGCCGAACTGGGCGATGGAGAGGGTCGCCTCGGCCGCGGCGTGGACCTCCGGGGTGAGCCCCGGCCCCTCCTGCCCGAACACCAGGACGCACCGCTCGGGCAGGTCGTAGGTCTCGAGCGGCACCGAATCGGGGAAGTTGTCGATGCCGATGACCGCCAGGCCCTCGGCCTCCGCCCAGGCCACGAAGTCCTCGACCGTCGGATGGTGGCGGACATGCTGGTAGCGGTCGGTCACCATGGCGCCCCGGCGGTTCCAGCGGCGCCGCCCGATGATGTGCACCTCGGCGGCGAGGAAGGCGTTCGCGGTGCGGACCACCGAGCCGATGTTCAGGTCGTGCTGCCAGTTCTCGATGGCGACGTGGAACGGGTGCCGGCGGGTGTCGAGGTCGGCGACGATCGCCTCGTGGTTCCAGTACCGGTAGGCGTCAACCACGTTGCGGGCGTCCCCCGCTTCGAGCAGCTCCGGATCCCACTGCGGGCCCGAGGGCAGTTCACCCTCCCAGGGCCCCACGCCCACCGGTGCGCCAGCGTCCGTGGCCCCTGCCGGCGGGGTGTCCTGCCCGGGCCCCTGCAGGGCGGCGTCGTCGTTTTCGCCTCGATTTTTCACCTCTCAAGCCTAAGGTGAAAGACTGACCCGGATTCCCCGCCCGGCCCACCGAAGGAAGCAGATGCGCAACAACGACTACATTGAGTGCTGGCTGACGGACATGGACGGCGTACTGGTTCACGAGAACCATCCGATTCCCGGCGCCGCGGAGCTGATCGAGCGCTGGGTCGCCACCTCGAAGCGCTTCCTCGTGCTGACGAACAACTCCATCTACACCCCGCGCGACCTCGCGGCACGGCTTGCGGCGTCGGGCCTTGAGATTCCCGAGGAGAACCTGTGGACCTCGGCGATGGCTACCGCCGAATTCCTCAAGGGCCAGCTGCCGGGCGCCCGCGCCTACGTGATCGGTGAGGCCGGCCTCACGACGGCCCTTCACGAGGCCGGCTTCGTACTCACCGACACGAACCCCGACTACGTGGTGCTCGGGGAGACCCGCACCTATTCGTTCGAGGCCATCACCATGGCCATCCGGCTGATCCTCGACGGGGCGCGGTTCATCGCGACCAACCCCGACGTCACCGGCCCGTCCAAGGAGGGCGTGCTTCCCGCCACCGGCGCGATCGCGGCGCTGATCACCGCGGCGACGAACCGGGACCCCTACATCGTGGGAAAGCCCAACCCGATGATGTTCCGTTCGGCCATGAACCAGATCGAGGCGCACTCGGAGACCACCGCAATGATCGGCGACCGGATGGACACCGACATCATCGCCGGCATGGAAGCGGGCCTCCACACGGTCCTCGTCCTCAGCGGGATCACCCAGCGTGCAGACATCGACGCCTATCCCTTCCGGCCGGACCAGGTGATCAACTCGGTCGCCGACCTGGTCGACACCTTCTAGGAAGTCGAAACCTTGTAGGGAGTCGACACCCTCCGGGCCGGGAGCCGCGGTCAGGCCGGCACAGGTTGCCGCAGGTCAGGTCACTGTGGCGCGGCCGCCGCCGCGGGGCAGTGGAATCAGTTGCTCCTGAACCTGCTGCAGCAGTGGGCGGTAGGTCAGCGGGTTCCACTGCGGGCTCGCGTGGGCCGGGCGGGCCCCTTCGGTCACCAGGTCGCTCAGGATGAGGTTCCTCGGGAAGATCTCGGCCCAGCCGGCCCGTGCCGTGCCGTAGTTGACCACGGTGTCATGCGGATTCCCTAGGAACGCCAGCTGCGTGGCACCCAGGGCGTTCCGGAACCGCGTCGGGTCGAAGTGGTAGATGTAGGACGCCTGCGACTGGATCAGGACGCTGCTGGGCGCCAGCGGCGAGAGCTGCTCGAAGGTCTGGTCGATGATCTTGCGCCACGTGCGTTCGTTCTTGTGGACGATGCGCTCACCGAGTTCGTACCCGCCCCGCACCACGGTGGGGATGCGGTATCCGGCCTCGTACAGGAACACCACGCCCTCGAACATCTCCTGTTCGAGCACGTCGAACTTCGTGTGGGGGCTCGAGTCGAGCACGATCAGCTCGACGGGGATGCCGCGGTCGGCGAGCCGGGCCGCGACCTCGACGGCGACCATCCCGCCGAAGCTGTGACCGTAGAAGTAGAGCTTTTCAAGCTGGAAGTTCCGCACGTACCGGTTCAGTTCCGCGACGATATTGCTCACGTCCAGCCCGCGGTTCGAGTACCCCACGGTGGCCATCTGCGCCCGCCGTGACAGCGTGGGCCGCAGCGAGTTCAGGATCCACAGGGCCTCCTCCCAGCTGGTCTTGTAGCCGGGAAAAAGCACCCAGCGGGAGTGCGGGAAGGCGGCCCGGGCGCCGTCGTCGGGCACCGGGAGCAGGCGAAGGTTCTCCCGTTCCTGCTGGATCCTGCGGGTGAGGACGAGGTCCGCGGCGAGCGCCAGGCCGAGCGAGGACCCGGTCAGGAACGCCCTGCGGGAAAAGGCACCGACCTCACTCGCGTCGCCCAGCAGGCGGCGGGCATCATCCATGGCGGATCAATCGCCTCCCGTCTCTCCGAATGTCGTCCCTCCGCACTTCCGCCGGCAGCTGCCGGCACCTCAGCCGAGGCCGAGTTCTTCCTTACCGAAGGCGTAGAGGTAGGGGACCCGCGCTTCGGCTTCGATCCGCTCCCGTGAACCGGTGTTCCGGTCGACAATGACGGCGACTGCCCGCACGTCTCCGCCGGCCTTCCGGACGCCCTCGACGGCGGTCAACGCCGATCCCCCGGTGGTCGAGGTGTCCTCAAGGACGACCACGGGCCTGCCGGCGACGTCGGGCCCCTCGACCTGGCGTCCCATGCCGTGGGTCTTCGAGGTCTTCCGGACGACGAAGGCGTCAACGGGGCGCCCGGTCTGAGCCGCGGCGTGCATGAGGGCGGTTCCCACCGGATCCGCGCCCATGGTGAGCCCGCCCGCGCTCTGGAATTCGATTCCTGCGTCGTCCAGGAGCCGGAGCATGACGCGCCCGACGAGCTGGGAGGCCTCGTGGTGGAGGGTGATCCGGCGCAGGTCGATGTAGTAGTCGGCCTCGACCCCGCTTGAGAGCGTCACCTTTTCGTGCACCACGGCGAGTTCCTTGATGAGTTCGAGGAGCCGGGCGCGGTCGGCGGCGGGTGCTGAGGTGTCGGCGGATGAGATGTCGGCGGTCATGGACCGAGTCTATCGAGTCCCCGGGACCGCTGCTCCCGGCCCGGGAGGGCCGGATCTCCTCGCCCGGGACACCGGGCGAACTTCCTCTGTCTGCATGCATCCGAGCGCCCGCCCACGCTCGCGGCACCCGCACCGCCCCCGCGTAACGCCCCCGAAACCTGCGCGTAGTAGCCTGAGCGCATGCGCGAACTTCAGGCGAAGATCATCGAGGAAATGGGCGTGCGCCCCACCATCGACCCCGCGGGGGAAATCCGGACGCGGGTCGGGTTCCTCAAGGACTACCTCCGGGCGAGCCGAACGAACGGGTTCGTCCTCGGCATCAGCGGCGGGCTCGACTCGACCCTCGCCGGCAGGCTCGCCCAGCTCGCCGTGGACGAGCTGCGCGCCGATGGCGAAGACGCCGACTTCATCGCCGTCCGCCTGCCCTACAACGCCCAGAAGGACGAGGAGGACGCCCAGGCCGCCCTCGCGTTCATCGAACCGCGCAGCACCCGCGAGTACAACGTCGCGCCCGCCGTCGACGGCTTCCAGGACGAGTATGTGAAGACCACCGGCGAGAAGATTTCGGACTTCAACAAGGGCAACATCAAGGCCCGCGCCCGGATGGTGGCCCAGTACGCCCTCGCCGGCCAGCACAACCTCCTGGTCCTCGGCACCGACCACGGCGCGGAGTCCGTCACCGGCTTCTTCACCAAGTACGGCGACGGCGGCGCCGACATCCTGCCGCTGTTTGGGCTGAACAAGCGCCAGAACCGGGCACTCCTGAAGGAACTCGGTGCCCCCGAGGCGCTCTACAACAAGGTTCCGACGGCCGACCTCCTCGACGACGCGCCCGGCCAGGCGGACGAGAAGGAACTCGGCCTGACGTACGACCAGATCGATGACTACCTCGAGGGGCGCGAGGTCGCCGAGGCGGCCGCGGCGGCCATTGAACACCGTTACTGGATCACCCGCCACAAACGCACCGTGCCGGTCACCCTTTTTGATTCCTGGTGGCGGGGCTGAAGCAACCCGTTGATAACCTAGTGCCCGTGAAGATCGCCACCTGGAACGTCAACTCCCTCCGTGCCCGCGCCGACCGAGTCGAGGCGTGGCTCGGCCGCTCCGACATCGACGTCCTGGCCATCCAGGAGACCAAGTGCAAGGACGAGAACTTCCCGTGGGAGATGTTCGAGAACGCCGGCTACGAGGTGGCCCACTTCGGGCTGAGCCAGTGGAACGGCGTGGCCATCGCCTCGCGGGTGGGGCTCGACGACGTCGAACGCACCTTTCCGGGCCAGCCGGCCTTCGCCAAGCCAGGGATTGAGCCCGTCCAGGAGGCCCGCGCCATCGGCGCGACCTGCAACGGGATCCGCGTCTGGAGCCTCTACGTGCCCAACGGCCGCTCCCTCGACGACCCGCACATGCCCTACAAGCTCCAGTGGCTCGATGTGCTCCGCCAGCACGCGAAGGAGTGGGTGACCGCCAACCCGGAGGCCCAGATCGCCCTCATGGGCGACTGGAACATCGCCCCGCAGGACGAGGACGTGTGGGACATCGACTTCTTCGTCAACGGCGGCCACACCCACGTCAGCCCGCCCGAACGCAGCGCCTTCCAGGGGTTCCTCGACGCCGGCTTCGCCGACGTGGCCCGCCCCTTTACCCCCGGGCCCGGCGTCTACACCTACTGGGACTACACACAGCTGCGCTTCCCGAAGAAGGAGGGCATGAGGATCGACTTCGTGCTCGGCTCCCCCGCCCTCGCCGCGCGGGTCGCCACTGCCTCGATCGACCGGGAGGAACGCAAGGGCAAGGGCGCCTCGGACCACGCGCCCGTGATCGTGGAGCTCGACGGACAGTGACCCGCCGCCGCCCCACCGGAATCGCCCGGCCGTTTCCGTACGTCTCGTTCCTGCGGGTGTACGAGCCCCTCGACGCGTTCGACGACGCCCAGCAGCTCGCCATCCTCGAACAGCGCTCGCGCGGACGCCGCATCACCGAGCAGCTCGACTACGAGCAGTCGCTGCGCCGGGTGACCCGCACCGTGTCTGACCCGTTCCCGCACCACGAACCGGACCTGGTCCGGGTCCTCCACTTCCCCGGGAACAGCGGCAGCACCACCCCCTACTACTGCCCGAACCAGCTTTCGGTCCGCACCACCCTCGCCGCCGAGTCCCTCGATGCGACCCTGCGGGGCCCGCTCGTCGACGTCCTCGTGCCCGAGGCGGCCCGCGAGGCCCAGCAGGCCCGGCTCGACCCGGACACCTTCGCGGATTCCGTGGCGAAGCTCCACACCCGCTCGGCCACCTGGGGCGTGCCCTTCGCCTGGTTCGTCCTCATCCACGAGGACGACCTGACGGAGGTCATCGAGGACAACGGCAGGGTGAGCACCGTCCGCATCTCGGCGCGGGTGCACGAATGCATCGACCGTGCCCGGCACGCCATCGCGCAGCTCGCCATCGGCGCCCCCGAACTGGACCTGCTCGAGGAGCTCACCGAGCTCACGCAGTGGCTCGAGGTGTTCCGCCGGGACGCCATCGTGGAGATCGACTACGGTGCCGTCGCCGACCGGGTGTTCCCCGATGAGTCGCCGCACGATGTGCGGATCGGGATCGAAAGCCTCGCCGAGGCGGACATGACCGGGGCAGCCGCGTCCTACCGCAGGCTGGCCTCGCGCTGGATTCCGATCCGGCAGCTCGCGCGCGCCTCCTGACGGCAGCGACCCCCTCCACCGCCTGGGTTTGAACGTCTGTCCACTGGACAGCCCGCCGGCCCGCGCCGCCGATCCAATCTGCCCACTGACTGGCCTTGACCAGTGGGCAGAACCACCCCAGCCGGCAGATGTGCCCACCGACCAGCCCTGACCGGTGGGCATGTCCGGACATGCCCACCGACCGGCCCTGACCAGTGGGCAGGACGGACTGCGGCAGAAACACGTCAGCGCGGAACAGGCCCCGTGGAGCCGCGAACGATCAGCTGGTGCGGCTGGACCGGAATGACGTCGGCCGCGGGCTGGCCGCGGAGTTCGTCCAGGAGGATGCCCGCCGCGAAGTCGCCCTGCTCGACGGGACTCTGCCGGATGGTGGTCAGGCCCATGGGGTCGGAGAACTCGTGGTCGTCGATACCGATCACCGAAAGCTCGCCCGGCACGTCGATGCCCAGTTCCACGGCCGCCCGCAGCACCCCAAAGGCCATCTCGTCGGAGGAACAGAAGACCGCCGTCGGCCGGTTCCCGGGATCGGCGAGCATCTGCAGGGCGCCGGCGAGGCCTTCCTTGAACCGGAAGTCGCCGAAGACCTCCCACTCCGGATGGATCACGAGGCCGTGGTCGGCCATGGTGCGCCGGTAGGCCGTTTCGCGGATCCGCGGAACCTGGAAGTCGATGCCGAACGACCCTCCGCCGCGCAGGTGCCCGATGCGGGTGTGCCCGAGGCCGATGAGGTGTTCGACGGCGTCGCGGGCCGCGGCGCCGTCGTCGATGCCCACATGGCGTACGCCCTCGACCGCGCCGCCCACCACCATGGTGGGCGATTCGAGCTCCAGGAGCGAGGAGCGCTCGGAGTCGGTCAGCTCAAGGCAGAGCACCAGCAGTCCGTCGATGCGCTTGCGCAGGATGGAGCGGTGGAACACCCTCCCCCGGTTGACGCCGGACCCGCCGAGGCTGAACAGCACCAGGTCGTAGCCCGCCGCCCGCAGCCGCCGGTCAACCCCCTCAAGGACGGCCGAGAAGTACCACCGCTCGATCTGCGGCAGCAGGACCCCCAGGGCCATGGTGCGCCCCGAGGCCAGCCCTGCTGCCGCCGACGACGGGACGTACCCGAGGTGCTGCGCCTCCTGCTCCACGCGGGAGCGGGTGCTCGGCGAGACCCCGGGCAGTCCCCGAAGGGCGCGCGAGACCGTTGCGGTGGAGACCCCCAGCGACTTCGCAACATCTTCGATGCTCGTCACCGGAGTTACCCCTTGAGGCCACCCGCCAGCAGCCCACGGACGAAGTACCTCTGCAGCCCGAAGAAGACCGCCAGCGGAATGAGGATCGAGACGAACGCACCGGCCGTAAGCCGCTGCCACTCGCCGCCGCGGGAACCCTGGAGCTCGGCGAGCCGCTGGGTGATCGGCGCGACGTCGGCGCCGCCGCCGGAAAAGACCAGCGCGACCAGCAGGTCGTTCCACAACCACAGGAACTGGAAGATCCCGAATGAGGCGAGCGCCGGTGTGGCCAGGGGGATGATGATCCGCCAGAAGATGGTGCTGTGCCCGGCGCCGTCGACCCTCGCCGCTTCGATCACCTCGCCGGGGATTTCCGCGATGAAGTTGTGGAGCAGGAAGATGGCCAGCGGGAGCCCGAAGATGGTGTGGGCGACCCAGAGCTGGGCGTAGGTGCCGCTGGGGAACAGCTGCAGGTCTCCGATCTTCAGGACCTGGGTGAAGAGCTGCAGGAGCGGGATCAGTGCCATCTGCAGCGGCACGATCTGCAGGGCGAAGACGAAGATGAACAGTCCGTCCTTGCCGCGGAACTTGCCCCACGCGAACATGTACGCCGCCATGGCTCCGATGACCAGGGTGAAGATGGTCCCGGGAATGACGATGGCCAGGGAGTTCACGAAGTAGGAGCCGAGGTTCGGCGACTGGCTTCCGCCCGGAGCCAGGACGTCCTCGTAGTTGGCGAGGGTGAACTGCCAGTCCGTGAAGACGTTCCACCAGCCGTTGCCCTTGATGTTGTCCTCGGGGCGGAAGGAGGAGACGAACAGGCCGAAGGTCGGAATCGTCCAGATGACGGCGATGATGACGGCGGCCGCCGTCGCGCCCCGGGAGGTCAGCCGCTGGCGGACCCGCCGCTGGATCGGCGGGCGTTCCGACGTCTCAATGTCCTGCAGTTCCGGGAAGACCTTGTTGGTGTTCTCGGCGGGGATGGCGCTCATCGGATCTCCTTCTGCTGGCGGAGCAGCCGCGCGTTGTAGACGACGACGGGCAGGACCATCAGGAACAGGACCAGCGCGAGGGCGGCACCGCGGCCGGGCTCGCCGGCGCGGAACGCCTGGGTGTACATCTCATTGGCGACGACCGAGGTTTCGTACTGACCGGCGGTCATGGTGCGCACGATGTCGAACACCTTGAGGGTGCCGATGGTGATGGTGGTGACGACGACGATCAGGGAGCCGCGGATGGTCGGGATCGTGACGTTGCGGAACTGCTGCCACGCGCTGGCGCCGTCGAGGCGGGCGGCCTCAATGATTTCGGTGGGGATGCCCTTGATCGCCGCGGAGAGCACCACCATGGCGAACCCGGTCTGGATCCAGATCATCACGGCGATCAGGAAGAAGGTGTTCTCGGGGGCGTCGAGGAGGAACTGCTTGGGAGTCTGCCCGAACCAGACGAGGATCTGGTTGACCAGGCCGATCTGGTCCGCCTCGGCACCCTTGTAGGCGTAGACGAAGCGCCAGATGACGCCGGCACCCACGAAGGAGATGGCCATGGGCATGAACACCAGCGCCTTGAGCGCCTTCTCGCCGCGGGCCTTGTCAATGAAGACTGCGTAGGCGAGCCCGATCGACGAGGCGAGCAGGGGCACCAGGACCACCCAGATGACGGTGTTGCGCAGGGTGATCAGGGCCTCGGGCTGGGTGAACATCCACACGAAGTTGTCGAGGCCGATGAACTTCCCGGCCGCGTTGGTGAACGAGAGGTAGGTCGTCTGCAGTGCCGGGTACACCAGCCCGACCGCGAGCAGGACCAGGGCCGGGGCGAGGAACCCGGCAATCTGGACCTTTTCCCGGGCCGATTTCGGTGCCCGGTCGACGATGAGCATGATCACGCCGATGATGGCGGCGAAGATGGCGAGAGCCACCACCACCTGTAAACCTTTTTCTGCTATATCTTCCACAGCCCAGCCTCCTTGGTGCGCCTGGTGGATGAAACGATGAACGGTCCGGGCGCGGGGGCATGCGCACGTGTGCGGCAGCCGGCGCGGTGCCGGAGGGCACTAACGCCGCCGGCCCTCCCTGCGGGATCGGCCGGCGGCGTTAGATGCATCGAACTACGAGCTGGGCCAGCTGCTTTCGACCGAGTCGGTGACCTTCTTGGTCTCGTCGCCGTTGATCCAGTTCACAATGCCGCTCCAGAAGGAGTTGGCGCCGACGGCACCGGGCATGAGGTCGGAGGCGTCGAAGCGGAAGACCGTTTCGGGATCCTGGAGCAGCTCGATCGACTGGCGGTCGAGGTCCGATCCAGCGAGCTCGGGATCGAGTCCCTTGTTGGCGCTGATCGCACCGCCCTGCTCAACGCGGGCGTTGGCGAACTCGGCGCTCGCCATGTACGACTGCAGGGCAACGACCTCGGGCTTGTCCGAGTAGGCGCCGACCATTTCGCCGCCACCGGTGATGGCGGTGCCATCGGCGGGGTCCACGGGAGGGGTCATGAATGCCCAGACGTCGCCGTCCTCGGCCACCTCGGTGCCTTCGGGCCAGTTGGCTGCCTGGAAGGAGGCCTGGTGGTGCATGGCGCAGGCGCCGTCGAGGACGGGCTGGCCGGCCTCGGCGAAGGCCGTCGAAAGGATGGAGCGCGAGTCGCCGAAGCCGCCGTTGACGTAGTCGTCGTTCTTGAGGATCTCCCCGACCTTGTCGAAGGACTCGACGATCTTCGGGTCGTTGAACGGAATTTCGTGGGCGACCCACTGGTCATAGACCTCGGGGCCGTGATCGCGGAGCACTGCGTCCTCGACCCAGTCGGTTCCCGGCCAGCCGGTTGCCTCACCGGATTCGAAGCCGGCGCACCAGGGCTTCATTTCCTTTTCTTCGCTGGCGATCTTCTCGGTCAGCTCCATCATCTCGTCCCAGGTCTTGGGAACTTCCCAGCCCTTCTCTTCGAAGGTGGCCGGGACGTACCAGACGTAGCCCTTGATGTTCGCGAGCATGGGGGCGGCGTAGAAGGTTCCGTCGACCGTGCCGTACTTCTTCCAGTCCTCGGACCAGCCTTCGTCAACGAGGTCGGACACCTCCTGGGGCGCGGGCTTCAAGTTGCCCGCCTGGGAGGCGAGCAGGCCCGGCTGCGGGAAGATGGCGAGGTCCGGCGGGTTGCCGGCCTTGGCGCGCACGCCGATCTGGGTTTCGAATTCCTTCGACCCTTCGTAGGCGACCTCGATGCCGGTGCATTCGGCGAAGTCGGCCCAGGAGTTTTCGAGCAGCTCTGCCTCGACGTCGACGATCGTGGAGTAGACACTGACCTCGGTGCCTTCGTGGTCTCCGTAGGCCTCGTAGAGGGAGCAGTCGGCATCTCCGCCGCCGCCGGCTTCATTGGATCCGCCGGATCCGCAGGCGGAGAGGGCGAGCGTCAGGACGCTCAGAGCCGCAAGCGGCGCCAGCGCTTTCTTGGTGCGAAACTGTGGCATTAAAGAGACTCCTTTGTCTGGCAGCACGCATCGGTGTGCTCCGGGTCCACCCTCGGACCCTGAAACCAACCGTGCCGCCGCCTCACCAGATTGATACCCCCGAGAGTAAGCGCTTACGTAGAACCGCTGCAAGGCAGGGTGACCTTGGGCACCCCTTCGATACCGAATCGTGACTCTAGTCACTCAGATCTCAGGTGCCCCACCGGCTGGGGAACCGGCCACGGTCGCACGGCGGAACGGCGGCCGGACGACGGCGGGACGGGGGCTGGCTCAGCTGACCCGGTCGGCGTGGGTGAAGCGGGCGCGGGCGCCGGCGCTGATGCTGATCAGCACCGGTGCCCGGTGGCCCAGGACGACGTCGAGCGCCTCGACGAGCGCCGCGACCTCCTCCGCAACCCGTGCGGGGGCGGCTCCCTGCCGCGGATAGACCCGGATGCGCAGCGCGGAGGCGCCCCGGAAGCGCCAGGTCGTCACCGCGGCGTTCACGAGGTCGCGCCGGTCCTGCAGCGCCACCTTGAGCGCCTGCTCGGCCGCAGCCGCGGTGATGGTGACCGTTCCGGCGGCCTCCCCGGGCTCCTGCCCGCGGTCCTGGATGAAGTCGCCGGTCCTCCCCCGCCCCTGCACGGCCAGCCAGATGATCATCAGCGTGGCCAGCAGCAGGAACACGAGGGCCAGCAGGACCCACAGCCAGTCCTCGCCGCCGCGCACTCCGAGCGAGCGGATTCCGGCCGCGGCGCTGGAGGAGACGGCCCGCCAGGTCCGGGCGGCCTCAGGGATCAGCGCGGCGGCCGCCGCGGCGGCCCCGATGGCCATGAGCGCCAGGCCGAACAGCGCCAGCAGGATCCGGTTGAGTGCGCGGGGGGTCGAATTCACTGCCCGATCACCCCGCTCGGGGCGATAGCCACCTGAACGGTGGGGAACGGCTCGGCGACCGTGCCACGAAGATCCTCCTCGACGGCCTGCCGCACCGCCTCGGCGTCCACCGGGATACCGGAGGTCGGGCGCACGGAGACCTCGACCCGGCGCCGCCCCACGGTGACCAGGACCTGCTCGGGGCCGACGCCGGCGGCCAGGCGGGCGCGCCGGGCCAGTGTCGCGGCAAGGATCTCCGAATCGACCACCACGGCGGCCCTGGCGTTGGGCACCGCAAAGCGGGCCCGACGGCCCGGAAGGACGGCCGCGAGGGCAAGGACCAGGCCCAGAATGAACACCAGCAGGCCGGCGGGAACCAGGACGGACGCGGGCACAAGGCCGGGCAGGCGGCCCAGCGCCGCGGCCACCTCGTCGAAGTCGATCAGGAACGGCGGGTCCCCGACCGCCTTCAGGACCGCTTCAAGGAACAGCAGGATGCAGGCGGCCGCGACGAGGACACCCGTGATGACCGAGGGGACGGCACGGGAGGCATGGAGTTCCCGCCGAAGGGCATGGGCCGTCACTCCGTCGTTGGAGCCGGCGATCCCGCTCATCGGACCCTACCCTGCACCGAGGCCGTCCCAATGATCCGGATATCGACACGGCTGAGGCGGGTGCCGGTGAGGCTGGCCACCACCGCCAGGATGCCGGCCTTCGCCTCCCGGGCCCGCTCGAGGACCGACCCGCCGGACGGCGCGGACAGGGAAGGCTCCGCGGCTAGACGCGCCAGCGGCGGGATGGGCACGGGCAGTGACAGCTCAAGGGCGAGCAGGCCGCCGTCGTCGGTGTACACCGCGCGGACAGAGGCTGCCTGGACCCCGAAGTGCTCCGCCGCGGCGGCCTGAGCCGTGCTGACGAGGGCCTGGGTGGTGATCCGGTTGTGCCCGGCGACCCGCGGGGAGGCCGCGGGCCCGGGCGTGCGGACCGCTGCGGTGCTCACGAAGACGATCGGCGCCCGGTGAGGGCATCCCGGACGCCGCGGAAGTCGAGCTTGCCTTCGGCGCTGCGTCCCAGCAGCGCCCCGGCCCCCATCAGCAGGGCCGTCAGCAGGAAGCCCCAGAATCCAAAGGCGAGGCCGGCGAAGGCGAGAACTGCCCCGGCCGCCATACCGGTGACTGTCGGTGTCATGAAAGGTCCTTCGTTGGACGGGTCAGAGCTGGGAGGAGCCGATGGCTCGGGTCTTTTCGCTGGAGCGTACGTCGTTCAGCCCCGGCACGTGCACGTCGCAGACCTCGACGTTGACCTCGATCACCTCGAGTCCGACGAGGTCGCTGACGGCCTGGTACACGGCCACCCGGACGGCGTCGGCCAGCCGGTGCAGCGGGTAGCCGTACTCGGCGACGAGGCTGACATCGACCGCGACCTGGGTCTGGCCGACCTCGACGCGGACGCCCTGGACCGGTTCGGCCGCGCCGACGGCGTCGCGGAGCGCCCCCAGCGCCCGGCCCGCGCCGCCGCCGAGGGCGTA
>NZ_CADCTE010000037.1 GCF_902805515.1 uncultured Arthrobacter sp. | reverse complement strand
ACGCCCGCGACGTGCACCCGCGCGCGCCCTACCTCGCCGGGTCCGACGCCGACCGCGCCGCCGACCTTCAGGACCTGGTCTGTGACGACAGCATCGCCGCGGTGATCTGCCTGCGCGGCGGTTACGGCGCCGTCCGGCTCCTGGACCTGCTCGATGCCGAGAAGCTCCGCTCCGCCCGGCCCAAACCGCTGATCGGCTCCTCCGACATCACCGCCCTGCACGAGTACTGGGCCGAACACCTCGGCCTTGCCACCTGGTTCACCCCGATGCCCGCCACCGACGCCCTGCTGGAGGACCCCGTCGCCCGCGACGGGGTGCGCGAGGCCCTGTTCACCCCGTACCCGGGCCGGACCCTGACCGGTCCCGCGGCCGCGGCGCTCGTGCCGGGCACGGCGACCGGGATCCTCACCGGCGGGAACCTGAGCCTGCTCGCCATGACCCTGGGTGCCCACGGCCGGCCCGCGCCCTCGAACGAGGGCCGGATCGGGCTGCTCGAGGACGTCACCGAGGACATCTACAAGCTCGACGGGCTCCTGACCTCCCTCCTGCGGGCCGGCTGGTTCGACGGAATGGCCGGGCTCGCGCTGGGCTCATGGAGCCAGTGCGGTGAGCCGCACGAGGTGAGGGCGCTCGTCGAGGAACTCCTGGTGCCCCTCGGCATTCCGCTCGTCGAGGAACTCGGCTTCGGGCACGGCCCGGCCGCCCTCAGCGTTCCCCTCGGCGTGCCCGCCACCCTGACCGCCGACGAAAGCCCACGCCTTGTCCTCTCCTGAGACCCCCTTGTCCTCCCAGCCGCACGCCGAAAACTCCCTCGAGGAGGAGCTCCGGCGGATCCTCACCGAGGAGGTCGGCGCCGGTGCGGCGCCGTCGGCGGTCGCCGCCGTCGACGTCGGCGGCCGGACCACCGGTCCCATCGCCGTCGGCAGTGCCGTCGCATTCGGTGACGACGGCGCCGCCCTGGCACCCGGAGACGGCGTGCCGGCGCGGCCGGAGACCGTCTATGACCTCGCCTCGGTGACCAAGATCGTCAGCACCGTGGCCGCACTGGCGCTGGTGGCCGACGAGGTGCTCGACCTCGACGAGCCGGTCGGCCGCCACCTGCCGACCTTCCGGGACGGTGACCGCGGCACCATCACCCTGCGCCACCTGCTTACCCATACCTCCGGGCTGCCCGGCACCTGGGAGGGATGGCGCACGCTCCCGGCCGGAACCGGCCGGACCGGCCGGCTTGAGGATCTGCTCTCGATCCCCCTGATCAACGCGCCGGGTACGGAGTTCACCTACTCCTGCGTCGGATTCAACACCGCGATGGCCCTTGCGGAGCATGCCACGGGGCGGGAATGGGCGGAACTCGTCGAGGAGAAGGTGCTCGCCCCGCTGCGGCACCTCGATCCCCGGACGGCCGCCCTGACCTACCGGCCCCGGCGGGAAGACTCCGCGGCGACCGAGTACCAGCCGGAGACCGGCAGGGGCATGGTGCGGGGCGAGGTGCACGACGAAAGCGCCTGGTTTCTGGGTGGTGCCGTGGCCAACGCGGGCCTCTTCGGGACCGCCGAGGCAGTGCTGGGGCTCGGAAACGTGCTCCGCGACCGGCCGGAGGTGCTGCTTCCACCGGAGCTGGCCGACGGGCTGTGGACCGACCAGATGCCGCGCATGCTGGGTGCGCAGCGCGCGGCTGACCCGGAGATCGGCTGGCACGCCCTCGGCCTGCGCATCGGGCAGCCCGACTGGATGGGCACCGCCGGCGCCCAGGCCCGCGGGCACAACGGCTTCACCGGCACGTCGCTGATCATGGACCGCACCCGCTCGGTGACGGTGGTGCTGCTGACCAACCGCGTGCATCCGCACCGGCTTCACAACGCCATGGGCCCGTTCCGTGTCCGCGTCGCCGACGCGGCCTACTCCCGGGCCGCCCGGGAGGTGACGGCATGAGCATCGTCTCGGACTACAGCGACGGCGTCCCCCACATCTCCTACTGCCTGACCACCTTCGACGGGGAGGTCATCGCCGAAAGCGGCGCCGACACCCCGGTCTACGCGGCGAGCACCATCAAGCTGGCGGTGCTCATCGCCGCCCTGCGCGCCGTGGACGCCGGAAAGCTGCGGCTCAGCCAGCAGCTTTCCTCACGGCTGACCTTTCGCTCCTCCGCACCGGGCGGCGGGACCTTCAGCTTCGAGCAGGACCCCGACGAAACCGACGACGGCATGCCTCCCGCCGGCCGGCCCGTGTCGCTGCGCGAGGTGCTGCGCCGGATGATCGTCGTCTCCTCCAACGAAGCGACCAATATGGCCGTTGAACTGGTCGGCCTCGGCGCCGTCCGGGAGGCACTCGAGGTGTGCGGGGCGGCGTCGTCGAAGATGGAGCGGCTGTTCGGCGATCTTGAGGGACTGGCCGCGGGTCTGACGCAGCAGACGACCGCCCGGGACCTGACGGCCATCATGAGTGCCATTGTCACGGGCCGGGCGGCGGGCAGGTCGAGCACCCGGTTCATGATTGAGCTGCTGCGCGCGCAGGAGTACAGCCTGATCGGGCCGGCGCTTCCTGCGGAGGCGCGGTGGGGTTCGAAGTCCGGGTGGGTCACCGGCATCCGCCACGATGTTGCCTTCGTGCAGCCCTGCGACGGGACGGACCCCATGGGCGGCTTCATACTCGCCGTCTGCACCCGGGCGTACGGCGAGGCGGAGGCGACGACGGTGATCGGCGCCCTGTCCCGGCTGGCCTGGGACCTGTCCCGCACGCGTCCGGGAGGTCTCCACTATGTGTTTGAGGGCCCGGTCGAGGAGTGGGCGGCGGGCTGAGGCGGACACGAACGCGCAACGATCCGGCCGCCGGCGTTGTACCCGGCCCGCCCCGGTGCTTCACTCGGACGGACGAAGTATCGCGAGCGTTCAGGGGGACTTTATGGCCGAGGTAAAGATGCACGAAGTGGTGTTGCGCTGGGGGATCATCCTCGGCGTTGCCGGCGTCCTGATGCTGGTTCTCAGCCCGGTGATCATCGGCAATTTCGGGACGTTCTACCCCACCGCAGGGGCGCCAGTGGCCATGGCCGTGACGACCCTCTATTCGGTGGCAACGATCGCGCTCCTGCCCTTTTCCGCTTCCCTCGTTGCAGCGTCCCTGGTCATGCGCCACGCCGAAGCCCTTGCGGCGCGGAAGGAAGCCCGGCCGGACGAGCCCGCGTCCAGCTAACGCCGGAGACAGCGCGGCGAGCATCGGGCAGGGCACGTGTTCCTGCCCGATGCAGGCTGATCAGTGGAAGTTCGCCCCGCCGTCGACCAGGATCGACTGTCCGTTGATGTAGACACCGTCATCGGACATCAGAAACGCGATGACCGACCCGATGTCCTCCGGCCTGCCCAGCCGCGGAGACCGGACGGTGTCCAGGACTTCCTGGCGCCATTCCTCGGTGGTCGTCGCCAGTGCGGCGCCGGTGAGGATGACCCCCGGAGAGACAACGTTAGTGCGCACCCCGTGCTTGCCGCCGACGGTCGAGGCGTGGCGGGTCAGACCGACGAGCCCGCTCTTGGCCGACTGGTAGGCCACACGGACCGGCTCTCCCTGCCAGACCGCGCTGGACATGGTGTTCACAATCGATCCCCCGCCGCCTTCAATCATGACGGGCAGGGCGTGGCGGATGCCGTACATGTACCCGGTGAGGGTGACGTCGATGGTGTGCTTCCAGACATCGATGGGGACGGTGGTGACATCGGAGTCACGACCGATGGTTCCGGCCGATAGATCCGCTGCCACATTGAAGAGCCCGTGGAGTCCGCCGTATTCGGCGACGGTGACGTCGATGAGGGCCTTGAAGGACTCCTCATCGGCGACGTCGAGGCGACGGCCCGACGCGCGCCCGCCGGCGGCGGTGATCGCGTCGGCGACTTCCCGGGCCGCTGCCTCATTGAGGTCCGCCGCCACCACGATCGCGCCTTCCTCACCGAGGCGGACGGCCGCAGCGGCGCCGATATTCCCGGGCGCAGCCCCGGCGACGATGATTACTTTGTTCTTCAGGCCACGCATGGGCTTCTTCTTCCGGTTGGTCTACTGCACGCTGCTGCGTGTACTTGCTTCGAATGGTCCCGAGGCTGGTTTCTTAGAGCGTTGCCGCTGCGGGCTCGGCCGCGGATTCCCGAAGCAGGGGCAGGACGTGCTCGCCCAGCACCTCGATCTGTTCATGCAGGACCTGCTCGCTCTGCCCGCCGAAGTCGAAGGCAAACAGCTGGCGCTGGTAGTCCCCGAACGCCTCGCGCTGCAGCTCGATCTTCTCGACGACCTGGGCGGGGCTGCCGACGATCATTCCGGTAGTGGCGGCGGCGGCTTCCAAGCTGTCGCCCTGGTTGAGCAGGGAGGCGCGGTAGTAGGGCTCGGCCAGCCGGAACGCGTCCTGGGAGTTCGGGCGGACGAAGATCGCGCCGCCAGCCCCCACCGTGGCGGAGGTTCCCGGACCGTGGCCGTGGGCTTCGAAGCGTTCACGGTAGAAGTCGACGTACTGGGCGAAGTAGCTCGTGGGCATGAACAGGTTGTTCACGAAGAACCCGTCGCCGTACCGGGCGGCCTGTTCGGCGATCTCGGGGCTGCGGATCGAGCCGTGCCAGACGAACGGCGGGGTGCCGTTCAGCGGCCGGGGGGTGGCGGTGAAATGGCGCAGCGGAGTCCGGTACTTTCCGGTCCAGTTCACCTCGTCCTCGCGCCACAGCCGGCGCAGCAGGGCGTAGTTCTCGACGGCGAGTTCGATGCCGTCGTGCACGTCCTGGCCGAACCACTCGTAGACGGGCACGGTGTTGCCGCGCCCGAGCATGAAGTCCATCCGGCCATTGGTGAGGTGCTGGAGGGTCGCGTAGTCCTCGGCGATCTTCACCGGGTCATTGGTGGTGATGAGCGTGGTGGCCGTGGAGAGCGTGATGGTGCTCGTCTGGCCGGCGATGTAGCCCAGGACCGTCGTCGGCGAGCTGACCGTGAACGGCCTGTTGTGGTGCTCACCGAGCGCGAAAATGTCGAGGCCGGCGTCTTCGGCGTGCTTCGCAAGCCTCGTCAGTCCAAGGAGGCGGTCGTGTTCGGTGGGCATCCGGCCGGTGTTCGGATCAAACCCGATTTGCCCGACGGTGAAAATTCCAAATTCCATGAGGCTTGTCCTCTGTGCCGTGGCCTGCCCACCGCCGAACGGTGGGCAGGCCGAACCTGTGCTGGTTGGCGTAGTGGGCCGGGCACTACAAACGTCGGAGCCCGGCCCGAGGCCATTCCGGGTTGGTTCAGGCTGTGCCGATCATCGGCCGAACTGCTGAGGCAATCAGGCGGCGACGCTGGCGCGCAGCGGCTCCAGAGCCTTCGACCATGCTTCGAGCTGGTTGAACATGCTTTCCAGCGCAGCAACCTGGTGGTCGCCCGGCTTCAGGACCGAGAAGTTCTCGAAGTCGGTGAACAGCGACAGGGCGGCCTGGTCGCGGACCGTTGCCATCTGCAGTTCAGCGGCGACGAGGCGAAGGTGCTCAACTGCGCGGACGCCACCGGTGGCGCCGTAGCTGACGAAGCCGGCGGCCTTGTTGTTCCACTCAGCAGACAGGAAGTCGATGGCGTTCTTCAGGACGCCGGAGGTCGAGTGGTTGTACTCGGGGGTGACGAAGACATAGCCGTCGAATTCGGCGATCTTCGCGGCCCAATCCTTGGTGTGGTCCTGCGAGTACTGGCCCATCAGCGGCGGCATCGGCTCGTCGAAGTGAGGCAGCGGGTAGTCCCGGAGGTCGATGATCTCGTAGCTGGCATCCTCGCGGGTTGCAGCCTTCTCGAAGACCCAGTTGGCGACGGTTTCGCCGTTGCGCCCGGGGCGCGTGCTTCCAAGGATAATTGCGATCTTAGTCATATTGTTCCCTTCCAGGACCAGTTGTTCGTGTGCTTGTTCAGCAAGGTCTACAACCCGCCCTGAATCGGCAATATTTCCGCTTTCGAAACGCACTTTAAAGTGCGTTGTAATACGCACTTTAACGTGCGTTACGCACCTGAAAATAAGGAAGAGCCGGTTGAGGTGCCTCGGGGGAGTTGGCATGAGAGTGCCATTTAGCCAGTTCCGTCGATCGGGTCCAAATGGCGGATGATTTGTCATCTCCGTCGTTCCTGGGTGAAACTACAATTCGCTTCCCCGGATTTATATTCGCACCGGTGGCTCTGCGCCGATCCTTTCTTGAAGTGGAAATTCGGTCGCGTCGGAGCCGGACCCGGGCGCGCTCCCGGGCCGCACACAGAATGGTCCGGCATAATCGGAGGGCGCGTTCCCTTGGGCGGAGTTCCCAGCCCAGGCTGCGGACGGGTGCCCACATGCTGCCGTGGCAGGAGGCCCGATCGGGCCACCCTGCCCGGAACCCAGCAGCGGGCGAACGAAGGTCAACAGGATCCGGAGAATCGGCAATCATGAAATTAGCTGCGGTGGAGCAGGCGCAGGTCATCTGCGACAAGGAAGCAGAGACGATCGCCTTCGTGCGGGAGATCGTCAGTCGATTGGGCGACAAATGGTCAATGGCAGCACTCGACCAGCTCACCGGCGGGCCGCTGAGGTTCACCGCGCTGCAGGCGGCCCTTCCCCCCATTTCCCACCGGGTGCTCACGGCGACTCTGCGGACCCTCGAAAAGGACGGAATGGTGACCCGCACCTCGTATCCGGAGATGCCCCCCAGGGTTGAATACGCGCTGACCCCACTGGGTGCGGGCTTCCTCCGGCAGGCCATGCCGCTCGTGGGGTGGGCCCAGGAGCATCGGGCGGAAATAGAAGCGAACCGGTCGGCATCGGCTGCGGTCAGCGCTGCGGCTGTGGCTTCCGCAACCGCGTAATCCCCGAACCCGGCGCATCGTCAAGGACAATCGTGCTGCCCGAGTAGCGGGCCCCGCCGTCGACGGGTGACTCCCTAAGCCACAGGCCGCCGTCGAGGTCCTGCGGAACCTCGGCCCCGGACTCTGTAGCCAGGGCCGAGGCAAAGGCGGTGGCCGCGCCGATGCCGACGCCGCTTTCCATCATGCAGCCCACGAGCACCCCGATGCCGGCGGCCCGCGCCGCCGCCGCAAGCTCCACGGCCGGGGTGAGTCCGCCGGTCTTGGCGAGCTTGATGTTGACCATTGCCGCCGCGCCCGCGTCGATCAGCCGGTGGAGGTCCTTCACGGTCCACACGGATTCGTCGGCGAGAATGGGGGTCTGCACGGAGGAGGTGACCCGGGCAAGTCCGTCCCAGTCACCGGCTGGAACCGGCTGCTCGACCAGTTCAAGGTCGACTCCGTCATCCTCGAGGGCCGTAATGAACCGGATGGCCTCGTCGGCGGTAAAGGCCTGATTGGCGTCAATGCGCACCCGGGCCTCGACGCCCACGGCGTTCCGCACCGCCCGAAGCTTCGCCACCGGATCGCCGTGCGCATCGAGCTTGACCTTCACACAGTCGAACCCCGCGGCCCGGTGGGCGGCTGCGGCCCGGGCGAGAGCCGCGGGTCCGTCGACGGAGAGCGTCATGTCGGTGAGGATGCGGTTGTGCCGGCCGCCCAGGTAGCGGTACAGCGGCAGCTCTGCGCGGCGTGCCGCGAGGTCGTGCAGCGCGCAGTCCACGGCCATGCGGGCGGCGCTGCGTTCGTCCGAGCCGGCGATCCGGGAAAGCGCAGCAGAGAGATCGGCCGATCCGTCGTCGGACTCAAGCAGGGCCTGCAGCGGGCCGTGCACCGAGGCGATCACACCGGCCGTCGTCGCGCCCGTCACCGCACTGATCGGGGCTTCACCCCAGCCCGAGCGCCCTTCGGCATCCCGCACCTCAACGAGCACCGATTCGAGGACGGTCGTGCGGCGCACGGCGGTGATAAACGGCCGCACGAGAGGGACGGTGACGGCGTGCGCGGTGAGGAGGAGCGCTGAGTTGGAACTATTGCTGCCCGGGGGGAGAACCGACGTGCTGTCCTTCTTTCTTCCGCCCATTGCAGCCGTCTCCCTTATGTAGGTCACTTACGATACCTTTTACTTGGTTGTAACTGACCGACTTTTCCCTTCGACCGGCTTCCGAAAGCGGCAGATGAGCATCCAATCGGCAATCCAGGCGCAGCTGCCCACGCTTCCTCCTTCCGCGCGTCGGGTGGCTGAGGAGATCCTCGCCGATCCGGAGACGGTGCTGCGCCACACCATTTCGGAGTTGGCGCACATCTGCAGCACCTCCGAACCTTCAGTGGTGCGGTTCTGCCGAGCCGTCGGCTACGCGGGTTACGCCCAGCTCCGGCTTTCGATGGCCACCGAGATCGGCCGTGAGACCGCGCAGTTCGGGGATACCAAACGGTTCGGTGCCGACATCAGCCCCGACGACTCCCTGGCCGACACTGTCGCCAAAATCGCCTTCGCGGAAACCCTGGGCATTGAAGAGACCCTGTCCCACCTCGACATCGACCAGCTGCGCAGCGCCGTCGAGCGCATCAGCACGGCGCGCCAGATCCTGGTCTACGGGGTCGGCGCCGGTGCCGTCGTCGCCGACGACCTCCAGCACAAGCTGTTCCGGATCCGGCGGATGGTCCATTCCTTCGACGATCCCCACGACGCCCTGATGGGAGCGTCCCTGATGGGCGCCGGCGACGTCGCCGTGGCTTTCTCCCACAGCGGCAGGACCGCCGAGACCCTCGAGTTCGTTGAGCGGGCCCGGGAGGCAGGCGCAACGACCATCGGGATTACCAACGGCGCAGGGTCACCCCTCGCCGAGGCCGCGGACCTGTGCCTGCTCACGATGGTCCGCGAAACTGCTTTCCGCTCCGGTGCCATGGCGTCGCGGATTGCTCAGCTCGCCGTGGTCGACTGCATTTTCGTGGGTGTGGCGCAGAGCAGCTACGATGCGACGGTCGATGCGCTGGAGACGACGCGGGCGGCGATCACGAACCGGAAGCAGCGCTGACCCGGGGTCGGGGAGTGTGCAGGTGCTGCGGGTCCGCGGCGAAGATTGATTCGTAGAAGTCGTAGATGAGGGCCGACTTGGCGTTGTTGTAGAGCATGACGTCGTCGAAACCCGTAGCGGCCAGCTTCAGCTTGAGGGCGGCATAGGCATCGCGGTCCGCCAGGTGGGTGCACAGCCAGTCGCGGAATCTGAGGTGGCGGTGCGGTTCGACGGCACCGGCGGAGAAAACGTGGAGGTTCGTCTCCGGGGCCGTGAGTCTCAATAGCCGGTGTTCCTCCCACTCCGGCTGCCGGACTACGAGGATGAACCCCTCCGCCTCGAGGCGGGGGACGTAGGAGGCCTCGTCTGAGGAGTCGGCGACGAGCAGGTCGATGTCGATGACGGGCTTCGCGGCCAGGCCGGGAACCGCGGTTGAACCGACATGCTCGACGCTCAAGGCGTTCGAGGTGAGCGCGGCGCTGATCAGGCCGGCCACGCGGCCGAAACGGGTGGTCCAGTCAGGATCGTAGGCGGAAACGACGACCGGCCTCCTCCACCGGGACGCATCGTCCGGCCGAAGTCGTGCCGCCCGGATGGCGTCGGCGTCCGGCAGCTCGAACGGGCGCCATAGGGGATGGGTGTGCACGCACCCCACCCTATTCGACCCGGTCCGGGTTGTTTTCGGAAGGTCCTGAACCGGCCGGTCAAGGGGCGAATGAGAAGCGGACCCGCGGCCCCGGCAGCCACGGGAGAAGAATCACTTGGGTCTGCGTGCTATGAAGACGAACTCACGGGATGGCCGGTCCGGAGCATCACGGACTTCCTCAACCTGGAAGCCCTGCCCCCGAAGGTCGGCGGCGGCCTCTTCCTTATCCCGGAAGCAAAGCGTCGAGTCCGATGTGAGCAACTGACTGTCGAATGCGAAAAAGTAATTCCAGCGGATGCGCACCAACGGCCAGTCGACGCCAAGGGGTTCCACCCAGCTCTCGACCTCACCGACACCTTCAATGAGGGTAACGCGGCGGGTGGCCATTTCAGTCCACTCCTCCCAGGCCTTGCGGGCTGGATCTCGGGTCTCGAAGATGAACCGCCCTCCGGGCTTCAGTGCCTCAAACACCCCGGCGAGCGTCGACTGCCAGTCCCGATCACTGGTGATGGCCTGCGCTGCGTTGCCGGTCATGAAGCAGAGATCTACCTGCTGGGCAGGCAGGGAGGTTCCGTCGCCCTGGATCCACCGAACACCTGTGGCGCCAGGTTTGGCGCGGGCCACGTCGAGTGAACCGGCGGCCGGATCCACCCCCGCCACGTCGATGCCACGGGCGGCCAGCAGCAGCGCCAGAACTCCGGTCCCACACCCCAGGTCCAGCACGGTCTTGGCGCCAAACTCCTCCACCATTCCGAGGTAGGGGTCGAGGTCGCTCCGGTCCGGGTCCAGGGCGTCGTAGATCGAAACCAGCCGGGGATGTTCGAAAATCAGGTCCGCCACGCACAGGGACACTACCTCAGTCCGTCCCGTCGTGCTTCCTGTCAACTGCTCGGCCCGCTCACGAAGCCAGCCACGGGTCGGGTGCCTAGGACGCTTCAGGCGGTAACGCCTCGTGGTGCTTCCGGCCCTGTGTCCTGCGGTCTTCTTTCATCTCTGCCTCGAAGAGATGCCGCTTTCCGTCGGCGAGCTTGTCCCGGGCCAGCTTCTCGAGCGCCTTGAACTCCGCGTAGTAGGAATCGTCGTAGTCCTCGACGATCTGGAACGTCCAGCGCCCCTCAATCACATTGCGTCCTACGAGGTCCTTGTTGAGCGTCTCGGCGAGGTCCGCGTGGCCGGCCGTGCGGAGCAGTTCGACCGCCTCACCCAGGGCCAGATCGGCCTTGCCCGTGAGGCGGTGGAAACCGTACAGGTAGCCCCGGGCATGTTCAACCACCTCGAGCGCCTCGGAGAGCTTGCCGAGGGCCTCGACCGTGGCGTCGTCGACTCCTTCCGGGCGCTGGTGGTTCGCGTCGGGTCCGTTCTCAGCAGAGTTGGTCATGGTGCTTACCCTAAACGGAACCCACGCGGGGCATGGAGCAATTTTTGAGGCGCCAGTTCAGGTGAGGATCGCGGCCACGAGGCCGGGAAGGAAGACCGCGATGCTGATGACCGTCGCCGCGAAGCCCGCCAGCGTCCATCCGACCCGACGCCGACGGGCATGGTTGACCTGGGCCCGAAGTGCCGCATACCGCTGCTCGAGAAGCGCGGGATCGGTGCTTTCCACGGGATTCCGGTGCCAGGTGCTTGCCTGAACGGCAGCGGAGCTCACCGCCTCGACATCCTCCCGGTCAAGGGACGGGCGACGACGTTGCAGCCACCTCACCAGCTGGTGCTGTTCCAACACGGCGACCCTCGGGTGTCTCTCCTTGACCACGACGCTCTTGGCGTCAACGACCACAATGACGCCGTGCACTTCGACGGGTCTACCGACCACCGTGGAGAGCAGCTTCGAGGCCCGTTCTGCCTCATGGAGGGCGTTGCGGAGATGCGGCTGCTTCCTCCCGCCCACCAAGAAGGCGGTTCCGGCGGCCCACACCCTCTGACCGGCATGGCGCTTGGTGTTGAGGGTGAAGACCCCGCCGGGGCCGATGAGCACATGATCGATGTCCGAGGTCCCGCGCCCCACAGGCACCGCATGGACCACCGTCCACGCCGGGCCGAGCTGCTGCAGGCTGCGCCCCACGCTGCGTTCGCCGAGTGACCCCGAGTACCAAGGCTGACTGTCAGGGCCAAGGGGGCTCGATCCGAAGAGGCGGCGCAGTCGGCCGCGGGGTGCTTCCGCCTCGTGCCGAACCAACAGCTCCTGCAGAACGGATTGGCCGGGAATTCGGTCACTGAGCTCGCCGCGCGGCAGGGGAGTGGGAGCCGCACCATTGGAATCGGGAGACCGGGCCGTCACGGAACACCGTCAAGGAGGGAAGGCATATCCGGATGCTAGCGGAACAGGCACTGCCGGAGGACTCAGCCCCCGCCGAGGATCGCCCGCAGCGTGTCGGCATTGCGCACCGCATTGCCGCCGCCGTCGTTGTTGAAGTACACGAACACGTCCTTCCCGGCACCCTGCCACTCACGGATCCGGTCCGCCCACCACTGCAGATCCGCATCGCTGTATGACCCGCCGTACAGATGATGGGTATCCGGGCCGTGCATCCGCAGGTACACGAACGGCGCGGTGGCGCGCAGGACACACGGCAGGTTGGCGCCGCTCATCACGCAGTAGGCCGCGCCGTGCCGTTCGAGCAGCGAATAGACCTCCTCCGTCTCCCAGCTCGGGTGCCGGAACTCGACGGCAACCCGGATCCAGTTCGGCAGCAGCGCCAGAAAGTAGTCGAGTCGGGCGTCGTCGCGCTGCATCGCGGGCGGGAGCTGGACCAGGAGGACAGCCCGCTTGTCGCCGAGTTCGTGCCAGCACCGGACGATGCGCTCGACCCACACCTCGGGTGCGTACAGCTTCTTGGCGTGGGTGAGCCCCCGCGGGGCCTTGACCGAGAACAGGAATCCGGCCGGAAGGCGCTCCCGCCAGCCGGCGAAGGTCGACTCGCGGGGCCACCGGTAGAAGCTGGCGTTCAGCTCGACGGTGCTGAACCGCTCGTAGTAGTACTGCAGCCTCCGGGCGGTCGGCGTGCCCGCGGGATAGAGCACGTCGTTCCAGTGGTCGTAGCTCCACCCGGAGGTGCCAATGGAAACGCTCAAGATCAGGCTCCGACCGTTCGAGGATGCTTCGGTCCGATCCTAGTGGAAGGCCGCGGCCGGCCGGTGGACACGGCTCCGCAGGTGGTGGGAGAAGCGGCGAAGCATTTTACGCCGGTCCCGTCGCTTCTCCAAGCAGGATCAGGGCCGAATCGCTGCTGTTCTCAGCGATTTGCCCCTAGTTACCGTTGAAAGGCAAGGGGACGGACCAAGGGGAAGAGGCGGACATGAATTCCAAGACGTTGAAGAGCCTTCCGGCCGTCGTCGTCCTGAGTGCCCTGGCGCTTGTGGGCTGCGACAATCCCGCCGAGGAGCCGGTGGTGCCGCCCACGGGCAATATCACCCCCGTTCCCACGGACTCCGCGTCGCCGATGGAGTCAACGATGCCCACGGGGACGCTCCCAACCTCCGACGGGCAAACCGGCGGGCCGACACCGGACGAGACGACGATTCCGACCGGAACCCTGCCGACCGAGGACTGACGCAGCTCCGAAGGTTCGAGGTCCGACCCAAGCCTGCTCAACTGCGGGCGCGGAGCACCCAGGCCGCGTTGTCGGGTTCAAGCCAGCCCTCGACAGCCTGCGGGACGGCGGTGATCAGCACCGTCCCGGCGGGAAGCCGCACGGCAGCTTCGCCCATGGCAACGGCCAGCAGGAAGCCGTGCCCGCGCTCGCAGAGCAACAGGCCGCCGTCGTCGACGTGCCAGGAGGCGCCGCCACCTGCGTCGAGCACGCCCTCGCCCAGCAGCCGCCTGCGCAGTTCGAGGGCGCGGACCACCAGCTGCTGCGGTGACGCCGGGTCGTTCCGTTGGGCCTCGATGGCCCACTGCCCCCATCCGGGTGGTTGCGGCAGCCATGGTTCGGCCGGGGGACCGGTCATCGAGAAGCCGTGGGCGGCTGCCGCGTCCGCGGTCCAGGGCAGGGGAACCCGTGCGCCGTCACGGGAAATCCCGCCGCGGGCCACCATGGGGTCGCGCCGTGCCGCCGGAGGCACCTCGGCCTCGGGGAGCCCGAGTTCCTGGCCCTGGAAAAGGTACGCTCCACCGGGGAGTCCCAGGATGGTCAGCAGGGCCGCCCGCGCCCGTGCGGCGCCGCGCCCGCCGCCGCCGAACCGGCTGGCGGAGCGGACGACGTCGTGGTTCTCGAGAGCCCAGGTCGGCGCCGCGCCGTGGGCTTTCCGTGCGGCCTCCAGTTCGGTGCCCACGGCGGCCCAGGCGGCCGCGTCCCAGCCGAGCCGGACGAAGGCGAAGGCGAACGCCTGGTGCAGTTCGTCGGGCCGCGTGTACCGGGCGGCGCGGTGGGTATCGAGGTTGACCTCGCCGACCAGCACGCGGGGCGGGGAGTAGGAGTCGGCGAGCCGGCGCCATCTCCGGTAGACGGCGTGCACCTCCTCCTGGTCGGAGACCTGCCGGTTTGAGCGGAGCCCGTCCACCACGGGGGTGCCGGTGGGGGAGTCGGGAAGCCCCTCGGCCTTGAACAGGGCGTGTGCCACGTCGATGCGCAGCCCGTCCACGCCCTTGTCCAGCCAGAACCGCAGCACCTCTTCGAAGTAGTCGCCCACGGCCGGGTTGCGCCAGTTCCAGTCCGGCTGGGCAGGGGAGAACAGGTGCAGGTACCACTGCGTGTCGGTGGTCGACTCCGGGTCCGCGCGGGTCCAGGCCCGTCCGCCGAAGACGCTCTGCCAGTTGTTCGGGGGAGTGCCGTCGGCGTGGCCCTCGGCGAAATGGAACAGTTCCCGCTCCTTCGAGCCGGAGCCCGCCGCGAGAGCCTGCTGGAAGAGGGGGTGCTCCACCGAACAGTGGTTGGGGACGACGTCGACCAGGACGCGCAGGCCCAGGCTGTGGGCCCGGTCGAGCACCGCGTCGAAGTCGGCCATCGTGCCGAACAGCGGATCCACCCCGCTGTAGTCGCTCACGTCGTAGCCCTGGTCCACCTGGGGGGAGGTCTGGAACGGAGTCAGCCAGAAGCCGTCCACGCCGAGCGAGGCGAGGTAGGGCAGCCGCGCCAGGAGACCCGGCAGGTCGCCCACGCCGTCGCCGTTGCCGTCCGCGAAGGAGCGCGGGTACACCTCATAGATGACGGCGGTCTTCCACCAGGGCTCACCGGCCGTGGCCTGCTCCGGTTCCGGCACGGCTACACCTCCAGGGAGGCGACAAAGTCCTCCCCATGGACGCACTGGCCGCCGACGAAGGTGGCGAGCACCCGGATCTGCCCGATCCCGTCGGGGGGCACGGCCGCCGGATGATCCGAGAGCAGGACCAGGTCGGCGAGCTTCCCCGGCTCGAGGGTTCCCCGGATGTCCTCGTCGCCGGCAATCCACGCCGCATCCACGGTGTAGGCGCGCAGGGCGGTGACGGCGTCGACCCGTTCGGAGGGGCTCATTACCCGACCCGCTGCGGTGCTGCGCTGGACCATCGACTGCATCCCCAGCAGCGGGGCACCGGCTGCGACCGGGCGGTCGGAGCTGCCGGGAACCCGCACGCCGGCCGCAAGGAATGAACGGTGCCGGTACACCTGGGCCTCCCGCTCCCCGCCGACCGCCTCGAGCAGAACCTGCCCCATCTCGTGGAGGAAGCGCAGCTGCGGAACCGGGGTGACGCCGAGCGCAGCGAACCGTGCCAGCTGGTCCTCCCGGACAATGCCCGCATGTTCGATCCGGTGGCGCACTCCCGGGCGCGGATGGGCGGCCTGTGCGGCCTCGAACGCGTCGAGGGCGACGTCGACGGCGCGGTCGCCGATGGCATGGGCGGCGACGGTCCAGCCGGAGCAGTGGGCGTTGACAATGCGGCCGGTGAGCTCTTCGAGGGAGAGCTGAAGGCTTCCGGTGTTGTGCTCTTGCCCGCAGAAGGGTTCGGTGACGGCAGCGGTACGCCCCAGGAGGGAACCATCGATAAAGATTTTCATCGGCCCCAGCCGCACCATGTCGTCGCCGAAGCCGGTGTGCATTCCGAGGTCGAGCCCGAAGGTGATCCGGTCCTGCCGGTGGGAGGTGAGCGGGTGCAGCGCGTCGCTGCTGGCCATCAGCTGCACCCGGGTCCTCAGCCCGCCGCGCTCGCGGGCGAGGGTGTAGGCGGCGAGCTCGACCGGGCTGCGCCCGATCCAGCCCGCACCGATGCCTGCCTCGGTGACGTGGGTCAGCCCCTCGGCGGCGAAGCGTTCACTGGCTGCGGTGATGGCGTCCGCCAGGGCCTGCACCGGGTAGGGGATCACGAGCTGGGTCACCAGTTTCTGGGCCTGTTCCTGCAGGACGCCGGTGGGCCCGTTTCCGTCCCGGACCACCTCACCGCCGACCGGGGTCCCGGCCGATCCGTCCATCACCCCCGCCCGGGCCAGCACCTCGGTGCTCACCGTGGCGGCGTGGCCGGAGCGGTGCTTGAGCCACACCGGGCGGCCCGGCGCCGCGGCGTCGAGCCGTTCCCGGTGCGGGTGGGCACCGAGGACCGTGTTGTCGTAGCCGGACCCGATGACCCATTCCCCGGCATCCAGGCCCGAGGCGAAGGCCGCCACGGCGTCGTACACCTCCTCGACGGTGGCGCAGCCACTGAGGTCGAGCTCGGAGAGGGACTGCCCGAACCACGCCATGTGGTTGTGCGCGTCCCCGAACCCCGGGAGGACCACCGCACCGCGGCAGTTCAGGGTGCGGCGGGCTCGAAGGCCCTCGACCTGCCCGTCGAGCCCGACGATGCGTCCGTGCAGGATTCCCACGGTGGCGGCGGTGGGGGAGGCGCCGGCCATCGGGGAGATGGCCGCGTTGACGAGCAGCAGATCGAGGATGGGATCACCTCAGGGTCAGGGGGCGGATGAAACCTTGGCTTTCCTTATCTTCCCCCGTCCGGTGCCCGGCGCGCCGGTTCCGGCCACCGAATCGCTGGAGAGCCGCTGCGCCAGCCAGATGGGAACGATGGAGACGACAATGAGGATGACGGCGACGACGTTGACCACCGGCGCCTGGTTGGG
This sequence comes from uncultured Arthrobacter sp., assembly GCF_902805515.1. Taxonomy (GTDB): domain Bacteria; phylum Actinomycetota; class Actinomycetes; order Actinomycetales; family Micrococcaceae; genus Arthrobacter_D. Next base: position 13 of record NZ_CADCTE010000037.1, on the reverse strand, counting down.
GCGGAACAGGTTC
>NZ_CADCTE010000036.1 GCF_902805515.1 uncultured Arthrobacter sp. | reverse complement strand
CGCAGGTTCGAGTCCTGCCGCCGCTACTATTTTTGTCCCCGGAGATGTGGTAACGAGAAAGGAACACGGATGTCCAGAGGGAAGTTCGAGAGGAACAAGCCGCACCTGAACGTCGGGACGATCGGCCACGTCGACCACGGCAAGACGACGCTCACCGCCGCGATCACAAAGACGCTTGCCAAGGCGGTGCCAAACGACCCGGCCAACCGCGAGGTGGCTTTTGATCAGATAGACAACGCCCCCGAGGAGCGCCAGCGCGGCATCACGATCGCCACATCCCACCAGGAGTACGCCACGGAGAATAGGCACTACGCGCACGTGGACTGCCCCGGTCACGCCGACTACGTCAAGAACATGATCACGGGGGCGGCGCAGATGGACGGGGCGATACTCGTCGTCTCGGCGGCCGACGGGCCGATGCCCCAGACTAGAGAGCACATCCTCCTGGCCCGGCAGGTGGGGGTCCCCTACATAGTGGTGTTCCTCAACAAGGCTGACATGGTCGACGACGAGGAGCTTTTGGAGCTTGTGGAGATGGAGGTTCGGGAGCTGCTCTCTGAGTACGAGTTCCCGGGCGACGACGTGCCGGTGGTGGTCGGCTCGGCCTTGAAGGCCCTGGATGGGGATGACTCTGAGTACGGGGAGCCGGCCATCCTGCAGCTGATGGGGGCGGTTGACTCCTACGTGCCCGAGCCCGAGCGGGACATAGATAGGGACTTTCTCTTGGCCGTGGAGGACGTCTTCACGATCCAGGGTCGTGGGACGGTGGCCACGGGCCGGGTGGAGACGGGTCAGGTCTCGGTGGGCACGGAGATAGAGATCGTGGGGATACGCCCCACGCGCAAGACTGTTGTGACGGGGGTTGAGATGTTCAACAAGAGCATGGACTCCGCCCAGGCCGGCGACAACATAGGCGCCTTGCTCCGCGGCCTGAAGAGGGACGACGTGGAGCGGGGTCAGGTGTTGGCCAAGCCCGGCACGATCACGCCGCACACCCGCTTCAAGGCGGAGGTGTACGTCTTGAGCAAGGAGGAGGGCGGGCGCCACACGCCGTTCTTCACGAACTACCGGCCGCAGTTCTACTTCCGCACGACGGACGTTACGGGGGAGATCCGTTTGGAGGAGGGGGTGGAGATGGTGATGCCGGGGGACAACACGGTGATGGAGGTGGAGCTGATCTCGCCGATAGCGATGGACGAGGGTTTGAACTTCGCCATCCGCGAGGGCGGCAGGACCGTCGGCGCCGGCGTCGTAACAGAGATCATCCAGTAGCGTAACGCAGGTTTAGCGGGGGCGGCGCCTATGCCGCCCCTGTGATTCGGAGG
>NZ_CADCTE010000035.1 GCF_902805515.1 uncultured Arthrobacter sp. | reverse complement strand
GTGATGATCCTTCGCGACCGCACCGAACTCCACCAGCTCCTGACGGACTTGGACGGAGCCCGGGACGTCACCGCCGCCCTGCGCGCCCAGGCCCATGAGTTCGCCAACCGCATGCACACGGTGTCCGGGCTGCTCGAACTGGGCCGCACGGCGCAGGCGGTCGACTTCATCTCCCGCTCCGGCCACGGCGGCGCCCTGATCTCGGGCAGCATCGCCCCGGGCATCACCGATCCCGACGCCGCGAGCCTGCTGATGGCCAAGAGCACGATCTGCGCAGAGAAGGACATCGCCCTCGCAGTGACGGAGACTTCAACCCTCGAGCCCGACGGAACCACCGACGCCGTCACCATCCTCGGGAACCTCATCGACAACGCGATGGAGGCCGTCGGCGCCGACGGCAGGATCAGCGTCGACCTTGAATCCGGCCCGGAGATCATCCGCATCACCGTGGCCGACGACGGCCCCGGCGTTCCCGACGAGGTGCTCGGCCGGATCTTCTCCTCCGGCTTCTCGACGAAGGACGGCGGGAGTGCGGGCACCCGCGGATTCGGCCTGGCCCTGGTGACGCGTATCGCCGAACGCCGGCACGGGCAGGTCGTCGTGGAGGAGTCGCTGCTGGGCGGCGCCGAGTTCACCGTCTTCCTCACCCGCCAGCCCGCCGGCCGACCCCTGCAGGCGTCATGAACCCGATCCGCACCGTGGTGGTCGACGACGACCACGAGGTCGCCGGGGTCCACACCGGGTTCCTGCTGGCCCACGGCGGCTTCGACGTCGTCGGCGTGGCGCACACCGGCGCCCGCGCGCTCGAGCTCGTGGACCTGCTGAAACCCCAGCTCGTCCTGCTCGATATTCACCTGCCTGACATGTCCGGGATCGAGGTGCTGCGCGGCGCCCGGAACCTGCCGGGGGATCCCGTCGACATCATCGCCATCACCGCGGCCCGGGAACTGGAGACGGTGCGGGCTGCGGTGGCCGGCGGAGTGCTCCACTATCTCGTGAAGCCGTTCAACTCCCAGGTCCTCAACCAGCGGCTCGACGCCTACGTGGAATACCACCGGGCCGTGGCCACCCACGCCTCGGTTGGGGCGGCGGCGCTGGATCAGCACCGCATCGACCAGCTCCTGCGTCCCACGGGGCCCGGGGCCCCGGCCGGGGCGGTCCGCACGGCGCAGGGTCCGACGCCTAAGGGGCTGTCGGCGCCCACCCTCGACGCCGTCGTCGCCGACCTGCGGACCCGGCCGGACGGGGCATCGGCATCGGAGGTCGCCGAGCGCCTGGGGATGGCTCGGGTCAGCGCCCGCCGCTATCTCGAATTCCTTGTCACGAAGGGCCAGGTGCGCATCGTTCCGCGCTACGGCACCGCGGGGCGGCCGGAGAAGTTCTACCTGTGGACCGGGCGCTGAACGCCCGGCCCCGGCCACCGGCGCGGGGCCGGTAGTGCGCCAATGGCCGTGGGTGCTGCTCCTCCATGCCCTGTTCCTGCAGCTGGCCGCCTATATCGTGCGTCCCGCCGCGGCCTACCGCGCCCTTGAGCTCGGCGTCGAGCCGGCGCTGCTCGGCCTGATCGCGGCGAGCTTTGCGCTCCTGCCGCTGTTCATCGCCGTCCTGGTGGGCCGGGCCACCGACGCCGGGCACCAACGCGCGGTGCTGCTCGGCGGCGCCGTGCTCATGGCCGGGGCCGGGGCGGGGCTGGTGTTCGCGTCGTCGTCCCTTGAGCTGCTGCTGCTGTGGAACGTCGTGCTCGGGCTCGGGCACCTCATGTGCGTGGTGGGCCAGCAGAGCCGGATCGCCGAGGGAGAGTCAGGCCGGCTCGATGCGGCGTTCGGCCTCTACACCTTCGCCGGATCGGCCGGGCAGGCCGTGGGGCCGCTGCTGATCACGGTGTTCGGCGGCGGCCGGGTGCTGCCCGATACGCGGGCGCTGTTCCTGGCCTACACCGCGTCCGCCGTCGTCCTGCTGGTGCTCACCTTCCCCCTGGTGCGCCGCCCCCGGCGGACGGGCAGGGCCCCGTTGCGGCCGGGGGCGTCCCGGGGCAGCCTGGGCAGTGCGTTCACCCGGACCACCCGTCAATCCCGGGGGAAGCTGTTCGGGGCGATGGTCGTCAGTGCCATGGTCCTGGGCGCCATCGACCTGATCGCGGTGTACCTTCCGGCGCTGGGGGTAGAGCGCGGGATCCCGGCCGCCGTCGTCGGAATCCTGCTCAGCGTGCGGGCCGGGGCGACGATGGCCTCGCGGCTCTACCTCGGGCCGCTCGTGGCCCGGTTCGGCCGGGCCGAACTGATCGCGCTCTCCACGGCGGTATCAGCACTTGCCGTGGGCGCACTCGCCGCGCCGCTGAACCTGGTGGTGCTGGCCGCCGTCCTGGTCGTGGCAGGGGTGGCACTCGGCATCGGGCAGCCGCTGACCATGACCGTGATTTCCCTCGAGGCGCCGACCGGCACTCAGGGCACCTGGCTGGCCCTGCGCCTGAGCGCGAACCGGCTGGGCCAGTCGGCGATCCCGGCCGGTGTCGGGCTGGTTGCGGCGGCGGCCGGGGTGGCGGGCGTGTTCGGCGTCACCGCCGCGGGCCTCGCGCTGGTGGCGGGCGGCTCCTGGTATTCGTTGCGGAAGGGGCGGGGCTAGGCTCCCTCAGTGCGCCGTCAGCCCCCACTCCGGGAGACCCGATGCGAACCCCGTCTGCGCGGTGACCGCCGCCCCACTTTGGGCAACCAGGCGATGCCGGCACTCGGGATCTCGATGCGGCTGAGCCACGCCTTCGTGCTGCGCTCGCTATTCTCCAGGTCGAGCTGCGAGACGGCATGGTCGATGGCAGCCAGAACGGAGCCTTGGAGCATCCACAACTCCCTCTGTTCGCGCGGATCGACGTCCAGGAGCATGAGCTCGGTGAGCACGGCGCGGGTCTCGCGGACACTTTCGAGCATATGCGCCAGCGCCTCGTCGGCGCGCTCCCCCATGCCGCTGCCGTACTCGGCTTCGACGAGGTCCCCGAAGGAGCGCAGTCCGTTCGCCAGATCGTCAAGCACGAACGCAAATGCCCGACGAAGTTCCCTCTCGGTGGGGTCCTGCAGTCCGCTCGGCTTTGTGGGCGCCTCTTTCCCGATGACGACGAGCAGGGCCCGTTCGGCGGCGAGGCATTTTTCCAACCTGTCCAGGGCGGCCCGCAGCCCCGGGTACACCACCGCCATGGCCAGCGCGCGCGGGTTGAACCGGCGGCTCTCCCTCACTGCCTCCACTTCGGCCGACGCTGCGCGGAGCTCCTTGGCGATGTCGTCCGTCCATTCGAACCATTCCCTCACCTCGTCGGGATGAGGCGGCCCACCGCCGAGTGCCCGCGCGACTTCGTCCATCAGCGCCGCCTGAGATCGGGTGACGCGCCGCACCGCGTCGCTGGCACGGGAGTTCGGGATCGCAACTGGGACCACGAGGCTGAACGCAATGCCCACCACCGTGCCAATCAGGGTGTTCGCGATGCGCACCTCCGCCGCAGTGTCGGGTGCCGCGACCGCGAGGATCAGCATCCCGCTGATGGGCGCCTCGAGCGTCTGATCCCCCAGCCGCAGCACCATGGCTGCGGTCAGGGAGGCGGCGATCACCAGGCCGAGACTCCACCAGGACAGTCCGATCATCGCTGTGACGCCGATAGCGATGAGAACGCCGGTGAGCACCGCCCCGACCCGCACCACTCCCATCAGCAGCGTGCCGACGGTCGAGGCCTGAACCACCAGCAGGGCCGTGAGCGGTGCGGTCAGGTCGAGGATGCCCGGAAAGAGGGTGTCGGCGACGATGTAGGAGACCACTGCTGCGACCGTGAGCCGGAGAATCTGAGTGGCGGCCGGGGTAAGACGCTTTGGCACCTCACCCCACGATGCCGGCATGGCGGGCCAGATCGACCACAGCATCCGGCGCATGGTCCAGTGCGGACGCGGGTTGTGACTTCCATTCCGTTCACGCATGTTGATCCCGGGACTGGTTGGGAGGATGCGCCCCGAAGCCATACGGTCAGCCCGTGAGCGCGTCTTGGGCTGAACGTACCCCCGAGACCGCCGTGTGACTACCCGCTCGGGCTCGATCGCCGGACTTTTCCAACGAATCCGGTCTGGTCCTATCGAACCTGTTCCGGCCGAACCAGGCGCCGGTGGTCAACGTCGTCGCGGTCATCCTCATTGTCGTCTCCATCGTTCCCATCTGGCTGGCGCAGCGGCTCTCCAGCGATTCGGTGGCCGGAACCGGCGCCCCGGGCATCGGACGGGGGAAGATAAGGAAA
>NZ_CADCTE010000034.1 GCF_902805515.1 uncultured Arthrobacter sp. | reverse complement strand
CTTCCGATCTCGAGGAAACCACCGAACCCCACGCCACAGCGGGTTCCGTCCGGATCAAGGTGCAGGCGGTGAGCGTCAATCCCATCGATTACCTGCTGCGTTCTGGTGTCATCCAGGAGGTGCTTCCCATCGGGCTGCCTGCGATACCTGGACGCGATGCCGTTGGAATCATCGACCAGGTCGGAGAGGGAGTCTCGAACGCACGAGTCGGAGACCTCGTTTTCGGACTCGGAGGCGTGAGTGACACCACCGCGGAGTTCGCGGTGCTTACGGCCTGGAGTGAGGTTCCTTCCAACTGGTCGGTGGAACAGGCGGCCGCGGCGGGGCTCGCCTCCGCCACGGCTGCAGGAGTGCTCAACGCGCTCGGCGACCTGTCGGGCAAGACGTTCCTGATCGAGGGTGCTTCGGGTGCGGTGGGAAGTGCCGCTGCCGCGTTCGCGCTGGCCGCCGGCGCCCGCGTGATCGGCACGGCACGGCCGGAAAACCATGAATACCTCGAGAAGCTCGGAGTGACAACGACCACGTACGGGCCGGGCCTGGCCGACCGCGTCAAGGCACTGGCACCCGAGGGGATCGATGCCGCCCTGCATTCAGCACCGTCGGCGTCACTGCCGGACCTGGTGGACATCGTCGGAGACACCTCCCGTGTCATCACCGTCATCGACGCGGAGGGAGCCGCACGGCTCGGCCTCCTCAAAGTGGATGCCGTGAACGACTCCTCCCTTCTCGACCACGCAGCCGGCCTCGGCCGGCTCGGCCTGTACAGCCCGCGTGTCGACCACGTCCTGCCCCTCGACTCGATCCGGGATGCGCACGAGCTCTCCGCGGGCGGTGCCGGCAAGATCGTCGTCACCCTGAGCTGACCGAGCGGTGAGAGCCTTCAAGACGTGCGATGGAGTAGACGCAATCGATGCGTTGAAGGCTCTCACCTCTAGCCATGGTTGAGGTCAGGAGTTGGGTAGGGTCCCATAACGTGCGGCGGGATCGAGGTGGAGAGCGGACTTGAGCCCGACCGTGATGGGGTCGGCGAGTACCTCTGTCCTGGACTGCTCGACGCCGTCCAAGGCTGCGGCGACGACATCGGCGGGGTGGGTCTTCGGTGCATCGATCCCGGCCGTCATCTCGGTGTCGACCAGAGCCATGTGCAGACCGAGCACCTCGGTACCTTGTGCGGCCAATTGACCACGCGTGGCGTCGGTCAGGCTCCACGCCGCGGCTTTGGACGCCGCGTAGGACGTTGCTCCGGGAGCGCTGAACCAAGCGGCCGCTGACAATACGTTGAGCACTGCACCGCCACCGTTGGCTCCAAGAACCGGCGCGAAGGCCCGTGTCATCTTCAGGGCGCCGAAGAAGTTGATCTCAAACTCCCGCCGGATCACCTCAAGGTCCCCCGTCAGGAGATCTGCCCCCGACGCCACGCCTGCGTTATTGATCAGCAGGTCGACGTCGACCGCCGAGCGGCCACCGCCTCGATCTGATCGTCATCGGTGATATCCAGCCCGAGAACTTCGACAACCTCGACTCCACCAGGGAGCTGGATGGAGTCCACATGACGGGTGGTCGCGTAAATCTTGCCCGCTCCGCGGGCCGTGAGCTGACGGACGAACTCCGCGCCGATCCCCCGATTGGCGCCCGTAATCAGCACTGTTGAGGCAGTCCGAGAAGGCCCTGTCCTTGCCGACGCTTCGCGAAAGCCTCACCGAGATGCTTCACCTCAGCGCCTACTCACACACCAGTGACGACACACCTCCGGGCTGTTTCCTCGCCCTCGAACCCCGCCTGGCCGAGCACAGGGAAATACTCCGGCGCCGCATCGCGGAGCGCGTCGCCCAGGGCATCGACGAGGGCGAAGTCCCCGAAGGGTCGGATCCCGAGCAGATTGCCAACTACATCATGGCTGTTCACAACGGCATGGCAGCACGCGCGCGCGATGGAGGAACCACCACCGAACTGCTCGCAATCGCCGACATGGGACTCAGCGCCCTCCCTGCCCGCTGAACACAAAAACAGCACGCCTGAGACAACTATTGGAGCGGCGCTCCGCAGCCGCCTCTGCATCGCGCCTCGTGGCGAGGGTCCCCACCAGCGTCCTGCGCCCCTCCACCTGTGATGCCGGTGCTCGGGTGGCGTGCCGGGAGTAATCAGGGCGCGCGGCAGGCCGGCCGGAAGTGCCGAACCACCTGAAGTTTGACCTGGTTGCAAGAACATGGTTTCTACTCGAATTCGTGCACGCGCGGCGGACGCCGCAATCCCCCCTCTCCCCCACTGCCTTCCCAGTGAGGGTGCTGTGGCGCTGCTCGACTTCTCGGCGAGCTGACCGGTGCACATCACGAAGTCCCATCTGAAGGAACCAACATGACGAACCGGCTCGATCAGACTGCACGAGATTCCGGAGGTGAGGGGCAGCGGCACCAAACGCTGGTCACGGTGCGCCCCACTCCGCTGAAGGAGAGGTCGCTGGCGCCCGACCTCGCACGGGGCGTCATGCTGCTGCTCATTGCCCTGGCACACGCCCCCTACTTCCTCTACACCGCACCCATCGGGACCATAGGCATCCACCCCGTTATCGGCAACCTGGCGGATCGCCTCGCCCAGGTGTTCACCCTGATGGCGGTCGATGCCCGCGTCTACACCATGTTCGGATTCCTGTTCGCCTACGGGATCGGGCAGATGTATGCCCGCCAGACCGCCAAAGGCACCAGCTCCGCCGATGCCAGGCGCCTCCTGCGCCGGCGCCACTGGTGGATGATCGCCTTCGGCGCCGTCCATGCGGGCCTGCTGTGGTGATCACCTCGTGCTCCTGCGGCGGCTGGCCGTCGGAGGGATCGCCGCGGGCTGGGCGACGGGCGCCGCCCTGGCGCTTCAGCACACCGGCGTCATCGAGATCGCCCCCGACGCCGTCGTCCAACACCTCAGCCTCTTCGCAGGAATCTTCACCGGCATCGGCTACGCCGCACTGTTCGGCCTCGTCGCGCACCGCGTGTCCCGGAGGCCCGCACCACCCAGCGGCCCCGTCCGCTGGGTCTCCGTCCTCGGCCGGCGCTCCATGAGCGGATACCTGGTCCAGTCCCTCGCGTGGGGTCCGGTACTGGCTGCCTGGGGACTGGGCCTCGGCGCGCAGCTGTCCAGCTGGTCCGTCCTCGCCTACGCCGTCGCGGTCTGGGCGGCCACCGTTGTCCTCGCCGTTGCCATGGAGCGCCGCGGCCTGCGCGGACCAGCCGAGCTGGCACTGCGCAAGCTCACCTACCGCGGCTCCGCCGCGCCCAAACCCGCACCGATGGAACACGCCTGAGCACCATCCTGTCCGAGGGGCTCAGCACTTCCTGACAAACGGTCACCCATGCCAGGCAGAGAACCAGAACCTTGCGTCGGGTCGATACCTCCACAATGAATACCGATATCAGGTCGCGGGTTCGTGCGTCCTGGCCCTGATGGCCGTAATGTTTGTCGCCCCGGCCATCGGCGCTCTGCCAGGACGATCACGTCGTCGAGAGCCCCCGACCTCGCCGAAGTAAGCACAGGTCCGCTGCGGACCCAAGGGTAGAAGGGTAGAACATACGTATGACACCAACTCCCCTGGTCCTTGGGCCCATCCTTCGGTATGTCGACGAAACCTCGGCAAGTATCTGGGTGGAGGTCGGCGCCGCGGCACGTGTCGTCGTCCGGGCCGCCCAGCGGTCCTGGGAAGCACGCACGTTCGCCGTCCACGGGCACCATTACGCGCTCGTCGAGGTGGACGGACTCGAGCCGGGAAGCGTCACCGCCTACACGGTGGAGATCGACGGACATCAGGCCTGGCCGGACCCGGAATCGGTTCCCGAATTCCCGCCGTCGAGCATTGCGACCCGCACTCCGGGGAAGCCCCTGCGGCTGGCCTTCGGGTCCTGCCGCACAAGCGTGCCCCACACCAAGGAGGGCAATCGGACCCACGGCGTGGATGCCATGCGTGCGTACGCGCTCAACCGAACGACGGACGACAGTTCACCTCGGCCGGACCTGATTCTTTTCCTCGGCGATCAGGTGTACGCCGATTCCACCAGCGAGGAAATGCAGCAGTTCATCCGCGGGCGGAGGAACATCGAGGAGGAGCCCGGCGCCGAGCTGAAGGACTACGAGGAGTACGCCCACCTGTACAACTTGGCCTGGTCCGACAGTGCCAACCGCTGGCTGCTGTCCACCCTTCCCAGCGCCATGATCTTCGACGACCACGACATCCGCGACGACTGGAACGCCTCTACCGCCTGGAAGCAGGAGATGGCGGCCACCTCCTGGTGGCAGGACCGGATTGTCGCGGGCCTGGCGTCGTACTGGGTGTACCAGCACCTCGGCAACATGTCACCGGAACGGCGCGCCGCGGACCGCATCTGGCAGCGGATCGTCAACCATCACGAGGCCGCCGAGCTCGACCTGAGCGAGGAGCTCGACGCCTTCGCCGACCGGGCGGACAAGGACCCGGCGAGCTACCGCTGGAGCTACTGCCGCGACTTCGATGACACGCGCCTGATCGTAATCGACTCCCGCGCATCCCGGGTGCTGGCACCCGATGCGCGGGCCCTGCTCACCGAGGAGGAGACGGCGTGGCTGGACTCCAGGATGGTGGGCGGATTCCGGCACCTGCTGGTGGGAACCTCGCTGCCGTTCCTCCTGCCGCTGGGGCTGCATCACATCGAGTCGTGGGACGAGGCCCTCGCACAGGGTGCATGGGGCGCGCGGGGCGCGCGGCTGGGCGAGAAGCTGCGGCGGGGCATGGATCTCGAACACTGGGCCGCCTTCCAGAGCAGCTTCCGGGCCGTGGCCAACATGGCGACGGAGGTCGCGGACGGCAAACGGGGCCCGGCACCGGAGACGGTGACCTTCCTGTCGGGAGACGTCCACTTCTCGTACGTCGCGGAAGTGGACAGGACGTCGGGCAGCCGTATCCTCCAGGTGGTCTGCTCCCCGATCCGCAATCCGCTGCCCTGGCTCCTGCGCTCCTCCACCGCCATCCTCTCCTACGCCGTAGCGGCACCTCTCGGGGCTCTCGCAGCGCGCTCCGTGAAGGTTCCCGACCCACCTTTCCGCTGGCGGAACATCAGAGGACCGTGGTTCGACAACAACCTCGCCTCGCTTGAGGACACCGCCGACGGGTTGACGCTGTCGTGGCAGTCGGGAACGGTTGACGGCGAGGACCATCTCCACCCCCGGCTCAGGGAGGTCGCCGCCATGACCGTGCCGAGGCGTGGGTCCGGGAGTATGCCGGGAGGGGAAGCTGTGCCCGAGGCAGCGCTCTCGACTTCCAAGGGCACTCGGGCACGCAGAGGACGCCGACGGTAGGAGCTGCCTCCAGGGCCGTGTCCCTTGGTTGGGGCGGTGCCGGGCCAGGCACAACCTCAGTGCCATCGAGGCACCACTCGGCAGGATGGCGGCCTCATCTGTTGGGAGAACCGCTAGCCCCGCTGGAATACGACCGCCCGGACGGCAGTTCTCGTAAGTCATGAAAGCGATGACTTACAGTCAGTACGGAAGTCCGGATGTCCTTGAACTGACCGAGCAACCCATGCCCAAGGTCCCGCCTGGAATGGTCCTGGTGAAGGTGAAAGCGGCGTCGGTCAACCCTGTCGACTGGAAGATCATTGCGGGCTACCTCGATCCGATCATGGACGTCCAGTTCCCTGCCATTCCAGGCTGGGACGTGGCAGGCGTCGTGGAGTCCGTTGGCATCGACGCCCGGCATTTCCAGCCCGGCGATGAAGTGGTCTCCTATGGACGCAAGGACTTCGTCCATGGAGGCAGCTTCGCCGAGTACATCGCCTTGCCCGAGCGGCTTGTGGCCCGAAAGCCGCAAACCCTGAGCTGGGAAGAGGCTGCCGGTCTTCCGCTCGCCGGATTGACCGCGTACCAGGTCCTGACCCGGCTGGGCGTCCAACCGGCAGAGACGCTCCTGATCCATGGCGGGTCTGGTGGTGTGGGTTCGCTGGGGATCCAGATCGCGGTGGCAGCCGGCGCCCGGGTGATCGCAACCGCCTCGGAGAAGAACCATGACTTCCTCCGCGCCCTCGGCGCCGAACCGGTCAGCTACGGCGAGGGCCTGGCGGAGCGGGTCCGGGCGCTGGCCCCCGGCGGCGTCGACGTCGTTGCAGATTTCGTAGGCGGCACCGTGGACGCCACCCTGGCCGTCCTTGCCCCAAAGGGGCGGCATGCCTCCATCACAGACGACACGGTGGAGCAGTACGGTGGCACCTGGATGTGGGTGAGCCCAATCGGGGCCGATCTGGAGCGCTTGTCGCACCTGGTGGATGACCGTCGGCTCACGGTCGAGGTGGCCGGGATCTTTCCGCTGGAGAACGCAGCCGAGGCATTGCGGTCGAACATGGAGGGCCACACCCGCGGGAAGATTATCGTAAGGATCGCCGCCGGCTGACCGGTATTAACAGGGCCACCAGGCGCGCCTCCCCAAAGACCCGCACAATGCCGGCCCCCAGCCCCCGTGAGGCGTCGACTCCATCAGCGTGAATCCCTTAGGCTCATCGCATGTCCCGCCTCGTCGTGCTCGGAAGCGTGTTTTTGCCGCCCCAAGCCTTGGAACCGTTCGCTGAAACGCTGGTTGAGCGCGGCCACGATGTCACGGTCGTGGTTCCGGAAGACACCAGTTCTGTGGAGGCCGTCCTCAGCGGGTATCTGGCACAGGTTGCCGGCGGTGCACCTCCGATCGTTGTGGCGCACTCGAACGCCGGGAACTACATTCCGGGCATCACCGCAGGGACAGCGATCGCCGGAGTGGTTTTCGTGGATGCGGTGCTTCCTCCCTTCAACGGAGGCCAGTGGCGTGTCGTGCCGACCGCTCTGGGCACTGAGCTGGCCAAGAGGGCGACCGGCGGCGTGCTTCCCCGGTGGACGCGCTGGTGGCCGACGGCCATGATGCAGCCACTGTTTCCCGACCCGGCCGTCTTCGAACGCATTGATGAGGTGACGCCACGAATCGACGCCTCTTACCTAACGGGTGTCCTTCAAGCGCCTGCAGGCTGGGCCTCGGAACTGCCGGCGGCCTATCTTGCGTTCGGCGACACCTACTCGGCTGAACTCGGCCGGGCGGTTGCCGCCGGCTGGCCGAACCGCACACTGGAGCTCGCCCATCTGGGACTGTTGAGCAGCCCAGAAGCCGTGGTGAGCGCGATCGAAGCGTTACTCGAAACGCTTCACGTCAGACCTACTGATGGGTAGCCCTGCCGGGCCCGCTTCGGTTGCAGTGGGATTGCTGTGTCGGCGTCCTTTGGTCCTTGTGTTGGCGTCCTTTGGTCATGGTGTCGCGAAAGGCCTTCCTGATCCAAAGACGCGATCAGCAAACCGGCGGCCGATCAGGTCATGAGCCTCGACATTTGGGTGTAGACCATCAGGAAGCGGCAAAGCAACCCCGTCCTCGGGCCCATACAGGTCAAGCCCGTCGAGGTAGTAGAGGTTCGCGTCATCCTCTCGGTCTCTGGAGATGGTGCGGAGCGCATCGCGGATAATTTCGAGAGATAACCGCCCCTGCGCGGTATCGCCTGGCGCGCCGGTGGCGATGAATTGCACGTGGTCCGTACCCAAGGACGCCGGGTCCACCGCAAGCGGCCCAGGAGTGCTCTCATGGATGCCTGCGAAAAGCGGCGACACCAGCAGCAACGGCGTTTCGGGGTGACCATCTCGAATCGTGTCGAGGAAACCGTGAACGGCGGGCACGAAGGAACGCAGTCTCATGGAATCGAGATTTACGACGTTGATGCCGAGCTTCACGCTAATGAAGTCGGCAGGTGCATCGCGAATGACGCGGGCCAGGAACGGGTCGACCAGGGCGCTGCCGCCGAACCCCAAATTGCGCAGCTCCACGGTTCCCGCTGTGCGTGCAGCAACGACAGGCCAAATCTCGGTCGGAGCGAGTGCGTTGGAGCCGTGGCTGATTGAGCTGCCATGATGCAGCCATATCTTGCCCGCCCGATCGTCGGTATGGACCGGCGCGTCAGTGCGCAGGGCCATGATCTCGAGTGACTCGTTGTGCGGAAGCCACATTTCCACCCCCTTGAGGTCAGTGGAGAGTCCAGATATGACCGTGGCGTGATCGGGGCCAGAGTGAGCGCTCGATGAACCGGTTTGAAGGTCGATCTCCAGACAATCACCTCCGCTGAGCTCATCACGAGCGTGAAGCATTCCGTCGATAACGACATCGACGCGACCGCGCGGACGGTCGGCGCCACGATAAGCGACGCGACTCGGGTGCGTGATGAGCTCAATGCGGGAAGCCGTGGTCGTGAACGTGAGGTGCACGCCGGAGGGCTGGCGTTCCATAGCCAGCAACTGCGGGTCGGGGAACCGGTGTCGCACCCAGGAGGGCAGTCGATGCGGGAGGACGCCGCGGTCGGTTTTTTCCAACTCGGCGATGCCGTGAATGAGATCAGCCGTAAGAGCAGTGGACAGCATCATGATGGAGTCCCTTCGGAAGGCCAGGTACTGAGGGCACGATCGAGGGCGTCGACGGCGGCAAGCCAGGATTCGTCTTGCCCGTCCGGGCGATGGTTGAACGCATCGGACTCGCTCAGGACAAGGAATCCCCTCACCGTCGCTGCGATCAGACGCGCAGCGTGCACGAGCGCCGGCTCCGGCACCGGATAGCCGCGGATCACAGCAAGCATCAGCGCTGCCACCCGTGCCGCTTCTGGGGAGCGCGCGGTGTCCGGTGAAGCAACCCGTTGAAGTGCCGCCCACGCTCCAGGGCGCTGGGTTGCAAAGTTCCGGTAGGCATCGACGAGGCCTTGAAGTGCGGCTTTCCCCGAGCGGCCAGCCAGTTCCTCACTGACTCGCGAACCCAGTTCGCCCAGCGCGAGCCGGTGAACTGCATCGAGTAGCGCATCACGGCTTTTGACATGCTCGTAAAGGCTTGCCGGCTGCACACCAAGGTGTCGCGCGACGGCGGCTACGGTAACAGCGTCAAAACCAGTGCGGTCAGCGAGCGTTGCAGCAGCTGAGATAACAACATCGGAGGAGAGATTCGATCTGGGCACATACACATCCTACGGGGTGTAGGGCAAAACCTACACTCCATAGGTTGTGTGAGGGAGCAGCAGAATGCCGATCATCCTGCATCCGGAAGGTTCAGGAGCGCGGCAGCACACCTACGAGCGTCGCGATGAAGGCATCCTGCAGGGCATCCCGCAGGTTCAGGTGAAGTACGCCGAGTGAGGGATCCTCCGCAAAGGCGGCGAGGAGGCTGGGCGGCGGAGGGACGTAGGACGACAGGGCGCCCGCCGTGACGAGACACATCAGGCAGAACAGTTGTGCGCCGTCGCCGAGCTCGGGCACGTGCGCGCGCAGGAGCTCGGACATGGTCGCAAGCTTCGCGAGAGAGGACCGCTTGTGCCGCTTGACCACCTCGACCGAGACGTTGTGCTCCAGGACACCTCCCTGCGCACCGAAGAGGTCACACAGCACTGCCCGATCCGCCAAGGAGCGGCTGAGGATGTCGGCCAGCTGGCCCGCTCGTACCTCCGGCGCCGCGTGCGCATCGATGCCCGCGGCCAGCTCTTCAGTCAGGTCGACAAGCCAGCTTGCCAGGAAGTCATCAAGCAGTTCGAGCAGCACCGCCTCGCGCGACTCGAAGTACCGCAGAACGTTGGACTTGGCCAGGCCTACCCGCCGGCTGAGCTCGTTCAGGCTCAGGTCGGCCACGGGCATCTCGTTGAGCATCGCCGCCGCCGTGTCCAGGATCGCCCGACGACGCACCTCCCGTTGCTCTTCGTTTCGGGCGCGCTGGAAAGTCATGCTGTCAGCCTAACTTAAAGACCGCCGGTCCCTTGACATCAGACCACCGGTCCCTTACGTTGGTACCAATAACAGACCGACAGTTTCTTAGGAGCATGATGAACGACACCTGGACTGAACAACATATTCCCGATCAGCGCGGCCGCGTGGCCATCGTGACCGGGGCCAACACCGGGCTGGGCTTCGAAACCGCCCGAATGCTCGCAGAGCGCGGCGCGGCGGTGGTCCTGGCGGTGCGCGACGTCAAGAAGGGCAAGCAGGCAGCCGCCCGCATCGCCGGCGACGTCAGCGTCCAGACGCTCGACCTGACCTCGCTGGAATCGATCCGGTCCGCTGCGGCCGAGCTGCGCGCCGCCCACCCGCGCATCGACCTTCTCATCAACAATGCCGGCGTGATGTACACCCCGAAGCGGACCACCGCCGACGGGTTCGAGCTGCAGTTCGGCACCAATCACCTCGGCCACTTCGCACTCACCGGCCTGCTGATGGACCGGCTTCTTCCCGTCCCCGGCTCCCGCGTCGTGACGGTCAGCAGCGTCGGGCACCGCATCCGCGCCGCTATCCACTTCGACGACCTGCAGTGGGAGCATTCCTACAACCGCATCGGAGCTTACGGCCAGGCGAAGCTCGCCAACTTGATGTTCACCTACGAACTGCAGCGCCGGCTCGCACCGCATGGCACGACGGTGGCGGTGGCCGCGCACCCCGGTGTATCCAATACCGAACTGATGCGTAACTCACCTGCAGCGCTTCGGGTGCCGCTGAGCTGGCTCGCTCCGCTGATCAGTCAGAAGGCTGAGATGGGCGCCCTGCCTACCGTCCGTGCCGCTACCGATCCCACCGTGATCGGCGGCCAGTACTACGGTCCCGGCGGCCGGGGTGAGGTGCGGGGATATCCGAAGCTGGTTTCTTCCAGCACCGAATCCCACGACCGGATCACCCACCAGCGCCTCTGGGCCGTTTCCGAGGAACTCACTGGTGTGACATTTCCCCTGCCTGCACATTTGCCCAACTGACCCTCCCTGGATTATGGCTGTGGCAACACAATTGGTTGCACGGTCCATCACCTGCTCCCTGTCCAGCGGCATCGACTTCCCGCTGCAGCTGCGCACCGAAGCACTCGCACGCATCAGTCAGGTACTGCGCGACCGCGGCCTGAGGATTAGCCGGCAGGTCATCGACCCGGTCTGGATAGACAGGGGGCTGAGGCGGTGGCCCTCGGGAAGCTGCTGACGTTCCGCTGGCGCTGGTTCTGTGGGCGGGCGGTGACCATGACGGTGACGATGAGTGCGGCGGCGGCGAGGATGAGCGCTCCGCTACTGAGGGCCGTAGCATAACCGTCGACGATGGCTTGGCTGACAGCGGACACCGCACCGGTGTCGCCTGCTGCGTGGGCCTCGTGAAGGTTGGCCAGGGCGCCCGGCAGCCGGCCTTCTGTGGTGGTGACGCTGATCGTCGACAGTGCCGCGATGCCGACGGCAACGCCGATCTGTTGTGCCGCATTGAGCAGTGCCGAAGCGATGCCCGGGTCTTCGGGGCGGACGTCGGTGACGGCCGTGAGGGTGAGGGGCACGAAGCTCAGCCCGAATCCGAAGGCGACGGCGAAAATGCCGCCCATAAGGTGCTCTAGGTAGCCGGAGTCCGGGCTGATGGTCGACAGCCACAGGATCGCGGCGCCACCGCCAGCCAAACGTTCCGGTCAGCACGCCGCCAAGAAGCAGTCCCACGGTCACGCCGAGTCCGGACATCGCCCCATACAGGGCCAGCGCCTTGTTCCGTGCCCCACCGGCAGGGAAGGTCGTGGCAATCAGCGCAAGCGCGTTCGGCGCGGTGAGTGCCGCACCAAGTCCCTGGACCGCGCGCGGCTACCAGAACCGGGCCGGCCGGGGCGAGTCCTGCAACAAGGGATGACAGCGTGAACAAGCCGATGCCGATCTGCAGGACCCTGCGGCGGCCGAGGAGGTCACCGAGCCTGCCGCCGAACAGCAATAAGCCACCGAACGCCAGGATGTAGGCGTTGATCACCGAGGGCAGGCTTGCGGGAGTGATTCCGAGCTCATTGTGGATCGACGGCAGCGCGATGTTCGCGATTGAGTCGTCGAGCACCAGCATCAGCTGGGCACTGGCAACCACCAGCAGGGCCAGTCCACGTCGCCGGTTGAGGCAAGATGGGTGAAGAAGCTGGGTAGCCGCCGCGCGTGCTTCCCGTCCGCGCTGGCAGTTTGTTGCAAATGATATGGAGTTCTAGTGCGCATACTTATTGTTGGGGCCGGGGCCACGGGTGGTGCGTTCGGAACCCTGTTGCAGGAAGCAGAACGGGACGTCACCTACCTCGTCCGAGAACGCAAAGCCAACACGCTGCGCCGGGACGGTCTACGGTTCGTGTCCCCCGACGCCGACCGAACCCATCCCGTACAGGTCATCACGGGCGCCGATACCCCGTCGGCCTTCGACCTCGTGCTCATCACGGTTAAGGCGACCGGGTTCTCCGCCGCGATCTCCGACGTCCACCCATTCATTGGAGAGCGCACCCGCATCCTTCCGATCCTCAACGGCATGGCGCATATCGACCAGCTCCAAGGGGCGTATCCCGGACGGGTACTGGGCGGTCTGGCCCGCATCGTGGCGACCCTCGACGGGGACGTCGTCCACCAGAAGACGCCGATGAACTCGCTCATGGTGGGCTCCCTGACAGACGCTCCGGTTCCGGACGACATCCTGAAGGCACTCGACGTTCCGGGCATCGACTTCTCCGTCACCGACGACGTAATGGGCGCTCTTTGGGACAAGTGGGCATTCATCGCCGCTGCCAGCGTCATCAACTGCCTGTTCCGTGCCCCCATCGGCCGGGTTCTCGCCGCCGGCGGCGAGGGCGCGATCCGCGCAGCGATCGAGGAACTCGAGGCCGTCGCTGCACGGGCAGGACACCCCGTGTCGGATCCGGCGCACCGGCAGGCAGTGGCCCTGCTGACCGAACCGGGATCGTCGTTCACCACATCGCTGTACCGCGACCTTGCGGCGGGACTGCCCTCGGAGGCCGATCACATCCTCGGGGACTATGCGCTGCGCGCCCAGGCACTGCAGCAAGCCACACCGCTCCTTGACCTGGCACTGATCGCGATCCACGCAAACCTCTCGAAATGACACGGTGCGATCGCCACGGTGATGTCGATTCCCCAGTCTGGGCTTCAGGCGAGAACGGAACCATCCCGCCCCAGGAAAACCACAACCCAGCGACCAGGTCCGGCATCCGACCGCGCTAGTTGCGCCGGTTTGTCAGTCCTTAGTCGCTTCGCGATTCGTCAATAACTCCGGCCGACAATCGCTATGAGATCGGAGGCGGGGTCTCCGCCGCCTGGCACTGTTCCTTCCCGGGTCTGCAGGCAGCGGACACTTACAGCCTCGCGGTTGAGTGCGTCCTCGCCTTCCTCACCGAGTTGCTCCCATGGGATTCGCGCAAATCCTGTCTTGGCAGCGTCGAGGGCCTCAGCTACGGACGCAGCTTGAACGGTGCGGTCCGTCAGTCGCTGGCGGGCGGCCTCCATCATCTCCGTGTGCATGCTCTCCAGCAGAGCGACAACGGTTGTGCTGATCGCGTCAAGCGTGACCGCTTCCTTGGTGCCGATGTCGCGTCGCACGACCGTCGCTTGGCCCGATTCGAGATCTCGGGGACCGACCTCCAGGCGCACCGGGACACCCTTGAGCTCCCACTCTGTGGTACGCCGACCGAAGCCCTGCGTTGTCCGATTGTCGAGCCGGGCACGCACTCCTGCCGTGATCAGTTCGCGGACGACCGAGGAAGCAATCGTCATGGTCCGCTCGTCGTCTTTCACCGCGAGGACAACTACCTGCACCGGTGCGACGCGGGGCGGCAGGCGGATTCCTTGGTCATCGCCATGTGCCATGATCAGCCCCCCGACCATCCGCGTGCTGGAGCCCCACGACGTCGTCCAGCACGGTTCGACCTTTCCTGAGCTGCTGGCAAAGGTGATGTCGAATGCCTTCGCGAAGTTCTGCCCCAACTCGTGACTTGTAGCCATCTGGAGCGCCTTGCCATCGCCCATCATGGCCTCGCAGGTCATCGTGTTGATTGCCCCCGCGAACCGCTCGCGCCGGGACTTGACACCGACGAGCACGGGGATTGCGAGAACGTTCTGCAAGAAATCGCGATACACATCTACGTGGATTCGCAGCGCGTAAGCGTTCGCATCCTCACTGGTGGCATGCGCGGTATGGCCCTCCTGCCAAAGGAACTCCGACGTACGCAGGAACAGGCGGGGCCGCATCTCCCAACGCACAACATTCGACCATTGGTTCAGTAACATGGGCAGATCTCGATGGGACTGGATCCACTTGGACATCAACTCGCCAAACAGGGTTTCGCTCGTTGGCCTGACAACGACAGGCTCAGCCAGCTCCTTGCCGCCCGCATGCGTGACTACGGCGAGTTCGGGGCTGAAACCTTCGACATGCTCGGCCTCCCGTTCTAGGTAGGACTGCGGGATGAACAGGGGCAGATAGACGTTCTCGGCTCCGGTCGCCTTGATGCGCCCGTCGACCTCTGCCTGCATCCGCTCCCAGAGCCCGTAGGCATACGGTCGGATCACCATCGTGCCGCGCACCGGACCGTTCTCGGCCAGCTCAGCCTTCTCCAAGACGTCCTGGTACCAGCGGGGAAAATCATCCTGCTGGGGGGTAAGTACACTCCTCCGACTCCTATGTGCCATTCAGCCACGCTACCGGCAGCGCAAGGTTTCGGTGGGACGGGGCGTTTCAGCTGCAGGAGAGGTAGGCACTTCGCGGCGCCGGTCCGGCCGCTGCCATGGAAGACTGCTGGCATGGAGGCCCCAGCGCGCGACCACGACCTCGTCCTCTTCGGCGCGACCGGCTTCGTCGGTGAACTGATCGCCGGATATCTTGCGGTCCATGCTCCGCCGGACCTGCGCGTTGGGCTCGCCGGGAGATCGAGAGTGAAGCTCGAGGCCGTACGGTCCAGGCTGCCCGTCGCCGCACACAACTGGGCCCTCATCGAGGCCGACTCGGATCACCCTGACTCGCTTGCTGCGCTGACCGCGGGCACCAGGGTTCTCTTCACCACGGTAGGTCCCTACGCGAAGTACGGACTGTCTGTCGTCGAGGCGTGTGCCCGCACCGGCACCCACTACGGGGACCTGGCGGGCGAGGTGTCCTTCGTCCGTGAAGCCATCGACCGTTGCGACGCCCTGGCAAGGGCTACCGGTGCCAGGATTGTCCATGCGTGCGGCTACGATTCCGTCCCGTCGGACCTCGCGGTGCTCCTCCTACACCGCGCCGCGCAGGCCGACGGCGCGGGCGGACTGACCGAGGTGCAGCTCGTCGCCAGGGCCAAGGGTGGCTTCAGCGGCGGCACCATCGCGTCCATGCGTGGCCAGCTCGACGGCATGCGGTCGGACCCTGTGCTGCGATCGCTCGCACGCGATCCCTACTCCCTCAGTCCGGGCCGGACGGCGGAGCCCTCGACCCGGCAGCCGGCGGACCTGGGGTGGGTCGGCCGTGCGGAGGACGGCCTGCGGACCGCGCCCTTCATCATGGCGTCAGCGAACACGCGGATCGTGCGTCGCAGCAACGCCCTGCAGGGTTGGGCCTACGGCCGGTCCCTGCGGTACGGCGAGGTGATGGGTATGGGGCGGGGGCCTGCCGGCGCCGTCATCGCCGGAGCGACGGCGATCGGCCTACGGGTGTCCGGAGCCGCACTGGCCCTACCCCCCACGAGGAAACTACTGGACCGCGTCCTTCCGTCGCCCGGTGCGGGCCCGAGCGAAGCCGCGCGGCGCTCAGGCTGGTTCTCCTCCCAGGTGACTGCTTCGACGGAGAGCGGCCGGCGGTACCGGACCGTCGCAGCCGGGCCCGGGGACCCTGGATACACCGCCACCGCCGTGATGGCCGGTGAGACAGCGCTCTCTCTTGCCCTCGACGGGGACCGCCTGCCGCCCGCCGCAGGGTCGCTGACCCCGGCGACCGCCCTCGGCGGCATCCTGGTGGACCGGCTGCGCGCAGCAGGCCACACCTACGACGTCATCCCCCTCACCTGACGGACGCCGATCGGACCACAGTTCGCCCAGTGCGTCTCGAACCTAAAGGTATGACACGACTTCCTCTGACCAGCGGGCCATGCCGGGGGCGCCCTGGGGGCCGGTGCCGGCGAGCACGAGCCGACGCACGAGCGACGGGCTGGTGAGGGCAAGATGCTGGGCAATGAACCCTCCGAGTGAGAATCCGAAGGGGTCCACCTCGGTAAGACCCAGGGCGCTGATGAAGGCGACGGCGTCGGCGGTCATTTCCTCGACGGTGTCCGGCGTCGTGCCGGTGCTGGAGGCCACGCCGGTGTTGTCGAACACAATCACCTGGCCCTGCGCCGGGGCGAAAATGTCGCGGCGCTGTCCCGCAGGACCGAGCCCCTCTCGGAGCTCCAGGAAGAATACTCGGCCCAGTTGCTGCTGCAGAACACCGACGTCACCAACGAGCAGTCGGTCGCCGACGCGGTGCAACGCACCGTGGACCGGTTCGGCTCTATTAACGTCGTCGCCAACAATGCCGGCTACAGGCTTTTCGGGGCCGTCGAAGAGGACTCCGACGCCCAAGCGCGGGCGATCTTCGATACCAACGTCTTCGGCGTACTGAACGTCCTGCGCGCCACCCTGCCGGTCCTGCGGGCCCAAGGATCCGGGCACATCCTGCAGGGATCCTCCCTTCACGGACAATTCGCCCATCGGGCGTCGGGCTGCTTGCGGCAACCAAATTCGCTGTGGAAGGCCTCTCGGAGGCCCTGCTCCAGGAGGTGGCTCCCCTGGGCATCAAGGTGACCATGGTTGCACCCAGCGCCACCGAAACCGCGGTCCTTTCCAACCTCGCCTTCACCGAAGTCACCGGAACCTACGACGGCACTGTGGGTGAGGTCCAGCGGGCCATCGCCAACCCGCCGGCCGGATCCGGGGTGGATCCAGTCCTGGCCGCGGCAACCATCCCGACCGTCGTCGAAGCCCAGACGCCCCCTGCCCGCATCATCCTCGGAGCCCAGGTCGAGCAGGCTATTCGCACCGCGTTTGAAGGACGGCTGGCCGAACTGTCCGACTGGTCCTCCGTCGCCCACTCGGCCGA
>NZ_CADCTE010000033.1 GCF_902805515.1 uncultured Arthrobacter sp. | reverse complement strand
AGAACGCGCTCTACCACTGAGCTAGGGGGGCAACGACAAGAAACTTTACCAGTTCCGAGCCGCTGTGCGAAATCAACAACCGCCCTGGCGTGCGGACCCCTGATTTCGCTTCGGATCCCCGCCGTGGCGGGGATCCGAAGGGGTTAGCCTAGGTGATTTTCACCACTGGTCGGACTGCGCATTGGAGCGGCCGAGACCGGCTCCGGCAGCCTTGCCCGTCCGCGGCTTGCGCGCGCTGTCGCTGGAGAACCGGGTGTCGCCATCGCGCTTCTTGAAGTCCTTCGAGTCCTTGTTGAATTCCTTCTTAAAGGGCTTCTTGAACTCGCCGGCCGGACGCTCGCGGTTGGGCTTGCGGCCCTTGTCGAGCTCGAGGTGGATCAGCTCACCGCCGATGCGGGTCTTCGACAGGGCGCGCCACTGATCCTTGGAGAGATCCGCGGGGAGCTCAACGAGGGTGTGGTCGGCGCGGATGTCGATGCCGCCGATCTGCGAGGAGGAGAGCCCGCCCTCATTGGCGATGGCACCCACGATGGAGCCGGGCATGACGCGCTGGCGGCGTCCGACGGCGATCCGGTAGGTGGCATTGCCTTCGGTGAGGGTGCGCGTCGGCCCGCGGGAGCCGAAGGCGTCCTTGCGGCCCTCCGAGCGCTCACGCTGCCCGGCGGGAGCCACCGGGATGTCCTTGACCAGCAGCGGGTTGCCGCCCTGGGCCATGACGGCCAGCGCAGCGGCGATCTCCGCGGCCGGAACGTTGTGCTCCTGCTCGTAGCTCGCGATGAGGTCACGGAACGCCGAGACGTCCTCGCTGGCGAGGGTCTTGGTGATCTTCTCGGCGAACTTGTTCAGGCGCAGTTCGTTGATGGTCTCCGAAGAGGGAAGCTGCATCTGCTCGACCGGCTGGCGGGTCGCCTTCTCGATGGAGCGGAGCAGGTACTTCTCACGCGGGGTCATGAACAGGATCGCGTCACCCGAACGCCCGGCCCGGCCGGTGCGGCCGATGCGGTGGACGTAGGACTCGGTGTCGTGCGGAATGTCGTAGTTGACGACGAGCGAGATGCGCTCGACGTCGAGCCCGCGGGCGGCGACGTCGGTGGCCACGAGGATATCGATCTTTCCCTCGCGCAGGGCCTCGACGGTGCGCTCACGCTGCTGCTGGGGAATGTCTCCGTTGATGGCTGCGGCCGAGAAGCCCCGTGAACGCAACTTGTCCGCCAGGTCTTCGGTCGCCATCTTGGTTCGGACGAAGGCAATGATGCCGTCGTAGTCCTCAACCTCGAGGATGCGGGTCATGGCGTCGAGCTTGTGGGGGCCCATGACCTGCAGGTAGCGCTGACGCGTGTTGGTGCCGGTGGTCGTCTTGCCCTTGACCGCGATCTCGGCCGGATCGTTCAGGTACTTCTTGGCGATGCGCCGGATGGCCGGGGGCATGGTGGCGGAAAACAGCGCCACCTGCTTCTCGGCGGGGGTCGAGGAGAGAATCTGCTCGACGTCCTCGGCGAAGCCCATGCGGAGCATCTCGTCGGCCTCGTCGAGCACGACGTATTCGAGGGCCGACAGGTCGAGGGATCCCTTGGAGATGTGGTCGATGACGCGGCCGGGGGTGCCGACGACAACCTGGGCGCCGCGGCGCAGGCCCGCAAGCTGGGGTCCGTAGGGGGATCCGCCGTAGACGGGCAGCACGGTGAAGCCGTCCATGTGGCGGGCGTAGGAGGTGAACGCCTCGGCGACCTGGAGCGCGAGCTCGCGGGTCGGGGCGAGGACCAGGACCTGGGTGTTCTTGCTGACACCGTTGATGTCGGCCAGCTCGGCCATCTTCGACAGCGCGGGAACCGCGAATGCTGCGGTCTTTCCGGTGCCGGTCTGGGCCAGGCCGACGACGTCGCGGCCCTCGAGCAGGACCGGAATGGTGGCGGCCTGAATGGGTGAGGGCTTCTCGTAGCCGACGTCGGTCAGTGCGGCGAGGACGCGGGCGTCGAGGTTGAGGTCGGTGAACAGCAGCTCTCCGGCGTCATCGGCAGCCGGGGCGTCAAGGTTCTCGGAGATTTCGGGGGACAGATTTTCAGGCATGGAGGAAAGACCTTCAGGTAGATGCCGGACGGCCCGGAAGGCGGAAGCCAACTGGTGCCGTGCTTACAACGAAATCCGGCACTGTTTCAATCCCGCGGCAGGACTTCCCGTCACAACTGGGCTTCCTGCTCCAAGAGCTGGAATGTGTGACGTTTTCTTCTAGCCGGCGCTCCCTGATGAATCTGCTCGCGGAAAATCTCGACGAGCCCCAACACAACCTATCCGTCTGACAGGACGGAAATTAAGGGAATACCGGTGTGGGGGATGTTTCAATCCTACCGCATGCGGGCCCCGGCCCCTGCCGTTCGGGCCTGGAAGTGCGGGTGACGTTGGGCACGTCAGGCGCCGGCGAGGGCCTGCACCGCCGCCCTGCGGACCTGCGGGGCAAGGATGAGCTCCTGCGCGCCGGCCTCCAGCAGGCGCACACCGGCTGCGGCGTCGAGCCCTCCGGCCACCTGGGCGATGGTCACTCCGTGGGCCGGGCGCGAGGTGACGGCGACCGCGTCTCCGGCCTGCACCGACCCGCCCTTCACCACCCGGAGGTAGGCTCCCGGACGGTTTGCGGCGGTGAAGCGCCGGATCCAGCCGGACTCGCCCAGGTGCCGGGCGAAGTTGCCGCAGGGGATCCGCGGCATCGTCACCTCGAACTCCACGCCGTTGATGCTCCACCGTTCTCCGATCACCGCGTTGCTGGCATCGATTCCCGCCAGCCTCAGGTTCTCCCCGAACAGTCCGGGCTCGATCGAGCGGCCAAGCTCGCCGCTCCAGTAGTCGGCGTCCTCCTGGGCGTAGGCGTACACGGCCTTGGCGGGGCCGCCGTGGTTTTTGCGGTCGGCCTGAAGGTCGCCGGTCAGCCCCAGCGGGTGCACCTTCACCGCCCCGGCGACGGCGCGCTTGTCGATGGCGCTCACGCCGACGGTGTCGCGGGTCGGCAGCAGCCCGTGGACGAGGCAGACGGCGAGGACTCTCCCTTGGCTCATGCCGTCATCCTATGCGTCCGGGCGCCGCAGGTCGGCTCTGGACAGGGCGCCCTCCGGGTAGATTGGGGAGACCATCGACGAGCGCGAAAGGTCCCCTCATGACCACCCCTCGAACCTCCGGCACGGCGCCCGCGCCGGCCCTGGCCATCCTCAACGCCCATGTCGTGCCGATCGAGGGCGAGCCCTTCGACGGGACGGTCGTCCTCGAGGGCGGAAAGATCACCGCCCTCGGCGCCGGCGTCGAGGCACCGTCCGGGATGGAGACCCTGGATGCGGCCGGCAAGTGGCTGCTGCCGGGCTTCGTCGACGCCCACGTCCACCTGGGCACCCACGAGGAGGGCGAGGGCTCGGCCGGCGACGACACCAACGAGATGACCGACCCGGTGATGGCAGGGGTGCGGGTGCTCGACGCCATCAACCCGTACGACCCCGGCTTCGACGACGCCCTGGCCGGCGGCATCACCACCGTGAACGTCAATCCCGGCTCGGGCAATCCGATCGGCGGGCTCGCCGTCGCCATCCACACCCACGGCCGGTACATCGAGGAAATGCTGCTCCGCTCCCCCAGCGGCCTGAAGTCCGCCCTGGGCGAGAACCCCAAGCGGGTGTACGGCGGGAAGGACAAGACGCCCTCGACCCGCCTCGGCACCGCCCTGATCATCCGCAAGGCGTTCAAGGACGCCCAGAACTACCTGGGCAAGGACGACGAGAACGCCCGGGACCCGCACCTCGAGGCCCTCGCCATGGTCCTGCGCCGCGAGATCCCCTGGCGGCAGCACGCCCACCGGGCCGACGACATCGCCACCGCTCTCCGGCTCGCGGACGAGTTCGGCTACGACCTGGTGCTCGACCACGGCACCGAGGCCCACCTGCTGGCCGACGTGCTGGCCGAGCGCGGCACGCCGGTGCTGATCGGTCCGCTGTTCACCACCAAGTCCAAGGTGGAGCTGCGGGGCCGGTCGCTGGCGAACCCGGGCAAGCTCGCGGCGGCCGGCGTCGAAATCTCGATCATCACCGACCACCCGGTCATCCCCATCAACTTCCTGGTGCACCAGGCCACCCTGGCCATGAAGGAAGGCCTCGACCGCACCACGGCCCTGCGCTCGATCACCCTCAACCCGGCGAAGGTCCTCGGACTCGCGGACCGGCTCGGCTCGCTCGCGGTGGGCAAGGACGCCGACGTCGTGCTGTGGAGCGGCGACCCGCTCGATGTGATGCAGCGGGCCCTGGGCGTGTGGATCGGCGGGCGGAAGGTGTATGCCTACGACACGGAGGCGCGCGCCGGGGTCGT
>NZ_CADCTE010000032.1 GCF_902805515.1 uncultured Arthrobacter sp. | reverse complement strand
TTCTTGCGGCCCAGCCGGTACGCGGTGCGCCGGCGGACCACGAGGATGCGGTGGTCGACGTACACCTGGAGGAGTTCGAGCAGCCCCAGCGTGCGGGGCTGGCCGTCCACCAGTGCCACGTTGTTGATCCCGAAGGAGTCCTCCATCGGGGTGTGCCGGTAGAGCTGGGCGAGGACGGCGTTGGGGTTGAAGCCGTTCTTCAGCTCGATGACCAGGCGCAGCCCGTGCATGCGGTCGGTCAGATCGACGATGTCGGAGATGCCCTGGAGCTTCTTGGACGTGACCGCGTCCTTGATCCGCTCGATAACCTTCTCGGGACCCACGGTGTAGGGAAGCTCGGTGACGACCAGGCCGGTGCGGCGGGCCGAGAGCTGCTCGATCTCCACCTTCGCCCGGGTCTTGAAGGAGCCCCGCCCGGTGGCGTACGCGTCGCGGACTCCGGCCAGGCCCACGATCTTGCCCCCGCTGGGCAGGTCAGGCCCGGGGATGAAGCGCATCACGTCGTCGAGCCCGGCGTCGGGATGGGCGATCAGGTGGCGGGCCGCGGCGATGACCTCGCCGAGGTTGTGCGGGGCCATATTGGTGGCCATGCCGACGGCGATGCCGTTGGCGCCGTTGACGAGCAGGTTCGGGAACGCCGCGGGCAGGACCTCCGGCTGCATCAGCTGGTTGTCGTAGTTCGGCACGAAGTCGACGACGTCCTCGTCGAGGTGGTCGGTGAGGCTCAGCGCCGGGGCGGCGAGCCGGGCCTCGGTGTACCTCGGGGCGGCGGGGCCGTCATCGAGGGAGCCGAAGTTGCCGTGGCCGTCGATCAGGGGAAGGCGCAGGGAAAAGTCCTGGGCCATGCGGACCATCGCGTCGTAGATTGCCGCGTCGCCGTGCGGGTGCAGCTTGCCCATGACCTCCCCGACGACGCGGGCGGACTTCACGTGGCCGCGGTCGGGGCGCAGGCCCATGTCGGTCATCATGTACAGGATGCGCCGCTGCACCGGCTTCAGGCCGTCGCGGGCGTCGGGGAGCGCGCGCGAGTAGATCACCGAATAGGCGTACTCGAGGAACGAGTCCTGCATTTCGGACTCGACATCGATGTCGATGATGTTCTCGGTGAAGTCTTCGGGCGGAGCTGTTTTTTGGCGCCTGGCCATAGCGGTGGGGGTTCCTCAACTTGGATCTGCGGGCATTTCATGGGCGGGCCCGGACGCGCTACAGACGCGCGCCGACGTTGCCCACTACGCTGAGTCTATGGTGGCCGACGGACATTACCCCGAATATTGGGAAGCCGATGTCGTGCTGCGCGACGGCGGGACGGGCCATCTGCGGCCCATCGCGCCCTCGGATGCGGACGCCGTCCAGGCCTTCCACGGCCGGCAGTCGGAGAACTCGATCTACCTGAGGTTCTTCACCTACAAGGCCACGCTGAGCGCCAAGGAGCTCAAGCGCTTCACCGAGGTGGACCACCACGACCGGGTGGCGTTCGTCATCACCCGGGGCGCGGACATCATCGGGATCGGCCGCTATGACCGGCTGGACGATCCCACCGAGGCGGAGGTCGCGTTCAACGTTTCGGACGCCTACCAGGGCCGCGGGGTCGGCTCGATCCTGCTCGAACACCTCGCCGCGGCAGCCCGGGAGAACGGCATCCGGCGCTTCTCCGCCGAGGTGCTCCCGGAGAACCGCAAGATGATCACTGTTTTCGCCGAGGCCGGCTACGAGGTCGAGCGCCACTTCGATGACGGCGTCGTCGAGCTCCGCTTCGACATCGACGCGACGCGGAAGTCCCGCGCGGTGATGGAGGCACGGGAACACCGGGCGGAGGCCCGCAGCGTGGCGGGCCTGATGAGCCCCGCCTCGGTCGCGGTGATCGGCGCCAGCCGGCGGTGGGGGAGCATCGGCTACGGCCTCCTCGAACACATCACTGAGGGCGGGTTCACCGGCACCGTGTACGCGGTGAACCCCGAGGCCTTCGAACTGGGCGGCGGGGTCTCCTACGCCTCGGTGCGCGAGATCCCCGGCCCGGTGGACCTCGCCGTCATCGCCGTGCCGAAGGACCAGGTGGATCGAGTGGTGGATGAATGCGCCGCCGCCGGCGTCCGCGGCCTGCTGGTGGTCACCTCCGGGTACGCCGAGGACGGCCCGGAGGGCCTGGCCCGGCAGCGCGCCCTGGTGGCCCGGGCCCGGGCGCAGGGAATGCGCGTGGTGGGCCCGGCCTCGCTGGGGATCGTCAACACCGACCCCTCGGTGCGCCTCAACGCCTCGATGGCGCCTGCCCTGCCCCGGCGCGGGGGCCTCGCGCTGTTCAGCCAGTCCGCCGGCCTCGGTGTCCTGCTGTACTCGGCCGCGGCCCGGCGCGGGCTCGGGGTTTCCTCCATCATCTCCGCAGGCAACCGGGCCGACGTCTCCGGCAATGACGCCATGCAGTACTGGGAGGACGACGGCGCCACGTCGGCCGTGGCGCTCTACCTCGAGACAATCGGCAATCCGCGCAAGTTCTCCCGCATCGCCCGGCGGCTCGCGCAGACCAAGCCGGTGATCGTGGCGAAGTCGCCCGTGACGGGCCTGCAGCTGCCGCCCGGGCACGCGGTGCGCACCACGCAGGCCCCGCCGGCCGCCCTCGACGCGATGCTGCGCCAGTCCGGGGTGATCCGGGTGGAAACCACGGAGCAGCTGATGGACGTCGCCTCGATCGTCGCCTCCCAGCCGCTGCCGGCCGGGCCCGGGATCGCCGTCTTCTCGAATTCTGCGGCCCTGGGCAAGGTGCTCGCCGACGCCGTGGCCGCCCAGGGGATGACGGTGGCCGCCGTCGTGGCGGACCTGGACCTCGACGCGGGCCAGTCGGTCGCCCTGCCGGCCCTCGAGGCCGCGGTGGCCGGGGCGCTGGCGCGCCAAGACGTGCATGCGGCGATCGTCACCACGCTTCCGGCATCCGGCCTGCCCGCCGAGACGCTCGCCGCCGTCCTTTCGGCCTGCGGGGAGGCCGCCGGCAAGCCCGTGGTGGCCTCCTTCGCCGGTGAGCTCGACCCGCAGCAACAGCTCGACAGCCTCGTAGGGGCCTCCCCGGCGGACCCGGCGGCCCCGGCGGTTCCGCCGGACCCGGCGGCGCAGGAGGTTCCGCAGGCGGATGAGGCACGGGCGGGAGCGGGGCTGCAGCGTGGACTTCCGGCCTTCGCCAGCCCCGGGGCCGCGGTGGCGGCCCTGGGCGCCGTCGTCGCCTACACCCGCTGGCGCGCCCGGGATCACGGCGAGTTCGCCGAGCTTCCCGGAACGGACGACGACGCGGCCGCCGAGCAGCTCGAGGGGATCCTCGGCCGGGTCAGCGGCGTCGGCCTGACGCGCCTGAGCGCGGAGGAGGGTGCGGCCCTCCTCGGCCACTACGGGATCGATGTGCTGGCCTCGGCCTCGTTCGACTCCGCCGATGAAGCCGTGAAGGCCGCAGACCGGCTCGGCTGGCCGGTGGCGCTGAAGACCACCGACGAGCACCTGAGGCACCGCCTGGACCTCGGCGGGGTGCGCCTGGGCATCGAGGACGCCGAGGCGCTGCGGGCCAATATCGTCGCGATGGAGAAGGCGCTCGCCCCCTTCGGCAGCTTCGGCATGGAGGTGCAGTCGATGGCGCCCTCGGGGCAGGCGTGCACCCTGCGCGCGATCGAGGATCCGCTTCTGGGCCCGGTGCTGTCCTTCGGGCTGGCCGGGGACGCCGTGAACGTGCTCGACGACTGGGCCCACGGCGTTCCGCCCCTGACCACCGTCGACGTGGCCGACCTGGTCCGGGCACCGCGGGCGTCGCGGAAGCTGTTCGGCTACCAGGGCCTGCCCCCGGCCGACATCGCCGCCGTCGAGGACCTCGTGGCGAGGGTGGCCCTGCTCAAGGACAACCACCCCGAGATCGCCCTGCTCGAATTCAACCCCGTACTGGTGGCCACCTCGGGCCTGGCGATCCTCAGCGCCACCATCGACGTCGGCAACCCGCGGCACCGCACCGACAGCGCCCGCCGGGCGATGCGGGACTGACCGGATGCACCCGCCGCCCGGTTAGGCAGAGCGGACGCGGGTAGGGGAAACTGGGAGCATGACCCTTTCGCTCTCCCCGCAGCGTCGTGACCTCGATTCCTCACTTGAGCGCGCGGGCTTCTACCCACGGCTGGTCGCCGACGTCGTCCACGATGCCCTCGACGGCCGGGAGCCGCTCTCCCATGTTGTGCACCTCGAGACCCACTTCGAGCGCACCGAGGTGCACCGCCACATCACCGTGCTGGTCCTCACCGAGGACATGCTGGTCATCACGCACGTCGACGACCAGCAGCTCGACGACGCCGGTGAGCAGGTCACCGCCCAGATCTCCACCGAGTCCGTTCCCGTGAGTCAGATCCGCTCCGTCGTCCTCAGCTACCTCTACGCCCAGCCCCAGGACTACAAGCCCTCCGACCCGGCCCGCGAGATGACCCTCGCCATTGCCTGGTCCGGCGGGCAGCGCCTGGACATGGGCCCGGCCTCCTGCGGGGACCCGCAGTGCGACGCCGACCACGGCTACACCGGCACGATCGCCCAGGAGGACATCGTGCTGCGCGTCAGCGCCGAGGCCGACGGCGTCCAGGCGGTCCAGAACGCGAAGTCGTTCGCCCGCGCGCTGCGCAAGGTGAACACCGCCCCCGTGGGAGGCGGCGCCGTGCTGACCTCCGACGGCGGCGGCCGCCGCCAGCCCGGCTTCGCCGGACGGTTCACCCGGGCCCCCCACGGGCGGTAGAGGGTCCGTGACGAGCCTTTCGACGCACCTCGAACCCCTGCCCGCACCGCCGGCCTACGGCGCCGGCACCGTCGGGGAAGTCCTGACCAGCGCCGCCGCGGCCCTCGGGCTCGGCGGGTTCGACAACGCCCTCGGACTGCCGCCCGCCCGGCGGGCGTGCGTGGTGATGGTCGACGGTCTCGGGCTGTCCCTGCTGAAGAAGCGCGGAGGCCACGCCCCGTTCCTGCGGACGCACCTCGAGGGCGCCCGCACCCTCGGGTCCGCGTTCCCCTCGACCACCGCGGCCTCCCTCGCGAGCCTGGGCACCGGCCTGCCGCCGGGACTGCACGGCATGGTCGGCTACGACGTGCTCGATCCCGCGCAGGACAAGGTGGTC
Organism: uncultured Arthrobacter sp.; assembly: GCF_902805515.1. GTDB lineage: Bacteria > Actinomycetota > Actinomycetes > Actinomycetales > Micrococcaceae > Arthrobacter_D. The sequence continues at coordinate 11,926 of NZ_CADCTE010000032.1, read as the reverse complement.
AACATGCTCGGCAACTGGGACGACGGCGTCGACCCGGTCGCCTGGCAGCCCCATCCCACGGTGTTCGAACGCGCCGCCCGCGAGCTTCCGGTCGTCACGGTCAGCCAGTCCCGCTTCGCCGATTCCCCCATGACCCGCGCGGCGCTGCGCGGCGGAGGCTTCCTTGGCGCCGGCACACTCCAGGCACGGGTGCGTGGCGCCGCGGAGAAGCTCGCCAGCGCCGACACCATGCTCATGTACTTCTACCTCAACGACCTCGACAAGGCCGGCCACCGCCACGGCTGCGCCTCAACGGACTGGACGGACCGGCTTGAGGACCTCGACTCGGCCATGAAGTCCCTCGCCCGGCAGATGCCTGCGGACACGCTGCTGCTGCTGACCGCCGACCACGGGATGGTCGACGTCGCCGAGGGCCAGCGCTTCGACTACTCGGCCCGGCCCGCCCTCGTCGACGGGATCGCGCACACCGCCGGGGAACCGCGGATGGTCCACCTCTACTTCGAACCCGGCCTGGACGCCGCCGGCAGGCAGCGGCTGCGCTCGGCCTGGCAGGAGGCCTTCGGACGCCAGGCCTGGATCCTGACCCGCGGGGAGGCGGTGCAGGCCGGCCTGTTCGGGCCCACCGTCGATCCCTCGGTGCTGCCGCGGATCGGAGACCTGCTGGTGGCCGCCCGAGAGCCGATCGCCCTCTTCGACACCCGGCGCACCGCCGCCTCCGCCCTCGAGGTGATCGGCCAGCACGGGTCAATGACGCGTGCCGAGCGCGAGGTGCCGCTGCTGACGCTGCGCCGGCCCGAACCCGTCCGGAAGGTCCCCGCACGGCGGGGCACGAAGCCCACCCCCGAAAGGCCGAACCATGGCTGAACTTCTGTTTTTCTGCGGCACGATGGACTCCGGAAAATCGACGCTTGCGCTGCAGATGGAGCACAACCACCGCGCCCGCGGCCGGAAGGGCGTGCTGTTCAGCTCCCATGACCGGGCGGGCGAGTCGATGATTTCAAGCCGGCTCGGGCTGCGGACCCGCGCCGTCGAGGTGCACCCCGACACCGACTTCTGGAGCGAGGTGACCGGCCGGCTCACGCAGGGCGGCCGGGTGGACTACCTCATCTGCGACGAAGCCCAGTTCTACACCGCGGGCCAGATCGACCAGCTGGCACGCATCGCCGACGACATGGACATCGACGTCTTCGCCTTCGGCATCACCTCGGATTTCAAGACGAGGCTCTTTCCCGGTTCCCAGCGGCTCGTGGAGCTTGCTGACCGCATCCAGGTGCTCCAGGTCGAGGCCCTGTGCTGGTGCGGGAAGCGCGCCACCCACAACGCGCGCATCGTGGACGGCACCATGGTCGTGGAGGGGGACCAGATGGTCGTCGGCGACGTCGAGGCGGCGGCCGATCCCGATACCGTCGGGGAGACGCCCCGGTCCGCCGGTGCGGCGGAGCCGGTCACCGAGTACGAGACGCTGTGCCGCAGGCACCACATGCGCCGGCAGACCTCGCGCGCCTCGAACGCGCTGGTGGGCAACGAACTGCCCCTGCCGTTCGAGCCGGCCCCGGAGGCGGAGCCGGCAACGCTCTGAGGCGCCGGCGGGAATTCGGGACCCGCAGGGCTTTTACGAACCGGGGCATCCCGGGAGCCGGGGGCTGGGAAACCGAAGGCTGGGAAACCGCCGGGCTCTCGCGGAGCCGACGGGGTCTGAGCGAAAGACCGGGTCCTGGAACCCCTAAACCCCTACCGCACGCCGCTGGGGGCGAACCGGGTCCTGCTAGTCGCCCTTGGTGCCGAAGACGATCTGGTCCCAGCTGGGCACGCTTGAGCGCTTGGGCTTGATGCGCCGGTCCGCCGGCTCCTCGGCCTTGGCCGCTGCACCGCCGTCCCTGCCCTTATCGCCGGACTGCTCCCGGCGGTCGCCCGGGCCGGCCTCGGCGGGCGTCCCGGAAGCCTCGGAGGTGTCCTTACCCCGGGATTCGGGTGCGCCATCTTCGTCGGCGGCGCGGACCGGCACGGCGAAGATGCTGATCTCGCGGGTCTCGGTGCTGACCCCGTGGTAGAGCCGGGGCGAGCCGTCGGCGTGGAGGTCGGGGTCCTCTCCGCCCTCCCGGGGCGCGGGAGCGAGGCTCAGTCCCGGGGGCAGCGAGCCGTCCTCGGCCTCGAAGCCGTCGCGGGGGTGCGCTGCGGGAATGCTTCCCTTGGTCAGCAGTTCGGCGAGGTTGTCATCGCTGTCCTCATCGGCCCCGAGCCGCTGGCCTCGACGCGAACGCAGGACATCGAGCAAGCCGTCGGCGTCGTCATGGGTCTCGACGGGGGGCTCCTCGGCCTTCTCGGCCTCGAAGTCGAAGACCCGGTCGGCGACCGCGCTGAGCCGGCGGTTGGGGAGCGGCCCGTCGAGCGGCTCGAGTTCGCTCAGCAGCTGCGCCCACCGGTTGGAGTTAACGACGGTCTTGCGGGAGGGGTTGAACGTCCACTGCGCTGGCGGTTCCTCGCCGACGTTAACGGCCGAGCTTTCGGGGAGGTCGAAGCGGGCCACGACCGTCCAGGCGCCGTCGGTGCGCCGCCAGGAGTCCCATTCGATGTTCGCGGCGTCGACCCCGTAGGCCTCGAGCCGGAACGCGACCATTTCACCGAGCTGGGCCGGGTTGTCGCCGAAGGCGGAGCGGTAGCCGTCGTGGGACGGAAGGGGCGCCGCGACCTCGACGCGCTGGGCGAGGTAGGCCATGTAGTCGCGCTCGGCGCGCACGGGACCCTCGTACCGCAGGATGTGGGAGAGTTCGAGCCCCGACTCCTCGGCGATCCCCTGCGCCGTCGCACCGCTGCGGATGCGGGCCTGGATGTCCCGCGGCGTCAGGTGGGTCGATGGGCCGGTCCGGCCGGTCGGCGAGGGCGGGGCGGCCGGAGCGACCCGCGTCGACTGCCGGGACGCTGCCGCTCGAAGGGCTTCGTCGATCGGCAGACGAAACGTGGCTCCTCCGTCGCCGCTTAACAGCAGATGATCGCCATCCACACCAACCAGGCGCAGCTCCTGCATTAAAATCCTCCAGCCGACAGTAATTACTAGTCGAAACTCTGCCACTGAATGCCCGTCATTCCTACTACACCCCGTGGTGTGGCGCGGTTTCTTGGCCTGCGGCGGCTCGACGGCGGACGGCAGCCGCCCGACCCCGCGGGCACTCCGGCCGACACGGTGCGCGCCGCGCCGACACGGCGTGCACCGGGCGGCGGCCCCGGGACCGCCCCGATGAGGCAGAATGCACTGGTAAAAGTCCCGCACACCGGGGCCGAGCCGGGGCTTTCCGGACCGGCCCGGCAGCTGCCTCAAAGACCGGAGCGTGAAGGAAACACCATGGCGACCGACTACGACGCGTCGAGCACCACCGATGAAGTAACAGCCGCCGAGCCGATCGAGGAACTGCGCACCACGGCCGCCGCCGTGCAGTCGCCGGTGGTCGACGAGGATGAGACCGAGGCAGCCGATTCCTTCGAACTTCCCGGGGCCGACCTCTCACATGAGGAACTCACCGTTCAGATCCTGCCCGCGCAGGCCGACGAGTTCACCTGTTCCTCATGCTTCCTGGTCCGCCACCGCTCCCAGATCGCGCGCGAGAAGAACGGTCTGCTGTTCTGCAGTGAGTGCGAAGGCTGAGCCGGCTCAGCCCTGGAGGGCCGCGGTGAGCTGCTCGGGCCTGCGGGTTGAGGCGAGCCAGTACGGGGTGCGGTCCTCGGGGTCGGTGACCTCGATCCGGACCACGGGGGAGATCCAGCCCCGGATGCAGAGGTAGGCCAGGCCGTTGAGGGCGGTGCCGCGCTGCTCGGTCGCCTCATCGCCGGTGTAGGCCGACACCGCGCCCAGGTAGCGGCGCTCGATCGTCGCCCGGCCGACCGTGAGGGTCGTGGGCGTGACCACGATCCGCGGGGTGGAAAGGACAAGCAGGGTCACCAAAACCAGTGCGATCACCGCTGCCGCGGCGAACCCGATGAACACATCGATGGGGGCAAAGGTCACGATCGACGCCGCGGCGGCGGCCAGCACCAGCAGCCAGACCCAGAGTGATGGCCACAGCCGCTCGGAATAGATGACGGTGTCCTCCACGGACCCTTCTGCGGCTTTCGACATGCTCTAACACTTACACCTTTTGCCGAGAGGATTCATCCCGGCAGCGGGCCATCACCGGCTGCCCGAGGCGCTAAAGTGGTGTGCTGGGGCAGCAGCAGCGGTGGAAGATCAGCCCGGGCATGGCGGCCCGCCCTGCCCGCCGCGGAGTCCACCCGCGGCACCCCCGCCAAAACCACCGCAGCGACAGAAACACCAGTTCAGGTTCACCGAACGACCGAGTTCACCGAACGTCCCACCGCTGCCGGCGCTGCCGGCACCGGTGCACACCAGAGGTTGGAGAAACCCGTGCCAGACCCGCAGCAGGACCTGCAGGTGCAGATCGTGATGCTCGACGACGCCCTCGAACCGCCCGCCTACGCCAAGCCGGGGGACGCCGGCGCGGACCTGCGCAGCCGGATCGACGTATCGCTCGCGCCGGGCGAGCGCCGGCTGGTGCCCACCGGGGTGTCCATCGCCCTGCCCGCCGGTTACGCAGGCTTCGTCCACCCCCGCTCCGGCCTGGCGGCCCGGCACGGGCTGTCCGTCGTCAACGCCCCCGGCACCATCGACGCCGGCTACCGCGGTGAGGTCCAGGTCATCCTGCTGAACACCGACCGCTCCGAAACAGTGAACCTGGCGCGCGGCGACCGGGTGGCGCAGCTCGTGATCCAGCGGGTCGAGCAGGCGTCCTTCGTGCAGGTCCAGGAACTGCCCGAATCGGTGCGCGGCGCGGGCGGCTTCGGCTCGACCGGTGGCTTCACCCCGGTGCCGGAGGCGCACAACCCCGCCACCGGCGGCTGAGCCGCCCCTCCACCAGACCGGGCGCTTCGCCGTCCGGAACCGAACACCACGTCGACAGATCGAGGAGAGGAACCCACAAATGGTTTTTGGGCGCCTGAAGAAGAAGAAGCAGGACGACGGTTCGACGGAGCCCCAGGGCACCGACGCAGCAGACACCGGCGGAACCGAGACCGAAGCCGCCGACCCCGCGGCGCCGGAGGAGGCGACCCCCGAGGCACAGCGGCGTGAACTCGGTCCCTTCGATTCGGCCGAGAAGGCCTCGACCGAGGGCTACATCGATCTCGGGGCGCTGAAGATCGGTGCCGCCGAAGGACTTCAGCTGCGCCTCGAGGTGGAAGAGCGCACCAAGCGGGTCATCGCCGTCACCCTCGACCTCGGCGGCTCGACCCTGCAGCTCCAGGCCTTCGCCGCACCGCGCTCCGAGGGCGTCTGGGACGAAATCCGCCAGCAGATCGGCCTCTCCGTGGGGTCCCAGGGCGGCACGGTGCAGGAACGGCAGGGCACCTTCGGCACCGAACTGATCGCCCAGCTGCCCGCCCCGCTGCCCGACGGAACCTCCGGCGTCCGCGTGGCCCGGTTCGTGGGCGTGGACGGGCCGCGCTGGTTCCTGCGCGGCGTCTTCGGCGGACCGGCGGCCCTCAACGCGGCCGCGGCCGCGCCGGTGGAGGCCCTCTTCCGCAACGTCGTCGTCGTCCGCGGCGACCACCCGCTTCCCCCGCGCGAGCTCCTGCCGCTGCGCCTGCCCAAGGACGCGTCCCCCACCCCGAACCCCGCGGCGCCGGCGCGGCCAGGACTCACCGCGCCCCAGCGCGGTCCCGAGATCACCGAGATTGGCTGACACCGGCCGGTCCCTGCCCCCGGCGGGCGGGAACGCCCGCGGAGCCCGCGGGCGGCTGCGCGGGCGCGGGCTGATCGACTCCGTCACCTACCAGCCGAAGAACGCGCCGCCGCGTTTCTCCGCCATCGTGAGGGTCGACGCCGGGCCCCTGCCCGGGACCCGGGTGCGCCTTGTGTGGATGGGCCAGCGTGAAGTGCGCGGCATCGAAGCCGGCGTCGAACTGGCCTTCGAAGGCATGGCGAGCCAGGTCGAGGGCATGCTGACCGTATACAACCCGCGCTATGAAATTATTGGACGGCCCGAGGAGCCCTGAGTGAACCAGAACCCGAAGCAGGACCAGCACGGCGACGCCCAGGACCGGCCACGGCCGGAGGACCTTGCGTCCCAGTACGCGGCGCGGGCGGGCGTGAAGCGAACGGCCCACGGCAGCATCGACGTCCTCTCCTCCGTGGGCGGGGTGCAGGGACTCTCCGAGAGCATCGTGCCGGGACTGGTGTTCACCGTGCTGTTCACGATCACGCGGGACCTGATGGTGTCCCTGGTGGCCGCCCTCGCCGCCGCCGCGGTCTTCTCGGTGATCCGGCTGGTGTCCCGCCGGCCCCTCACCCAGGCCCTCTCGGGGCTCATCGGCGTGGCGTTCTGCGCCATCGTTGCCCTGCGGACCGGCAACGCCGAAGACTTCTTCCTGCCGGGTTTCTACATCAACGCCGCGTACATCGCCGCCATGGCCCTCTCAATCGCCGTACGCTGGCCGATCGCAGGCGTCCTGTTCGGCTTCATCCGGTCCGAGGGCACCGAATGGCGGAAGGACCCCCTGCGCGTGAGGGCCTACTCGCTGGCGACGTGGATCATCATCTCCGTGCTCGCGCTGCGCCTGGCCGTCCAGCTGCCGCTCTACCTGGCCGGTAATGTCGCCGCCCTCGGCACGCTGCGCGTCGCGATGGGGCTGCCGCTGTACGCGCTGGGGTTGTGGATCGCGTGGCTGGTGTCCCGGCCGGCCGCACCGAAAACCCCCGCCCCGCAGTCCGGCCCCGCCCGCTAGGCCGAGGCCGGGTCCGCCTCCGGCCGGCTGCGCGCCGCCAGGGCGCTCCGCAGGTCGTTCTCCGCCGCCACCGCTGCCAGGAAGAACAGTTCGTCGCCCTCCTCCACGGTGTCGTCCGGGCTCGGCGTGACGGGCACGTCGTCACGCAGGATCGCCACCACCGCACAGTCGAGCGGGAGCTCGACCGAGCTCAGGGGCTGCCCGACCAGGGGGGAATCCTGGGGCACCGTGAACTCGAGGATCGAGGAGACCCCGGTCTGCAGGGTGAGCAGGCGCACCAGGTCGCCGATCTCCACCGCCTCCTCGACGAGCGCGGTCATCAGGCGCGGCGTGTTCACCGCGACGTCGACGCCCCAGGAATCGTCGAACATCCAGTCGTTCTTCGGGTTGTTCACCCGGCCCACGGTGCGGCCCACACCGAATTCGCTCTTGGCCAGCAGCGAGACCACGAGGTTGACCTTGTCGTCCCCGGTGGCGGAGACGACGACGTCGGCCTCGTCGAGCCGTGCGTCCTTGAGCGTCGTCAGCTCGCAGGCATCCCCGATAAGCCATTTGGCACCCTTGAGCCCGCTGCGCCCGATCACCTCGGGCTTTTCGTCGATCAGGAGGATCTCATGGTTGTTCGACAGCAGTTCGCGCGCGATCGAGGACCCGACGCTTCCCGCTCCGGCAATGACAACTCTCATTCGGCATTCTCCTTGGGTGGACTTGCGAGAATCCGCCCTATTTCATCGGTCGCGGTTGTCTTCATCATGGCGTGAACGATGTCGCCCTGCTGGTAGCTGGTCTCATCCGTGGGCAGCATCCCCTCGCCGAACCGCGTCAGGTAGGCGATGCGCACCCCGCCGGCGGCCTCGATGTCCTTGAGCGGACGGCCCAGCCAGGCGTCATTGAGTGAGAGTTCGCCCAGGATCAGGCGCCCGGAGGTTTCCCGGTAGTCCCCGTCGATACTCTGCTCCGGCAGGATCCGCCGCAGCACCTGGTCGGCGCTCCAGCGGACGGCGGCCACCGTGGGGATGCCGAGCCGCTGGTAGATCTCGGCCCGGCCGGGGTCGTAGATCCGGGCCACCACGTGGCGCACGTGGAAGGTCTCCCGGGCCACCCGGGTCGCCAGGATGTTCGAGTTGTCTCCGCTTGAGACGGCCGCGAAGGCGTAGGCGTTCTCGATGTCGGCATGCTTGAGGGTGTCCCGGTCGAACCCGACCCCGGTGACCTTCCGGCAGCCGAAGGAGGCCCGCAGGCGCCGGAACGCCCGGTCATCCTGGTCGATAATGGCCACGCTGTGGCCCGACTCGTCGAGGGTGTGGGCGAGGCTGACCCCCACCCTGCCGCATCCCATGATCACAAAATGAGCCATCGAGGGCACCCCTGTCTCCTGCTGCGCCCGGTGGCATTCCGGGCTGCTTACCGGCTCAATCCGGTCGTTGTCCGGATCTCGTCCGGAGGCGCTCGGCGGCCGGTGCTCAGGCGGCGGCTTGCACAGCCGCAGACCGCAGCGCCGGCTGCCGTAGGTCTCCAGCCTAATGGCTTCGGCGGGGCATAAACGCGCTAGTCTGGGGGCCGTGCTGACTTTCTTCGGGGCCGCCAAGCGGGTGCTGGTGGGCAAGCCTTTCCGCAGTGACAGGCGCAGGCGCCAGACCCTGCCCCAGCGGTGGGCTATGCCCACCTTCTCAGCCAACGCGTTGTCCTCGGTGGCCTACGCTCCCGATGAGATCATCCTGACGCTGGCCCTCGCCGGCGTGGCCGCCGTCGTGCTCGCCCCCTGGGTGGGCCTCGCCGTGATCGCCGTGCTGCTCGTGGTCATCGCCTCCTACCGCCAGGCCCTGCGCGCCTATCCCACCGGTGGAGGCGACTATGAGATCGCCCGCCGGAACTTCGGCGGACAGGCCGGTGCCCTGGTCGCCTCGGCCCTGATGGTCGATTACGTCCTGACGGTGGCCGTCTCGGTGTCCGCGGCGGCCCAGTACGCCGTCGAGCTGGCACCCGGTGCGGCGCCGATGCGCACCGGCGTCGCCGTCGCCGGGGTGGCGGGGCTCGTCCTGCTGAACCTGCGCGGCGTCACGCGCGGGGCTCGCCTCACCGGCATTCCCACCTACCTGTTCACCGCGGTGGTGCTCGGAATGTGCGCCGTGGGTGTGTTCCAGAGCGCCGCCGGGACCCTCCGCGAGGCCCCGAGCGCGGGCTTTGAGATCGTGCCCGACGCCGCCTTCGATGCCGGGCTGGTGGGGCTTGGGGGCGCGCTGCTGATCCTGCGCGCGTTCTCCGCCGGCGCGGCGGCGCTGACCGGCATCGAGGCCCCGGCCGCCAACGTGCCCAGCTTCGAGGCGCCCCGGGCACGCAATGCCGCCACCACCCTGGTGGTCCTGGGGGCCGTGGCGTCCCTGATGATGGCCGGGGTGATCTACCTGGCCAACGCCGCGGAGGTCCGGGTGGTGCTCGACCCCGCGAACCAGCTGCTCATCGACGGCCGCCCGGTGGGGGAGGACTACCTCCAGAGTCCGGTGCTCAGCCAGCTTGCGGCGGCGGTCTTCAACGATGCGACCCTCCCGTTCTTCCTCGTGGTGGGCGCCACCGTCCTTGTGCTCCTGCTGGCCGGGCACGCCGCCTTCAACGGGTTCCCCCTGCTCGCCTCCCGGCTCGCCGGTGACGGCTACCTGCCGCGGCAGCTGAGGACCCGCGGTGACCGGCTGACCTACAGCAACGGCATCCTCGCGCTGGGCCTCGGCGCGGCCGCCCTGATCCTGCTGTTCGGCGCCGACGTCACCCAGCTCGTCCAGCTCTACATCGTCGGGGTGTTCGTCTCCTTCACCGCCAGCCAGCTCGGGCTGATCACCCACTGGACCCGTGAGCTGCGCAGCACCGCCGACCGGCAGGCCCGGTGGCGCATGCGCAAGTCCCGGGCGATCAACACGGCCGGGTTTCTCCTGACTGCGGCGGTGCTCGTGGTGATCCTGGTGACCAAGTTCGAGTACGGCGCCTGGATCGCGGTCCTCGCCATGGCGGTGCTCTTCGCGATCATGCGCAGCATCAAGAGCCACTACGACAGCGTGGCGTCCGAGCTGGCCATTGACGACGCCGACAACCTGCGCGCCCTGCCGGCCCGGGTCCACGCCGTCCTGCTCGTTTCGCACCTGCGCAAGCCGGTGCTGCGGGCGCTGGCCTTCGCCCGCGCGTCGCGGCCCTCACGGCTCGAGGCCATCATCGTCGATGTGGACGCCGAGCAGACCCGGCGTACGCTTGAGGACTGGGAAAGACTGGAGCTGCCCGTTCCGATCACCGTGCTCGCCGCACCGTACCGGGACACCATCACGCCGATCCTCGACTACATCGCCACCATCCGCAGTGAGTCGCCCCGGGACCTGATCGTGGTGTACATCCCCGAGTACGTGGTGGGGAAGTGGTGGGAGCAGCTCGTGCACAACCAGACAGCCCTGCGCATCAAGGCCCGCCTCCACTTCGTCCCCGGAGTGATGGTGGCCAGCGTCCCCTGGCAGCTGGCATCCGCCAAGGCCGACCAAGAAACCAAGATCTGAAGTGAGCAAGTGACAAACGAATCGACAGTCGTCGAGCTGACCATCGAGCGCCCGGCCCACGGCGGGCACACCGTCGCCCGGCATGAAGGGCGGGTCGTGTTCGTGCGGCACGCCCTGCAGGGGGAGAGGGTGAGGGTCCGCCTCACCGAGCAGGAGCCGGACGCAAGCTTCTGGCGCGGTGACACGGTGGAGGTCCTCGAGGCCTCACCCCACCGGGTGACCCACCCGTGGCCGCAGGCCGACGCGCTCGCCGCCGCCGCACAGGGCGCCGCGCCGGTCGGCGGAGCCGAATTCGGCCACATCCGGATCGAGGAGCAGCGCCGGGTCAAGGCGCAGATCTTCGCCGAGCAGCTGACCCGGATCGCCCGCACCGAGCGGGACGTCACCGTTGAGGCTGCGCCCGGGGAAACCCCCGACGGGCTGGGCTGGCGCACCCGGGCGGCCTTCGCCGTCACCGGCAACGGACGCCTTGCCATGCACGTGCACCGCTCGGACGCGCTCGTTCCGGTCACGGACATGCCGCTGGCCGTGGACGCGGTGAACGCCCTGCGGCTGTGGGACCTGGACTTTTCGGGGATGCAGCGGGTCGACGTCGCCGTCGGATCCGGCGGCGGGGATCCCCTCGTGCTGCTCATCCCCGCCGAGGGCACGGCGCCGCGCCGGGCCGGGGCCATCGCGGCCCAGATTGCGGGGGCGTCGGTGGCGGTCCTCGACGCCGCAACCGGCGACGTGCACCGGATCAAGGGCCGGACCTGGCTGCAGGAGCAGGTCGGCCCGCACCCCTACCGTGTCACCGGGGCCGGGTTCTGGCAGATCCACCGCGAGGGGCCCCAGGTGCTGACCGGCGCCGTGCTTGAGGGGCTGCAGGTCGCCGAGGGCGAGCACGCCGCCGACCTCTACGCCGGGGCCGGGCTCTTCACCGTGCCGCTCGCCTCCGCCGTCGGCGCCAAGGGCTCGGTGCTGTCCGTCGAAGGCTCGGCCGGTACCAGCCGGGACGCCCGCCGCAACCTCCACGGCCAGGACCACGTAAGCATCGTCCAGGGCCGCGTGGACAGGGTGCTTTCCTCCCACGACCGCCCGCTCGACGTCGTGCTCCTCGACCCGCCCCGGGCCGGGGCCGGCAAGAAGGTCGTCGGCCAGATTCTGGACGCCGCGCCGCGGCGGGTCGGCTACGTTTCCTGCGACCCCGCCTCCTTCGCCCGCGACCTCGGCCTCTTCCAGGCCCGCGGGTGGACCCTCGACACCCTGCGGGTCTTCGACCTGTACCCGCACACGCACCACATGGAATCCTTCGCACTGCTTTCCCCGCCACGGGGTGCGGCGTGAGAAGCCGCGGCTAGAATCTGAGGCATCGGTTCCGGACGCGGACCCCGCCCCGGACCCCTCCAGCGGTGGAAGGACTCGGCCATGGGCGCTGCCAACAGCTTTGGTTCACGGGGTGTGCTTGAGGTTTCCGGTGCCTCGTATGAGATTTTCCGGTTGAACGCGGTGGAGGGGGCCGGGAGGCTGCCGTTCAGCCTGAAGGTGCTGCTGGAGAATCTGCTGCGCACCGAGGACGGGGCGAACATCACCGCCGATCATGTGCGGGCCCTGGCCGGGTGGAACCCGGAGGCGGAGCCGGA
>NZ_CADCTE010000031.1 GCF_902805515.1 uncultured Arthrobacter sp. | reverse complement strand
CGATTCGTTGAGAAGCTCCCACTGCGCAAGTAGGTATTGTACGAGTTTTACTCATCTGGTACCGTGGTATACATAGTGCCGTTGGATGGCGCTTTGGGGAAGGAGGTAGACAAGGAAAAGCCCAACCGTGGGGACACTGTCCCCGACCAGGTTTTACAGTTTCGAGCAATTCTCTTCATTTAAGGAGTGATCTCCGTGGCGGACAACAGGTGCGTGGTCTATCAGGGGCCGGGCGAGGTAACGATCGAGGACATCGGCTACCCGAAGCTCGAGGTCCCCGAGTACGTGGCGAGTAACATGGGGTACAGGAGCACCTCGGCCCCGCATGGTGTGATCTTGAGGATCGTCTCGACTAACATCTGTGGTTCGGATCAGCACATGGTCCGGGGCCGGACGACGGCGCCGCAGGGACAAACCCTGGGGCACGAGATCACCGGCGAGGTGATCGAGGTCGGCGACGACGTCCAGTTCATCAAAGAGGGCGACCTCTGCTCCGTCCCGTTCAACATCGCCTGCGGGCGCTGCCGGGCGTGTAAGGAGCGCATGACCGGCATCTGCCTCAACGTCAACCCGGAGAGGCCCGGCTCGGCCTACGGCTACGTGGACATGGGCGGCTGGCCCGGCGGGCAGGCCGACTACGTAATGGTCCCCTTCGCGGACTTCAACCTCCTGCCGTTCCCCGACAAGGACCAGGCGATGGAGAAGATCCTTGACCTCACCATGCTCAGCGACATCTTCCCGACCGGCTACCACGGCTGCATCAAGGCGGGCGTGACGACGGGCTCGACAGTCTACGTCGCGGGCGCCGGTCCGGTCGGCCTCGCGGCGGCCCACTCGGCGCAGCTCTTGGGCGCGGCAATCGTCATCGTCGGCGACGCGTTCGAGGAACGTCTCAACCAGGCCCGTAGCTTCGGTTGCGAGACGCTAGACATCACGCAGGATGCCTCTGTAGAGGATCAGATCGCTGAGATCGTGGGTGAACCGATAGTTGACTGCACGGTCGACGCCGTCGGCTTCGAGGCACGCGGGGGTGGCTCGGAAGGGGGAGAGGCCCCGGCCACGGTGCTGAACGATGCTATGACCATTACGCGCGCCGGTGGGAGCATCGGCATACCGGGCCTGTACGTGACCGAGGACCCCGGAGGGGTGGACGAGGACGCCAAGCACGGCGCGCTCAAGATGGACTTCGGCCTCGGCTGGGCCAGGAGCCACGCTTTCTACACCGGCCAGTGCCCGGTCATGCAGTACAACCGCGAGCTGATGATGTCGATCCTGAACGACAAGGCCCAGATCGCCAAGGCCGTCAACGCTACCGTCATCTCCCTGGACGAGGCCCCGGAGGGATACAAGGAGTTCGACTCCG
>NZ_CADCTE010000030.1 GCF_902805515.1 uncultured Arthrobacter sp. | reverse complement strand
CGTCCCGGCCCGGTGCAGGCTCGAGGCGGCGCGGGCGAGGGCGGGCAGGTGCCGCGGAATGCCGTCGAAGGCCGAGGCGCGGTCCGGGCGTTCGCGCTCCTTCACCGTCTGCCAGGTCCGGGCGATCTCGTCGGCGCTGGCGCCCGCACCCCCCTCGCGGGCCAGCAGCGAGCCGTCGGCTGCGAAGACGTGGGGGTTCCGGCGGATCATCTTGGCCGTCAGCCCCTCAGCGACCTCCCGCAGGCCGAAGCTGCCCTGCTCGTGCTGGAGCTGGGCGTGGAGCACCACCTGAAGCAGCACGTCACCCAGCTCGCCCAGCAGTTCGGTCCGCGCCCCGGGGTTCCCCGCCTCCGCGCCGGCGGGCGCCTCGAGGGCCTCGACGAGTTCGTAGCTCTCCTCGATCAGGTACTGCACGAGCGAGGCGTGGGTGAGGGCACCCATCCACGGGCACCGGGCCCGCAGGACGGCGATGACCTCCACGAGGCGGTCGACCGCGGCGCCGGCGCCGCCCGCCGGGTCGGCGGATCCGGGTGCGTCGGGCATGGCGGCCTAGGAAGCGGCGGTCTCGAACTCGGACACCACGAACTCCGTCAGGGCCTCCCGGTCTTCGAGGGGGAGGAAGGCGGCGTCGACGGCGTTGAGGGTCAGCTCCAGCAGGTCGCTGAGGTCGTACCCGAAGGTGTCGGCGAGGAGTTCGAACTCCCCGGTCAGGCTCACCCCGCTCATCAGCCGGTTGTCGGTGTTCACGGTGACCTTGAAGCCCAGCTGGTACAGCATGTCGATCGGGTGGCTTCCGATGTCGGCCCCGAAGGCCTCAACCGCCCCGGTCTGCAGGTTCGACGACGGGCACAGCTCCAGGGCGATCCCGCGGTCGCGCACCCAGGCGGCGACCCGGCCCAGGATGGCGGTCTCGACGCCGTCCTCCCCGTTCCCGGTGGCGTCGGCGCGCTCGAGGGAGATGTCCTCGGCGATGCGCACCCCATGGCCGAGGCGCAGTGCCCGGCCGGAGATCAGCGCGTCGACGATGCTCTCCAGCCCGTCGGCCTCGCCGGCGTGGACGGTGGCAGGGAACTGGTGGGCGGCGAGGTAGGTGAACGCGTCGGCAAGCCGCGAGGGCGGGAAGCCCTTTTCGGCTCCGGCGATGTCGAAGCCCACGGCGCCGCGGTCCCGGTGCCGGACGGCGAGCTCGGCGATTTCCTGGCCGCGGTCGGCGTGGCGCATCGCGGTGATGAGCTGGCCGACCTGGATGACCCGCCCGGCGGCCCGGGCGGACGCGACGCCGGCGGAGAGCCCTTCCTGCACGGCCTCAACGGCCTCATCCAGGCTCAGGCCCTGGGCGGTGTGCTGCTCGGGGGCCCAGCGCACCTCGCCGTCGACGACGCCGTCGGCCGCGAGGTCCTCGACGAATTCGCGGGCCACCCGCACCAGGGCGCCGCGGGTCTGCATGACGGCGATGGTGTGGTCGAACGTCTCGAGGTAGCGCACCAGCGATCCGGAATCGGCGGAGTCGCGGAACCACCGGCCGAGCGCTTCCGCATCCGAGGCCGGAAGGGCATGCCCCACCTCGGCCGCCAGCTCGACGATGGTCGCGGGGCGCAGGCCCCCGTCGAGGTGGTCGTGGAGGGAGACCTTGGGGAGGCTGCGGATGTCGAAGGAGAGGCCAGGGGCGGGAGACTGGGAGGAGTTCGTCACGCGTTCAACCCTACAGGTGGGCCCGGACGGGCCGCACCCTCAGGCGGCCTGGTCGATGTCGGGAACCTCCGGTCCGGCCACCGCCGGAAGCACGGGAGGCACGGAGGACATTGCCCTGCCGGAGGCTGCACTGAGCACCCGGTCGACGGCCACGCCCATGACCACGGCCACCGCGATGGCCACGGCGACCCCCAGCAGCTGGTTGCCGGCGAACCACGCACCGGCCAGCGCGCCGATGCCCACGGAGTACGCCCCCCAGACGCCGCCGGCGAGGGCGGACAGGGCGACGAAGCGCCGCCGCGGGTAACCGGTGGTGCCGGCGGCGAGGTTCACCGCCACCCTGCCGATCGGCAGGAAGCGGCCCACCAGGAGCAGGGAGGCGGCCCGCTTGTCGAGCTCGTACTTCGCCCAGGCGAAGGAGCGGCGCATGCGGGGCCGGCGCATCCACCGGAACCGGGTCAGCCCGATCCCCCGGCCGATGGCGTACGCGGTGTTGTCGCCGACAAAGGCGCCGAGCGAGGCGGCCAGCATCAGCAGCCAGGGGTTGGGGTGGCCCTGGGTGAGAATCAGGGACGCCAGGCCCACGACCACCGATTCGCTGGGGAAGGGCGGGAAGAACCCGTCGACGGTACAGCAGACGAACACCACCAGGTACACCCAGGGCTGTGCCGCGGCGTCGATGACCCAATCGTTGATCCCGGCGAGCAGGGAGAACATCAAATCCATGGGGAACCGCCGGCCGCAGGCCCGCACCGCCGGGCGGGATCCTCGTTATTCAGCATTGGATCAGTCTGCGCCGGGGCCGGGCGGGCCCACATCAGGGGAACCCCCTATTCGGGCCCCCTAATTCCGCCCCCAGTCCCTCATCCCCGTGCCCACGGAGGAGCCCGCCGCTCCCCGCCGGCCCGGGTGCGGGCCGGCGGGGAGCAGCGGGCTGGGAGACCTGCTGCTAGGAGACCCGGTCGAGGATGAGTTTCGAGGCCGGGCGGGAGCCCTCCGGGGCGATCACGACGGCGTCGGCGAGGGCCTCGCGGGCCCGCTCGAACCGCTCGGGGGTGTCGGTCAGCAGGGTCATGAGCGGCTCTCCCGCACGCACCAGCGCTCCGGGCTTGGCGTGCATCCGCACCCCGGCGCCGGCCTGCACGGCGTCCTCCTTGCGGGCCCGGCCCGCGCCGAGCCGCCACGCCGCCACACCGACGGCGAGGGCATCGAGTTCGACCAGCACGCCGTCGGCGGGGGCGTAGATGGTTTCGGACTCCCGGGCCACGGGCAGGGCGGCGCGGGGGTCTCCGCCCTGCGCCTCGATCATGCGGTTCCAGACGTCCATGGCGCGGCCGTCGCGGAGCGCAGCGGCGGGGTCGGCGTCGGGCACGCCGGCTGCGGCGAGCATCTCCTCGGCCAGGCGCACGGTGAGTTCGACGACGTCCTCGGGCCCTCCGCCTGCAAGGACCTCGACGGATTCCTCAACCTCGATGGCGTTGCCGGCGGTGAGTCCGAGCGGGGTGCTCATGTTGGTCAGCAGGGCCACCGTCCGCACTCCGGCGTCGGTGCCCAGGTCGACCATGGTGCGCGCCAGTTCGAGGGCGTCCTCGCGGGTCTTCATGAAGGCGCCGGTGCCGACCTTGACGTCGAGGATCAGCGACCCGGTGCCCTCGGCGATCTTCTTGCTCATGATCGAGGAGGCGATGAGCGGAATGGCCTCGACGGTGCCGGTGACGTCCCGCAGGGCGTAGAGCTTCTTGTCGGCGGGGGCCAGGCCGGTTCCCGCCGCGCAGATCACGGCACCGACGTCGCCGAGCTGGCGCATCATCTCGTCGTTGCTCAGGTGTGCCCGCCAGCCGGGGATCGACTCGAGCTTGTCGAGGGTGCCGCCGGTGTGCCCGAGGCCGCGGCCCGAGAGCTGGGGCACGGCCACTCCGAAGACAGCCACGAGCGGTGCCAGCGGCAGGGTGATCTTGTCGCCCACGCCGCCGGTGGAGTGCTTGTCGCTGGTCGGCCGACCCAGGGAGGAGAAGTCCAGGCGCTCCCCCGAGGCGATCATCGCGGCGGTCCAGCGCGAGATCTCCGCCCGGTCCATGCCGTTGAGCAGGATGGCCATGTTCAGTGCCGCCATCTGCTCGTCGGCGACGGCGCCGCGCGTGTAGGCGTCGATGGTCCAGTCGATCTGTTCCGGGGTCAGAGTGCCCCGGTCCCGCTTGATTCGGATGATGTCGACGGCGTCGAAGGCTTCGGTCATGGTTCTACCTCTGGGGTTCGTGGGGGTGGGTCGCGCTGGGATTCAGGAGAGGTTCTCGGGCCCGAAGGCGTCCGGGAGGACCTCGTCCATGGTGCGGATGCCGCTCACTGTCTGCAGCACCATGCCGGGGGCGCGGAACTCGTAGAGCAGCTGGCGGCAGCGCCCGCACGGCATCAGGGTGTTCCCCGAGCCGTCGACGCAGCTGAAGGCGACGATGCGGCCGCCGCCGGTCATGGCCAGGCTGCTCACCAGTGCGCATTCGGCGCACAGGGTCAGCCCGTAGGAGGCGTTCTCGACATTGCACCCGGAGATGATGCGGCCGTCGTCGATCAGGGCAGCAGCCCCGACGGGGAACTTCGAGTAAGGGACGTACGCGCGCTGCATGGCGGCGGTGGCCGCCTGCTTCAGCTCCTCCCAGGGGAGGTCGCGGGATTCGAGGGCCGGATCGGTCACCGGTATCGCTCCTGTATCTGGTTGGGGTCGCTTGTCTGGTTGGGATAGCTCGTCTGGTTCAGGTGGGTCATGCATTTCGGGGGCCGCTGCGGAACTGCGGCCGGGCCCGGGGCCGGTGCGGCCCCGGGCCCGGTGCTCAGCCCTTGACGTAGGGGATGCCGCTGGCTCCCGGTGCGCGGGAGCGCCCGACGAGGCCGGCGACGGCGAACACCGTCACGACGTAGGGCAGCATGCGCAGGAACTGGTCCGGGACCGGGGTCCCGAGCAGGCTGAGCACGTTCGAGAGGTTCGTTGCGAAGCCGAAGAGCAGGGCCGCGAAGAACGCACCGATCGGGTTCCACCGGCCGAAGATCAGCGCGGCGAGGGCGATGTAGCCCTGCCCTGCCGTCATGTCGCGGCCGAACCCGGAGACCGAGACCAGCGTGAAGAAGGACCCGCCGACGCCGGCGACGACACCGGCGAGCAGCACGTTCATAAAGCGCATCCGGTTCACGTTGACGCCCAGGGTGTCCGCGGCCTTGGGGTGCTCGCCGACCGCGCGGGTCCGCAGTCCCCACCGCGAGCGGAAGAGCGCCACGTAGATGACGGCGACGGCGATGTACATGAGGTAGCCGACGATGGTCTGCTCGAAGAGGATCGGTCCCAGGATGGGGATCTCGGACAGCACCGGAATGCTCAGCACCGGAAGCCGCGGGGGCGAGTTCCACGTCTCGGCGTCCTTGCTCAGCACGGAGGAGAACAGGAAGCCGGTCAGGCCCGAGACGAGCACGTTGAGCACGACGCCGACGATCACCTGGTTGACGATGTAGCGGATGCTGAACACCGCCAGGAGGAAGGAGACGATGACGCCGGCGAGTGCGGCCGCGAACAGGCCGACGATGGCGCTGCCGGAAACCGACGCGGCGACGGCGGCCGCGAACGCCCCGAAGAGCAGCTGGCCCTCGATGGCGATGTTCACGACGCCGGAGCGTTCGCTGAGCACCCCGGAGAGGGAACCGAAGATCAGCGGCACGGCCAGGGTCACCGACCCGGCGAGCAGCCCGTACAGGGCGACGTTGGGGTTGTTGGCGCTGCCGACGACCCAGGTGAGGAAGCCGATGAGGAAGAGCACCGCGAAGACGGCCACGAGCCACACGGGCACCGCCGACCCGCGCCGGACTGCGAGGACCGCCAGGACCGCGAGGGCGGCCAGCACGACGGCGGTGAGCCAGCCGGTCGCCGCGGCGGGCAGCACCAGGTCGGGCAGCACGATGGCGTCATTGGGGTCCGAGAGCCGGAAGGTCACATTGTTGCGGGGTGCTCCCGCACCGAAGACCAGCAGGGCGACAACGGCCAGGACGGACAGCAGGATAGGGGTCTTCCAGCTGCGGACTGCTCCCGCGGGTGCTGCGGAGCGGTCCGGGGCTGCGGTGGTGACTGTACTCATGCTGCGCCTCCGGTGGCTGCGGTCTTGCGGTTCCTGCGTGCCCCGGCTGATGGGATGGCTCCCGGGGTGGGCAGGCGGAAGAGCGACCGCACCAGCGGTGGGGCCGCGATGAACAGGACGATCAGGGACTGCACGACCAGGACGATGTCGATGCTCGTTCCGGTCGAGGCCTGCATGGTGACGCCGCCGGCGCGGAAGGCGCCGAACAGGAGTCCCGCGGCGAAGGTGCCCCAGGGGCTGGAGCGGCCCAGCAGCGCCACGGTGATTGCGTCGAAGCCGAAGCTCGCGGCCACCCCGGAGGTGAGGACCTTCTCGGTGCCGGCGACCTGCGCCACACCGGCGAGCCCCGCGAGGGCTCCCGCGATGGCCATGGCGAGGATGTAGCCCCTGCTGACGCTCACGCCTGCGGTGCGGGCGGCGGTGGCGTTGGCGCCCACGGCCCGCAGTTCGAAGCCGACGGTGGACCGGTTGAGCAGCCACCAGACGAAGACCGTGGCCAGCACGGCGACGACGAAGCCCCAGTGGAGCCGGAAGCCGCTGCCCAGCAGCGGCGGGTACAGCGCCGTCGCCTCGAGCTGCGGGCTGATCGGGTTCGTCGAACCCGGGCGCTGGAAGCCGGGGGTGCTCAGCAGGTACAGCACCAGGTTGATGGCGATGTAGTTGAGCATGATGGTCAGGATGACCTCGTGGGCGCCGGTGCGCGCCTTAAGCACGCCGACGAGCCCGCCCCAGATCGCACCGCCGAGCATGCCGGCGAGGATCACCAGCAGCAGGTGCAGGCCGAAGGGCAGGTTGGCGGTGAACCCGACCCAGCCGGCGAGGGTGGCGCCGATCAGGATCTGGCCCTGGGCGCCGATGTTGAACAGCCCGGCGCGGAAGGCCAGGGCGACGCCGAGGCCGGCGCAGATCAGGGGCGTGGCGACGGTGAGGGTCTGGGTCAGCGGGTAGATCATCCGGGCGAAGCTGTCGCCGCCGGCGTTGAAGACCGAGCCCTGGAACAGGGCGGCGTACGCGCCGGAGGCGGCCGACCAGGCCGCGCCGATGGTGTCCATCGGCCGGGAGAAGAAGTAGGAGGCGGACCGGGCCACGTCTTCGTCGGTGACGGCGATCAGCAGCCCGCCCAGGATGAGCGAGAGGACCACGGCCAGGACGGCCACCAGGGCGTTGCCGGTCATGATCCGCTGCATCAGCGGCTGCTCATCCCCCGGGCCGGCCGGGGCGAGGGCAGCCGGGGAGGCGGGCACGGCCGGCGGCGGCACCTGTCCGCCGCCGGTTTCGGCGGCGGCCTCGAGGCGCCGTTCCTCCTCGCGGGCGGCCTCCTGGGCCGCCCGGCGGGTGGGCGGCTGGCCGCCGGCGGTATCCGGTGTCACCGGCGGGTTTTCCTGCGGACTCACTGGTCCCCTCCTTGAAGTTCGGTGGCCTGCGCCAGGGCCTCGTCGGCGTGCATGCCGGCCATCATCAGGCCCAGGACATCCCGCGAGGTGTCGGCCGGGACGATCCCCATCAGGCGCCCCCGGTACAGCACGGCGATGCGGTCGGCGAGCTCGAGGACCTCGTCGAGCTCGGTGGACACGATCATCACGGGGGTGCCGCCGTCGCGTTCGGCGACGATGCGTTTGTGGAGGAATTCGATGGAGCCGACGTCGACGCCGCGGGTGGGCTGGGACGCAATGAACAGTTTAAGCGGCCGGGAGAACTCCCGCGCCATGACGACCTTCTGCTGGTTGCCGCCCGACAGCGTTCCCGCCGCCGCCGAGGCGGACTGGGTGCGCACGTCGTATTCGGCGATCTTCTCCTGCGCGTTCTTCTCGATCACGGCGGGGCGCATGGTCAGGCCGCGGGCGAAGGGCGCCTCGTCGTAGCGGTTGAGGATGAGGTTCTCGGCGACCGAGAAGGTGCCCACGAGGCCCTCGACGCTGCGGTCCTCGGGGACGAACCCGACGCCCTCCTTGATGACGTCGCGGACGCTGCGCCCCAGCAGCTCCTCGCCGTCGAGGGTGATCGAGCCGCTCACGTGCTCCTGGAGGCCCATGATGGCCTCGGTGAGCTCGGTCTGGCCGTTGCCCTGGACGCCGGCGATGGCCAGGATCTCGCCCTGGGCGATGTCGAAGCTGAGCCCGTCGACGACGTTCTGGCCGTTGGCGGCGCGCACCGTGAGGTCGCGCACCGAGAAGGTCACCTCGCCGGGGGCGGCCGGTGCCTTCTGGAGGGTCAGGCTGACCGAGCGGCCCACCATCAGGGAGGCGAGTTCGGTGGTTGACGCGCCGGGTTCGGCGGTGCCGACCACCTTGCCGCGCCGGATGACGGTGATGACGTCGGAGACGGCCTTGACCTCGCGCAGCTTGTGGGAGATAAAGACGATCGACTTCCCGTCGGCCTTGAGCTGGCCCATGATGCCGAGCAGCTCGTCGGTCTCCTTGGGCGTCAGGACGGCCGTGGGTTCGTCGAGGATGAGGACCTCGGCGTCACGGACCAGGGCCTTGATGATTTCGACGCGCTGCTGGACGCCCACCGGGAGGTCCTCGACGATGGCGTCGGGGTCGACGTCGAACCCGTACTGGTCGGAGATCTGCCGGATCCGGGTGCGGGTCTCGGAGAGGTTGAGCAGCCCGCCCGCGCCGACCGTCTCATTGCCCAGCGCCACGTTCTCCGCGACGGTGAAGACGGGCACCAGCATGAAGTGCTGGTGCACCATGCCGATGCCGGAGGCCATCGCCTCGCCGGGGCCGGAGAAGGTCACGGGCTTGTCGTTGACGAGGATGGTGCCCTCGGTCGGCTGGTACAGCCCGTAGAGGACGTTCATCAGCGTCGACTTGCCGGCACCGTTTTCGCCCAGGAGGCTGTGGACCTGTCCGGGTTCGACCACGAGGTCGATGTGGTCGTTGGCGACCAGGGAACCAAACCGTTTGGTGATTCCTTTGAGTTCGAGTTTCACAACCCACCCAATCTGTTCTGTGCGGAGACTTGCGTTGTAAGTGCCGGCACCGGGTGCCCCCGTCCCGGTCCACAAAAACGAACCGCTTCCCTCCCGGGGATTGGATCCGCAGGAGGGAAGCGGTTCAAGGACTGCTCGGTGCTACTTGGGGCTCGCTGCGGACTCAACCGTGATGTCGCCCGAAACGATCTGTTCCTTGATCTCGTCGAGCTCGCCCTGCAGCTCTTCGGGAACGTTGGCTTCCTGGTCGTGGAACGGGGCCAGCGCCACGCCCCCGTTCTCCAGGGTGCCGATGTACGGGGTGTTGTCGAAGTCGCCCTCGACGTCGGAGCTGATGACCTCGTTGACGGCGTCGCCCATGAGCTTCATGACGGAGGTGAGGATGAACTCCTCGCCCTTGCCTGCGGTCTCGAAGCCGTCGGAGTCGACCCATACGACGGTGGCCTTCTTGCCGCCTTCGTTGGCTTCGATCACGGCGTCGAGGGTGCCGAGGCCGACCGGGCCGGCGACGGGCATGATGACGTCGGCGCCTTCGTTGATGAAGTTCTGGGTGTTGGTCTTGCCCGCACCCTGGTCGTTGAAGTTGCCGATGAATGTGCCGTTCTGGGCTTCCTTGTCCCAGCCGAGCAGCTGGACGTCGGCGTCCTTCTGCTCGTTGTAGTAGGTGACGCCGTCGGCGAAGCCGTCCATGAAGATGGTCACGGTCGGGATGTTGATGCCGCCGTAGGTGGCCACCTTGCCGGTCTCGGAGGTCGCTGCCGCGGCGTAGCCGGCCAGGAACGCGGCCTGGGCCGTGTCGTAGATGATCGGCTTGACGTTGTCGGCCTCGATCGAGTTGTCATCGACGATCGCGAAGTGCGAATCCGGGTTGGCCTCGGCCGCTTCCTTCGTGGTGTCAGCGAGCAGGAAGCCGACGGTGACCGTGAGGTCGCAGCCCTGCTGGACCATCTGGTCGACGTTGGGACCGAAGTCGGTCTCGGCCTGGGACTCGGCCTGGTTGATCTCGATGCCGAGTTCCTTCTCGGCCTTCTTCAGTCCTTCGTAGCTCGACTGGTTGAAGGAGCGGTCGTCGAATCCACCCGAGTCGGAGACGATGCAGCCGAGGTAGTCCGGGTTCTCGCCGGATCCACCGGCCTCCTCGGCGGGCGGTGCGCCGCAGGCGCTGAGAATGAGGGCCGACGCACCAAGGACGGCAGCCGAAAGGGCGGCGCCGCGCCCGGGTGTGCGCAGTGAGTTCTTCAATATTCCTCCGATAAGAAAATTAGCCCCGCGGCAGATCGCCAGTGAGAATCTGTTACGAGTCGCGCTCGAAGCCTGGGTGTTCACTGGTGTTCGCGGCGCTGGCCGCACCTTGAGTGTGCGGCACAGTATGGAAACACTCTAATAGGCGGGCGACGCGCGACACTACCACCGCTGCCGGGCCCTCGATAATCGTTCGGGATTTGTTACCCGTAGCTTATCCCACCAAGGCCGTCCTGCCCCTCCTCAGTGGCGCAGTCCGAGCACCGCGCGAAGCGCGGCGGCGGCCATGACGCGCACGCCGCAGCCGATGGCGTGCTCGTCCGGAATGTAGTCGCCGCGGTGCAGGTCGAAGGTCTCACCGCGCGGAGTGCGCGTGCCGAGGCGCATCATGGCGCCGGGGACCTCCTGGGTCATCCACGCGAAGTCCTCCCCACCCATCGACTGCGGGGTGAGGACGACGGCGTCCGGGCCCAGTTCGGCGCGGGCGGCGGCCTCGAGCAGCCCCGTCTCCGCCTCGGAGTTGATCACCGGGGGCACGCCCCGGATGTGTTCGAGCTGCACCTCCACCCCGAACGGCGCGGCGGCCTGGCGCACCGCATGGTCGAACAGGTCGCCGGCGGACTGCCAGGCCTCGCCGTCGAGGCAGCGCAGCGTGCCCGAGAGGAAACCGTGGGCCGGGATCGCGTTGGGCGCCGAGCCGGCGTGGATCTGGCCCCACACCACCGACACCGAACTGCGCACGTCGATGCGCCGGGAGAGCACGGCGGGAACGTTGACGGCGATCGAGGCAAGCGCGAAGGTCAGGTCTTCGGTCAGGTGCGGGCGCGAGGTGTGGCCGCCGCGTCCGGTGAGTTCGACGCGGAGGGTGTCGGAGGCCGAGGTGATCGCCCCGATGCGGGTTCCCACCTGGCCGACATCGATGCGGGGGTCGCAGTGCAGGGCGAGGATGCGCGGAACATCGGCGAGGATGCCCTGGGCGATCACCTCGAGCGCACCGCCGGGCATCGTCTCCTCGGCGGGCTGGAAGATGATGCGCACCGTGCCGTCGAGGGGGGTCTGGGCGTCGATCGAGGCGAGCACCAGGGCCACGCCCACCATGACGGTGGTGTGGATGTCGTGGCCGCACGCGTGGGCCACGCCCGGGTTGACCGAGGCATACGCCAGGCCGGTCTCCTCGACGATCGGCAGAGCATCGATGTCTGCGCGCAGGCCCACCTTGATGGGCCCCTGCCCGATGTCGACGCACACGCCCGTGTTTTCAAGCCGCTTGGGCTGCAGGCCGGCCTGCTCCAGGCGTTCAACGATGCGGTCGGTGGTCCGGTATTCCTTGTAGGAAAGCTCGGGGTGGGAGTGGAGGTCGCGCCGGAAGTGGGTCAGTTCTTCGAGCAGGGGGGCGAGCCACACGCCTATGTGCGGTACTGCTGCGTCGGGGCGTTTGAGTTCCACGCTCCAAGCCTACCGACCCGCGCCCCCGGAACTCTAAAGCGGGCACCGGCCGGCGTCACCGACGGTCTCGGGACCGGCCCCCGGGCGGGCCCGATCCAGTCCGCGGCCGGGTCAGAGGACGTCGGTGTCGCCGCTGGCCCGCAGGTGCTCCACGGCCTTCTTGACCTCCTGGGCGTGTTCCTTGGTTGTCACCAGCAGCGCGTCGGGGGTGTCGACGATGACGACGTCGTTGATGCCGATCAGGGCGATCACCCGCTTGGTATCGGAAACGACGATGCCCGAGGCGTTTTCGGCGAAGACCCGCGCCCCCTCCCCCATCACCGTGATCTTGCTGGTTTCGGTGGCCGGGTGCAGCCTGCCGATCGCGGCGAAGTCTCCGACGTCGTCCCAGGTGAACCTGCCCGGGATCATGGCGACGTCGCCGGCGGCCGCCGCGGGCTCGGCCACGGCGTAGTCGATGGCGATCTTCGGCAGGGACGGCCAGACCCGCCGCGCGGTCTTCACCCGGCGCGGGGTGTCCCAGTCGTCGGCGATTTCGCTCAGGCCGGCGTAGAGCTCGGGTTCGTTCGCCTCGAGGTGCTTGAGCATCAGCGCCACCGGCGCCACGAACATGCCGGCGTTCCAGCTGTATTTGCCCGACTCTAGGTAGCCGCGCGCCACCGGCTCCGAGGGTTTCTCGACGAACTCGATGACGGCGTGCGCGCTGGGCGCCCCCGCGATGTCGAGGGGCTCGCCCGCCCGGATGTAGCCGAACCCGGTGGACGGGTGCGACGGCTCGATGCCGATAGTGACGATATAGCCCTGGGCGGCCGTGTGGATCGCCTCGCGCACCGCGTCCTGGAAGACGTCGACGGGGGTGATCACCTGGTCCGCGGCGAAGGAGCCCATGATGATGTCCGGGTCCCGGCGGTACAGGATGGCCGCGGCCAGCCCGATGGCGGCCGCCGAATCCTTGGGCTCGCTCTCGAGGACAAGGTTGGTGTCCTCAAGCTCGGGCAGCTGGGCGAGGACCGCCCCGCGGTGCACCACCCCGGTGACGACCATGGTGCGCCCCGGGCAGAGCGGGCCGAGCCGGTCATAGGTCGCCCGGATCAGGGTGCTGCCGGAGCCGGTGAGGTCGTGGAGGAACTTCGGCGCAGCGGCGCGGGACAGCGGCCACAGCCGGGTGCCGACCCCTCCCGCGGGGATCACGGCGTGGAAGCGGTCGAACACGTCCTGGGGTTGGGCGGCTGCCCTTTCGGTAGTCATCGCCTTCCACGTTAGCTGACACCTCCGGGACGCGCGGGAACGATTTTGGAAACAGCCGTACCGCGGCCCGCTCCGTCAATGTGAACAGCCTCACAGTATAGGGGAGCCTAAATTGAAGGCGGCCCGTCACCGGCCTAGATTATCCTTGACTTAGAGTGCTCTCGCACCGGCGACATTCCTGCGTGGAAGACACGCTAACGCCCGTGCGATGCAGGGAGGTAAATTCAATGCCGAAGACACCAGCTGGCACCCTCTACCGTGGCCGCGAGGGCCAGTGGTCGTGGGTAGCACACCGCATCACCGGGGTAGTGATTTTCTTTTTCCTCCTCGTCCACGTCCTGGACACGTCGCTGGTCCGGGTTTCACCGGAAGCCTATGACGCGGTCATTGCCGCCTATAAGAACCCCCTCATGGGCCTGGGCGAGCTTGGCCTGGTCGGCGCCATCGTGTTCCACGCCTACAACGGACTCCGCGTCATCGCCGTGGACTTCTGGAAGAAAGGCCCGCGCTACCACCGCCAGATGCTGTGGGGCGTCGTCGGCCTCTGGGCGCTGACAATGCTCGCCTTCTCCATCCGCCATCTTTCGGTTGTCTTCGGAGGTCACTAAGCCATGGCTGTTCCCACTGTAGAAAGCCCCCGCTCGGGGCGCGTCTCCCCCGGCTACTCCCGCACCCGCTCCTCCCGGGGCAACTTCGAGATGGGCGCCTGGCTGTTTATGCGCCTGTCCGGGGTGGTCCTCGTGGTGATGATCTTCGTCCACCTGTGGACGTCCCTGGTGGCCGGCGACGGCATCAGCCAGGTCGACTTCGGCTTCGTGGCCGGCAAGTGGGCCAGCCCCATCTGGCAGGTCTGGGACCTGGCGATGCTGTGGCTGGCCATGCTGCACGGAACCAACGGCGTGCGCACCATCATCAACGACTACGCGGAGAAGAACTCAACCCGCATGTGGCTCAAGGGCGTGCTCTACACGGCCACCGTCGTCATCATCCTCCTGGGCACCCTGGTCATCTTCACCTTCGATCCCTGCCCGGTCATCGACGGCGTGGCCCACGTCGCCTCCTACTGCCCCACCGCGTAGCGGCGCAGGCCGCCCCGGCGGCCGCCTCATTGTTTCAACAGAAAGAGCGACAAGCATGCAGGTCCACAAGTACGACGTCGTCATCGTCGGAGCAGGCGGCGCAGGGATGCGCGCGGCCATCGAGTCCGGTCAGCGGGCGCGCACGGCTGTACTGACAAAGCTCTACCCCACGCGCTCACACACCGGCGCCGCGCAGGGCGGCATGTGCGCCGCCCTCGCCAATGTCGAGGAAGACAACTGGGAGTGGCACACGTTCGACACCGTCAAGGGCGGTGACTACCTCGTCGACCAGGACGCCGCCGAGGTGATGGCCAAGGAAGCGATCGACGCCGTCCTCGACCTCGAGAAGATGGGGCTGCCGTTCAACCGCACCCCCGAGGGCCGGATCGACCAGCGCCGCTTCGGCGGCCACACCCGCGACCACGGCAAGGCCCCCGTCCGCCGGTCCTGCTACGCCGCGGACCGCACCGGCCACATGATCCTGCAGACGCTGTACCAAAACTGCGTCAAGCACAACGTCGAGTTCTACAACGAGTACTACGTCCTCGACCTGCTGATGGTCGACCAGGAAGTAACCGAGAACGGCGTGACCCGGCTGCAGAAGCGCGTCGCCGGCGTCGTCTCCTACGACCTCGCCTCCGGTGAGCTGCACGTGTTCCAGGCCAAGTCCGTCATCTTCGCCTCCGGCGGCGTCGGCAAGGTCTACAAGACCACCTCCAACGCCCACACCCTCACCGGTGACGGCATGGGCATCGCCTTCCGCCGCGGCATCCCCCTCGAGGACATGGAGTTCTTCCAGTTCCACCCGACGGGCCTGGCCGGGCTGGGCATCCTCCTGTCGGAGGCCGCCCGCGGTGAGGGCGCGATCCTGCGAAACTCCGAGGGCGAACGCTTCATGGAGCGCTACGCCCCCACCATCAAGGACCTGGCACCGCGCGACATCGTCGCCCGGTCGATGGCCAACGAGGTCCGCGAGGGCCGCGGCGCCGGGCCGAACAAGGACTACGTCCTGCTCGACCTGACGCACCTCGAGCCCGCGCACATCGACGCCAAACTCCCGGACATCACCGAGTTTGCCCGCACCTACCTCGGCGTTGAGCCCTACACCGAGCCGGTGCCGGTCTTCCCGACGGCCCACTACGCCATGGGCGGGATCCCCACGAACATCAAGGCCGAGGTCCTCCAGGACAACGACACCATCGTGCCCGGGCTCTACGCCGCCGGCGAGGTGGCCTGCGTATCGGTGCATGGCTCGAACCGGCTGGGCACGAACTCGCTGCTCGACATCAACGTCTTCGGCAAGCGCGCCGGCATCTACGCCGCGGAGTACGCCCTCACCGCCGACTTCGTCGACATCCCCGCGGACCCGCTGGCCGATACCGTCGCGCTGCTCGACACGGCCCGCAGTTCAGAGGGCGGGGAGCGCGTCGCCCAGATCCGCAAGGAACTCCAGGACATCATGGACGCCAACGTCCAGGTGTTCCGCACCGAGGAGACCCTCCTCGAGGCGCTGCGCGTGATCGACGGGCTCGAGGAGCGCTACAAGCGCATCTCCGTCCAGGACAAGGGCAAGCGCTTCAACCTCGACCTCCTTGAGGCCGTGGAGCTCGGCTTCCTGCTGGACATGGCCAAGGTCATGACGGCGGCCGCCCTGCACCGCAAGGAGTCCCGCGGGGGCCACTTCCGCGAGGACTACCCCACCCGCGACGACGAAAACTTCATGACCCACTCGATGGCCTACAAGGACCCGAGCGCCGTCGAGACCAGCGGCGTCCGCCTCGAGACCAAGCCGGTCATCTTCACCCGTTACCAGCCGATGGAGCGTAAGTACTGATGAGCACCCCAACCATGGAAAAAGAGCCGGCCTCCAAGGTCGAGCTGCCCGCCGGTGCCGGCGGCGGGGAAATCCCCTCCTTCGACATCACGCTCAAGGTCCGCCGCTACAACCCCGAGGTCTCCGACGAGGCGCACTGGGACGAATGGCAGCTGACCATGTACGGCACGGACCGCGTGCTCGACGCCCTGCACAAGGTCAAGTGGGAGCACGACGGATCGGTGTCCTTCCGCCGCTCCTGCGCCCACGGTGTCTGTGGCTCCGACGCCATGCGGATCAACGGCCGCAACCGGCTCGCCTGCAAGACCCTGCTGAAGGACCTCGACACCTCCAAGCCGATCCTGGTCGAGCCGATCAAGGGCCTGCCGGTGGAAAAGGACCTCATCGTGGACATGGAGCCGTTCTTCCAGTCCTACCGCGAGATCATGCCGTTCCTGATCACCAAGGGCCACGAGCCCACCAAGGAACGCCTGCAGTCCGCCGAGGACCGCGAGCGGTACGACGACACGACCAAGTGCATCCTCTGCGCCGCGTGCACGTCGTCCTGCCCCGTCTTCTGGACCGACGGCCAGTACTTCGGTCCGGCGGCCATCGTCAATGCGCACCGCTTCATCTTCGACTCGCGCGACGATGCAGGCGACATGCGCCTCGAGATCCTGAACGACAAGGAAGGCGTGTGGCGCTGCCGCACCACCTTCAACTGCACGGACGCCTGCCCCCGCGGCATCCAGGTCACCAAGGCCATCGCCGAGGTCAAGCAGGCCATCCTGACCCGCAGGGTCTAGGGACGTCCTGCTCCGGCAACGGACGGCAAAGGAAGGGCGGCACCTCTGGTGCCGCCCTTCCTGGCTTTAATACCCGTCGTCATACCCCTCGTCATCCCCCTCGGCCCTCAGGGCTGGCGCCGTGCCTTCCGGCTCTGCTGGCGGAGTGTCCCGGCCTTCTCGTGGTGGGCGCGGGCTTCGGCCGCTTCGGCGTCGGCTGTCCCCACGGCACCCCATGCCGCGGCCATCAGGTAGACCTGGCTCAGCAGATAGAACCAGACGAAGAGCCCGAGGATCACGGCGAACGGGGCCAGCAGGGGCGAGCTGCCCAGCCCGCCCAGCAGCGACGCGCTCACGGTGCGCAGCACGGTACTCCCGATCCCGGCGAAAAGGGCCGCCTGCAGCAGGACCCTGCGCGGCATGTCGATGGCCGAGGTGGTGTGGAGGAGGATGGCCGCCACCGCCGTGTCGAGGACGAGCATGATGGTGAAGCCTGCCAGCTGCGTCAGCTGGCGTGCCGCCTGGGTGAGACCCACAAGCTCCAGGGCGAAGTCGACCATCGTGTTGGCGACGAAGCCGACGCCCGTCGTCACGAGCAGCGCCACCGCGAGCACCAGCAGCACCGCCACGTCCTTCAGCAGCACCCGGAACGGGTTGTCCTCGACCGGGCCCAGGGCGAAGATGCTCCGCATTCCCGCCCGGA
>NZ_CADCTE010000029.1 GCF_902805515.1 uncultured Arthrobacter sp. | reverse complement strand
GCAGATCCTTGAGGACGGCCGCCTGACCGACAGCCAGGGCCGCATGGTGGACTTCAAGAACACCGTGATCATCATGACCACCAACCTTGGAACCCGCGACATCTCCAAGGGCGTCATGACCGGCTTCCAGTCGGGCACCGACACCAACACCAGCTACAACCGGATGAAGGCGAAGGTCACCGAGGAGCTCAAGCAGCACTTCCGGCCCGAGTTCCTCAACCGCGTCGACGACACCGTCGTGTTCCCGCAGCTGACCCAGAGCGAGATCGTGGAGATCGTGGACCTGTTCCTCGAGCGCCTCGGCAAGCGCATGGCGGACAAGGGCATGACGATCGAGCTGACGCCTGCGGCCAAGGTGCTGCTGGCGACGCGCGGGTACGACCCCGCGATGGGTGCGCGGCCGCTGCGCCGCACCATCCAGCGCGAGATCGAGGACCAGCTGTCCGAGAAGATCCTGTTCGGCGACCTCAAGCCGGGGGAGCGGGTGGAGGTCGACGTCGAGGGCGAAGGCGTCGACGCGAAGTTCACCTTCGTCGGCCACGGCGAGCCGAAGGCCATCGAGGACGCCCCGCCCGCCATCGAGGCGACCGTCCCCGAGTAATACCCAGCAGTACCGAAAGGCCCGCCCCGGGAAACCGGGGCGGGCCTTTTGCATGCCCGGCGCCGGCCGCGGCAGTCACCGGTGCGCCTGGCGCTTTGTAGACTGGTGCGGGTGAGCCCGTCCTTCCGCATCCGTCCCGCCCGCACCTCCGACGTCGGCGCCATCCGCGCCCTGGTGGCGCCGCTGGCCGACGAGCGGGTCCTGGTGGCCAAGGAGACGGTGGCCTACTACGAGGGTCTCCAGGAGTTCCGCATCGCCGAAGACCCCGACGGCACGGTGCTCGGCTGCGGGGCGCTCCACGTGATGTGGGAGGACCTCGCCGAGGTGCGCACCCTCGCCACCGCCGAATCGGCGAAGGGCCGCGGCGTGGGTACGGCCCTGGTGGAGCGGCTCCTCGCCGATGCCGCCGATCTCGGGGTCCGGCGGGTCTTCTGCCTCACCTTCGAGGTCGACTTTTTCCGCAAGCGCGGCTTCGAGGTGATGAAGGACCAGTCGCCGGTGGACCCGGAGGTCTATTCGCAGCTCCTGCGCTCCCACGACGAAGGCGTGGCGGAGTTCCTCGACCTGGCCCGGGTGAAGCCGAACACCCTGGGAAACACGCGCATGATCCGCATGCTCTAGGCGGTTCCGTGGGCCAGAGGTGGTCAGGGCGGCTTCACCCCGATATAGTAAGAGTGCTTAGCATCGCTCGCGGTGCGGCACGGCTTCCCGGAACCGGGACCCGTATGCCGAGAGAAAAGGAGTCTAATCATGGGACTAGATGACAAGATCGGAAACAAGGGCGAGGGCTTGGGCGGCAAGATCAAGGAAGGTCTTGGCAAGGCGACAGGCGACCAGAGCATGGAAGCCGAAGGCCACAAGGACCAGACCAAGGCCAACCTCAAGGACGCGGGCGAGAACATCAAGGACGCGTTCAAGAAGGACGACCGCTAGGACTTCGCGGAATCCGGATTCGTCGATCCGGTGCAGCTACGGGAGAGCGCCCAGTATGGGGCCTCTCCCGCAGTGCGTTAAGGGCCCCTTCCGCCACGTGGCGGCCTATAGGCAGGGCCCACGCCACCGGGTATCGTTCATCGTGGCCGGTGCGGTCCACAGGGGGCAGCCGGGCCGAGACCTCGCCCAGCCGAGAAGGAGCGTACCTTCGTGAAAAAGCTCATCAATGACCCCAAGGCCGTCGTCAACGAGTCCGTCGAGGGTTTCGGCCTCGCCCACGCCGAGCTGGTCACCGTCCATACCGATCCGCTCTTCGTCGTGCGCAAGGACGCGCCCGTCCAAGGCAAGGTGGGCCTGGTCTCGGGCGGAGGCAGCGGCCATGAGCCCCTCCACGCCGGGTATGTGGGGCGCGGGATGCTCGACGCCGCGGTGCCCGGGGCGGTGTTCACCTCGCCGACTCCCGACCAGATCCTCCCCGCGACCACAGCGGTGAACGGCGGGGCCGGCGTGCTCCACATCGTCAAGAACTACACCGGCGACGTGCTGAACTTCGAAACGGCCGCCGAACTGGCGGCGGCCGAAGGGGTTGAGGTCCGTTCGGTGCTCGTCAATGACGACGTCGCGGTCGAGGACTCCCTTTACACCGCAGGGCGCCGCGGGGTCGGCGGGACGGTCTTCGTCGAGCGCATCGCCGGCGCCGCGGCCGAACGCGGCGACGACCTGGAGGCCGTCACCGCGGTGGCCCAGCGCGTGATCGACAATGTGCGCTCCATGGGCGCCGCGCTCGCGCCGAGCACCGTACCCCACGCAGGGGTCCCCAGCTTCGACCTCGCCGAGGATGAGATCGAGATCGGCATCGGAATCCACGGCGAACCCGGCCGGCACCGCATCGCCATGGAGAACGCCGACGGCATTACCACGCGCCTGCTCGAGCCGATCACGGGCGACCTCAACCTCGGCTCGGGTGACCGGGTCCTGCTGATGGTCAACGGCATGGGCGGAAGCCCCGCCAGCGAGCTCTACATCGTCTACCGCAAGGCCGTCGCCCTCCTGAAGGAGCGCGGGGTCACGGTGGAGCGGTCCCTCGTGGGCAACTACATCACCGCCCTCGAGATGGAAGGCGCCTCGCTGACGGTGCTGAAGCTCGATGACGAAATGATCACCCTGTGGGACTCCCCGGTCTCCACCGCCGCCCTGCGGTGGGGGGTCTAGGCGTGGCGCTCGACGCCGGATGGGCCCAGGAGTGGCTGCGCACCGCCGCGCGCGCGGTCGCCGAGAACCGGATGCAGCTGATGGAGCTTGACCGCGCGATCGGCGACGCCGACCACGGCGAGAACATGGATCGGGGTTTCGCCGCGGTCGTCGCCAAGCTCGACGCCGGCCCGGCGGCGGCCACTCCGGCCGAGGTGCTCAAAACCGCGGCGATGACCCTGATGTCGACGGTCGGGGGAGCATCGGGGCCGTTGTACGGCACGGCACTGCTGCGTGCGGCGACCTCCCTCGGCGACGCCGCCGAGGCGCAGCCCGACGCCGTGGTGGCCATGCTTTCGGCCGCCCGGGACGGAATCGTCGCCCGCGGCAAGGCCGAAAGCGGCGATAAGACAATGATCGACGCGTGGACCCCGGCGGTGGAGGCGGCGGCGACGGCCGCCTCTGCCGGTGCGGCGGCGGGTGCGGTCCTCGCCGCGGCCGCCAACGCGGCGCAGGCCGGTGCCGTGGCCACCGATCCGCTGGTGGCACGCAAGGGCCGGGCCAGCTACCTCGGGGAGCGCAGCGCCGGCCACCGCGATCCCGGTGCCGTGTCGACGGCCCTGATCCTCGCGGCCGCGGCCGAGGCCGCCGGGGAGCCCGGATGAGCGTTGGGCTGGTCATCGTCTCCCACAGTGCCAAGATCGCGGAGGGGGTGTGCGAGCTCGCCGCGCAGATGGCAGCGGACGTCCGCCTGGTCCCGGCCGGGGGAACTGACGCCGGCGGTGGGGCGGCACGGATCGGGACAAGCTTCGAGAAGGTTGCGGACGCCATCACCAAAGCCGGTCAGGGGGACGGGGTAGTGATCCTCACCGACCTCGGTTCGGCCGTGATGACCGCCGAAATGGCGCTCGAGTTCCTCGATGAGGACGAGCGCGCCACGGTGCGCCTCGCCAGCGCCGCCCTCGTCGAGGGGGCGGTTGCCGCAGCGGTGCAGGCGCAGGCGGGCGGCTCGATCGAGGAAGTCCTGCGCGCGGCCGAGGAGGCCGTCGTCTCCATCCGGCCCGAGGCCCTCGAACCCTTCGTGAGCCGGTCGGCCGCCGCGCCCGGAGCCACCCGGGCCCCGGCTGCCGAGGGGCCCTCGGCCAGCGGATCCTGGGTCCTCCCCAACGACATGGGCCTCCATGCCCGTCCCGCTGCGGTCCTTGCCCGGGGTCTGGCCGACCTCGATGCGGAGGTTACCCTCAACGGCATCGACGGCAAGTCGGTGATGCTCCTGATGAGCCTTGGACTGGGCAAGGGCAAGACGGTGAGCGCCCAGGCGGTGGGACCGGACGCGGAGGCGGCCATCGAACTGATCGGAGCGGCCGTTGAGGACGGGTTCGGCGAGCTGAACCAGGACGGGCAGCACTAGGACGCTAGAGGTCGGGACCCGCTGCGTGGGGAACGGCTGCGCCGGCAGCGGCCGGCGCCAGGGCGGGTCCCACGCGCCATCGGTCCGGCGCTGTCCGGCGCCGGGAGTTCCTACGCGGGCAGCTGGATTCCGGCTGCTGTCTCCTCGGCCAGGCCGTCATCGAGCAGGCCCGCAAGGGCGCGCCCGCGCTGTTCCTCGGGTGCACCCAGCCCGTGCAGCCGGGAGAGTGCCGCGGAAAGGCGGCCCTCTCCGCCGAGCCCGAGGTCGACGGGCCCGCTCAGCAGCACGTCCCGAACCACCGGGCCTTCGGCCTCGCGCAGCACCGCCAGGACCGCCCCGCGGACCTGGCGGTCGGTTCCCGCCCACGCCTGGCCCTTCGGGACATACTCGGCGGCGGGGCGGCCCGCGGCAAGCCAGGCACAGGAAGTCCGCACCGGGCACCGCTCACACCCCGGGCTCCGGGCCGTGCACACGATCGCCCCGAGTTCCATCACCGCGGCGTTCCACCGCACGGACTTGGCGGGCTCCGCCGGAAGCAGGTCGGCGGCAAGGCGCATTTCCGCTGCGGTCAGGGAGCGCGCGGGGAGGGCGCTGCCGGTGACGGCGCGGGCGTGCACGCGGCGGATATTGGTGTCCACGACATTTTCACGCTGCCCGAACGCGAAGGCCGCCACCGCGGCGGCTGTATAGCTTCCCACCCCGGGCAGGGCCAGCAGTTCCCCGTAGGTTCCCGGGACGGCCCCGCCGTGGCGGTCGACGATAGCGGCGGCCGCCCCGTGCAGGCGCAGGGCCCGCCGCGGGTATCCGAGCCGTCCCCAGTGCCGCACCGCCTCACCGGGGGCTGCGGCGGCGAGGTCCGCGGGGGAGGGCCAGCGGGCCATCCACTCTTCCCAGACGGGGAGCACCCGCACCACGGGCGTCTGCTGCAGCATCACCTCGCTGACCAGCACGCCCCATGCGGAACGGTCCGGGCTGCGCCAGGGCAGGTCCCGGGCGGCTGAATCAAACCACTCGATGACGGACCGGTGCAGGGCTGGGAGGTCCCGCCGAGAAAACATTCGAACTCCTGAGAACAATTCTTCCTACTCTACTGACCGGCGTGGTGCCTCTTGCAATCGGCACGGAATCCCTAGCCTTGGACCATGGAATCAGCAGGCAGTCAGCGCCTTTCCGGAAGCTCCGGGTACCCGCCGCGCCGACCAAGCCCGGCCGTTTACCGCAGACGGCGGCTGGTGGCCGCAATTCTTGCACTGCTCGTGATCGCAGGGCTGGCGGTCGGCGCCAAGTTCGCCGCCGATGCCCTCGGCGGGAACACCCCGGCGGCGAAGGCCGGTCCCGCCCCGGCAGCCCGGGAGACGGCCTCCGCGGCGCCATCCAAACCCGCGCCCGCGGCGAAGTGCGACGAGAAGTCGGTATCCGTCGAGGCGGTCACCGACGCGGGAACGTACGGGCGGCAGCAGAAACCCGCCTTCACGCTGGTGGTCCGCAATGACGGCGACGCGCCGTGCAAGGTCAATGTCGGCACCTCTCAGATGGAGTTCCAGGTCACGAGCGCGTCGGACCGCATCTTCTCGTCGGTCGACTGCCAGGACGGCTCGGAGGACCTCCTGAAGGACATCGCCCCCGGTGCTGAGGAAAAGGCGTCCTTCACCTGGGACCGGATCCGCAGCATGCCCGGATGCGAGGCCGTGGAGGCGGCGCCCGGCCCGGGCACCTACACCCTGACCACGAAACTCGGGAGCCGGACCAGCCCTCCGGCCACCTTCGTCCTCGAATAGCGGGCCCGGCGCCGGGCCGTCCGGCTACATGAACCGGTCGAGCAGCGACGTCTCGGCGATGCGGGAAAGGCCCTCGCGCACGGTGCGGGCACGCTGTTCACCGATGCCGTCGACGGCCATCAGGTCGTCGATATTGGCGGCCATCAGGTTCTGGAGGCCGTCGAAGTGTTCAACGAGCCGGGTCGCTACCGCGGGCGGCACGGCCTTGATGCCCGAGAGCAGCCGGTATCCCTTGGGCTGGACAACGGCATCGAGGGAATCGGTCGAGGGGTTGAACCCGAGGACACTGGCGATTGTCCCGAGGTCGATCAGGTCGGTGGAGCTGAAATTCTGGAGGGTGGTCACCCGCTCCTCGGGGGATGCGCCGTTGCTGCTGGGATCCATGTAGTCGCGCAGGACCATTTCACTGCCCGGCCCGAGGCCCGTCGTGAGTTCCTCCACCTGCAGCGACAGCAGGCGTCCGTCCACCCCGAGCTCAAGGACATACTGTGAGATCTCCTCCGAGATCCGCCGGACCATCTCCTGGCGCTGCAGGGTGATGGCGACGTCCCGCACGGTGACCATGGCCTCGATCTCCAGGGCCGACAGGGAGTTGGTGACCTGGTCGAGGCGGGCACGGTACCGCTCGAGGGTTGCCAGCGCCTGGTTGGCGCGGGCGAGCACCGGCTCCGAGCCCTCGAGGACGTGCCTCAGCCCGTTCACGTACAGGGCGATGATCTGCATCGACTGGCTGACGGAAATCACCGGGACGCCGGTCTGGATCGCCACCCGCTCGGCGGTCCGGTGGCGCGTGCCCGACTCCTGGGTCGGGATGGTGCTGTCCGGCACAAGCTGGACGGCGGCCCTCAGGATATTGCTCGCATCCCGGTCGCAGACAATGGCCCCGTCCATCTTCGCAAGCTCGCGCAGGCGGGTCGGGGAGAAGTCGATGCCGATGTCGAAGCCGCCCGAGCAGATGGAGTCGATGGTCCGGTCGAAGCCCAGGACGATCAGCGCACCGGTCCGGCCGCGGAGGATCCGTTCGAGTCCGTCGCGCAGCTGCGTTCCGGGTGCGACCCGGGCCAGGGTGGCCTTGAGGGCGTCCTCGGGGCTACGGGGCATCGTGCCATCCTTTCAGCGTCCGCGCGCCGTTGGGGACCGCGTGGTGGGGTGGCCCGGGAAGTGGCGCCGGGCCGAGGCGGACACGGAAATTCCACGCAGCCGATCACAATACTAGTGGGCGCGCCCGGATTTTCCGGTGTCGGTGTTTGCCCGCGGCCGGTTTCCGCCCGCCCCGGCGCACCTCCGGGGACCCGGGGCGCCGCGGGGCCGACGCGCAGGGACGCGTAAGAGCGGCGCGGCTGGACCGGCCTAGAAGATCAGTGCCAGTGCCTCGGTGAGCGTCGAGACCTCCCGCACCGTGAAGCCCTTGGGGACCGGCCCGGGTCCGTTGGGGGAGGCCGGGACCACGGCGTGGGTGAAGCCGAGCCGTTCGGCCTCGTGGATCCGCCGCGAGATTCCCGGCACCGGCCGCACCTCGCCGGCCAGCCCGACCTCCCCGAAGGCGATCAGCCGGGCCGGCAGCGGCTGGTTGGTCTTGGCAGACGCTACGGCCAGGGCGACGGCGAGATCGGTGGCCGGCTCGGAGAGTTTCACCCCGCCGACCGTCGCCACATAGCTGTCGTCCTTGGACAGGCTGAGGGAGGCCCGCTGCTGAAGCACCGCGAGCAGCATGGCCACCCGGGCACTGTCAAGACCGCTGGTGGCCCGCCGCGGCTGCGCGTTGGCCGATTCGGCCAGCAGCGCCTGGACCTCGGCGAGCAGCGGACGCCGTCCCTCGAGGGTGACGGTGATGCAGGTTCCCGAGACCGGGTCCTTGGTCCGCGAGACGAAAAGGCCGCTCGGGTCGGCGAGCCCCTCGATGCCCGCGTCCGTCAGGTCGAAGCAGCCAACCTCGTCGGTTGGGCCGTACCGGTTCTTCACCGCCCGCAGCAGCCTCAGGCGCGAGTGCCGCTCGCCCTCGAACTGGCACACAACATCGACGAGGTGCTCAAGCAGCCGCGGCCCGGCGATCGAGCCGTCCTTGGTGACATGGCCCACCAGCAGGGTGGTCATATTCGTTGACTTGGCGGCGTTGATCAGGGATGCGGCCACCTCCCGCACCTGCGTCACGCCTCCGGCGGAACCGTCGACGGCCGCACTGCTGAGGGTCTGCACCGAGTCGACGATCAGCAGGGCCGGGCGGATCTTCTCGACCTGGCCCAGCGCCTGGCCCAGGTCGGTCTCGGCGCTGAGGTAGAGGGTATCGGCGACGGCCGCAATCCGCTCGGCGCGCAGCTTCACCTGTGCCGCTGATTCCTCGCCGGTGACATAGAGGACATCCCGTCCCAGCCGGGCCACCCGGGCCGCGACGTCAAGCAGCAGGGTCGACTTGCCCACTCCGGGTTCACCGGCCAGCAGGATGACGGCCCCGGGGACAAGCCCGCCGCCCAGCACCCGGTCCAGCTCGTCGATGCGCGTGGCCTGGAAAGCGGCGGTCGTCGCGTCGACGTCGGCGATGCGCTGGGCCACCTGGGTGACCACCGCCGCCGCCGTGGTGCGCGCCACCGGCTGGCCGGTCTCCTCGACCGTGCCCCAGGCCTGGCACTCCCCGCACCGGCCGACCCACTTCGCCGTCGTCCAGCCGCACTCGGCACACCGGTAGGTGGGGGTGGTGCCGCGTCCGGAGCGCGCGGCTGCAGTCTTTGTTGCCATCCCCTCAGCCTAGCGGCGCCCCCGGACATTCAGCGGGCAGTGAGATTCGAGCGGGCACCGCCTCGGGGTCAGAGCCGGGGGAGGTACCCCGCCGCCTCGTCGTGGGTGAGCCCTGACGCCTGGAGGAGGTCAACGACCAGGGGGCGGAAGAGCAGGATCAGCCCCTCACCCTCGAGCCGCGACACGTTGAGCTTGGCCGGGTGGAGCTGGGTGGCGACCGCTGCGAGGTCGTTGCGGGCGGAGCGGAGGTTCAACCGCCGCTCCGCGGGGTGGGAACCGGCAAGGCCCCGGGCCAGCACGGTGACGGCATCCGCAGTGTCCTCAAGGGCGGAGCTTAGGGAGGCGATGGCCTCATCGCTCAGTGCGGCGTGATTGATCACGGAGGTCAGCCGACGCGAGAAGACGCGGCTGTTGCGCACCGCCAGGTCGATCGCCTCGATCGAGCGCTCAAGGGAGCCGAGTTCGTCGCGGTGCCGGCGCTGGACGGGGGAGATCAGGGCGACCTCCTGGGCTCCCCGCAGGCTCTTCATCAGCGCGTCCAAGGGCGGCTGGGTGTTCCGGGCACGCACCAGCGCATGCCAGGCCAGGGTGGAGTCGCTGCGGGAGAGCGCGTCCGCGTCCTCCCGAAGCACCGCGGCCAGCTCCTCAAGGAGGTCCTGCACCTCGGACTTCGGCGCGCGGCGGGGGTCCCGCGGCACCAGTATCGTGATGATCAGCGCAAACAGCCCGCCGATGACGGCGTCGGCGCTGCGGGTGAACGGCCCTCCCTCGGGTGCGGGCAGGAGGACGACCAGCAGCGACTGCAGGCCCAGCTGGGTGGTGAAGATGGTGCCGCTGTCGAGGAACCGCGCCAGCAGGATCGAGACGAACAGGACGATGGCCGCCTGCCAGATGCCGGTTCCCAGCAGCGCGAGGAGCACATCGCCCAGGGCGATGCCGAGGGTGCATCCGAGCCCCACCTCGAGCACCCGGCGCAGGCGGGGATCGCTTGAGAACCCAAGGGCGATCATTGAGGAGGTCGCGGCGAACAGGGGGCCGTCGTGGCCGAGCACCTGCTCCGCGAAGGCGTAGGCGCCCACGGCGCAGACCGTAATCTGCAGGGCCGTCAGGACCGAGTTGGAACTGCGCTTGAATCCGACCCGGCTCCGGTTGCCCAGGAAGGCTGCGGCAGCGGAAATTCCTCGGCGGGGCATGGGTTCAGTTTCGCATAGGAGGCCAATGTCCCTTCCGTGTTCATCTTCCGTTCATCTTTTGGGGCCAGTCTCGTTAACTGACCTGCCTACCGTGAGGGATGTACAAGGACGCGTACACCCCTCCCGGGTGTCTCCTGCGCACTGACGTTCAAACCCTGGAAGGGGCAATATCAAGTGAAGGTTCTTCGCTTCGGCCGTGCAGCGGCGGTTATTTCCGTGGCCGCCCTGGCTCTGACCGCGTGTGGCTCGGACAATGCCACGAACGCCCCCGCAGGCGAGGCCGGCCCCGCCGAGTCCACCGCCGCCGCCGTGTCGGGCACCCTGACCGGTGCCGGCTCGTCCGCCCAGAACGCCGCCATGACGGCCTGGCAGTCGGGTTTCCAGTCCGCCCAGAGCGGCGCCACGGTCCAGTACTCGCCCGACGGCTCGGGTGCCGGCCGCGACGCCTTCCTGGCCCAGGGTGTCCAGTTCGCCGGGTCCGACGCCGCCCTCGACGACGAAGAGTATGAGGCCTCGAAGGAGATCTGCGGTCCCGACGGCGCGATCAACATCCCCGCCTACGTCTCCCCGATCGCCGTGGCCTTCAACCTGCCCGGCATCGAATCGCTGAACCTCGACGCCGACACCATCGCCTCGATCTTCCGCGGCGAAATCGAAACCTGGAACGACGAGGCAATCGCCTCGCAGAACGAGGGCGTCGAACTCCCCGACACGGCGGTCACCGTCGTGCACCGCAGCGACGAATCCGGCACGACCGAGAACTTCACCGAGTACCTCGCCCAGGCGGCTCCCGAAGTATGGACCGATGAAGCCTCCGGCGAGTGGCCCTCAGCCATCGTCGCTGAGAACGCCCAGGGCACCAACGGCGTCGTCTCCACCACCTCCTCCACCGAAGGCGCGGTCACCTACACCGACGCCTCGGCTGTCGGGGATCTCGGGCAGGCCCACGTGAAGGTCGGCGAGGAGTACGTCGAGCTGAGCTCCGAGGCCGCCGCGCTCGCCGTCGAAGCCGCGACGCCGATCGAGGGCCGCTCCGAGGTCGACATGTCCCTTGAACTCGAGCGCGACACCGAGGCCTCCGGCGCCTACCCCGTCGTGCTCGTGTCGTACCACATCTACTGCTCCACCTACGAGGACCAGGAGACGGTTGACCTGGTCAAGGCTTTCGCCTCGTACGCGGTCAGCGAGCAGGGCCAGCAGGATGCCTCCGAGTCGGCAGGGAACGCGCCGATCTCCGAGACCCTCCGCGAAGAGGCCCTGACGGCCATCGATTCGATCACCGTTGCCTCCTAGGCACACCTCCGCAGCTGCCCCGTCCGGTCGTCCAACGACCGGGCGGGGCACTCCGCTGTTTATGTACAGGCCGGCTGGGGCGGTCAGGTTGTAATGGCTGGAGGAACGATGAACACTATCCAAGGCACTAGAAGAGACATCGAGTGCACTCCAGCAAAACAGTTCCGAAGGGTTTAGCAGTGTCCACCACTACGTTGACCGAGACCCGCGGCGCGGGCCAGTCCGGAGACAAGATTTTCTCCGGTGCCACCCTCGCCGCCGGCTGTCTCATCCTCGCCGTCCTCTTCAGCGTGGCGGTGTTCCTGCTGGTGCAGGCGCTCCCCGTGGCCAGCGCCGACCCCGCCGAGATCACCGGAGGGGCGGGGTTCACCACCTACATCTTCCCCATCGTCATCGGAACGATTGTGGCCGCCGCGATCGCTCTGCTGATCGCCACCCCACTGGGGATCGGCGTCGCGCTGTTCATCTCCCACTACGCCCCCCGGCGCTTCGCACAGGGCTTCGGCTATGTCATCGACCTGCTCGCCGCAATCCCCTCGGTGGTGTACGGTGCGTGGGGCTATGCGGTGCTCGCCCCGGAACTGGCCAAGGGATACGCCTGGCTCGCGGAGAACCTCGGCTGGATCCCCATCTTCGAGGGCCCCGCCAGCCAGACCGGACGCACAATGCTCACGGCGGGCATCGTCCTGGCCGTCATGGTGCTGCCCATCATCACCTCCCTGAGCCGGGAGATCTTCCTCCAGACGCCGAACCTCCACGAGGAGGCGGCGCTGGCCATGGGAGCCACCCGCTGGGAGATGATCCGCATGGCGGTCCTTCCCTTCGCCCGCCCCGGCATCATCAGCGCCGCGATGCTCGGCCTTGGCCGTGCGCTTGGTGAAACCATGGCCGTCGCCCTGGTCCTCTCGGGCGGAGCGCTCTCCGCGAGCCTCATCGCCTCGGGCAACCAGACCATCGCCGCCGAGATCGCACTTAACTTCCCCGAGGCCTTCGGGCTCCGGCTCAGCGAACTCATCGCCGCCGGCCTCGTACTGTTCGTCATCACCCTGGCCGTCAATATGGTGGCGCGCTGGATCATCACCCGCCACAAAGAATTCTCGGGGGCCAACTAATGACTAGCGCAACCCTGGCCCGCCGGCAGTCCTCCCTCACCAAGGGGAAGCTGCCCTCCTACGCCGTGTGGCTCGTCCTCGGCGCGGCCCTGGTCTTCGGCGCGGCCGCGGCCTCCCTCGTGGGCTTCAGCGCCGTGTCCTGGGGCCTCTTCTCCGCCCTGTTCTTCCTCCTGGGCGCGACCGCGGTGACCGCGGTCGTCGAAGGCGGACGCAAGGCGACCGACTCGCTGGCCACCTACCTGGTGTACGGGGCTTTCCTCGTCGCACTCCTGCCGCTGCTGTCGGTGCTGTGGACCGTGCTCGAGCGCGGCCTGCCCGGAATCTCCTACGACTTCCTGTTCACCTCGCTCAACGGGGTGACGGGCGCCGTTGACAACGCCTCAGTCGCCAACGGCACCCCAGTGCTCGGCGGTGCCTACCACGCCGTGGTCGGCACCCTGCAGATCACCCTGTGGGCGACGGCGATCTCGGTGCCCATCGGGCTGCTCGCCGCCGTGTACCTCGTCGAGTACGGTACGGGCGGTCCGCTCACCCGGGCCATCACCTTCTTTGTCGACGTGATGACCGGCATCCCCTCGATTGTCGCGGGCCTGTTCGCCGCGGCCCTGTTCGGGCTGCTGTTCGGCCCCGGAACCCGCACGGGCTTCGTTGCCGCCGTCGCGCTCTCGGTCCTGATGATCCCCGTGGTGGTGCGGTCCACCGAGGAAATGCTCAAGATCGTGCCGAACGAACTGCGTGAGGCGGCCTACGCGCTGGGCGTGCGGAAGTGGCGCACCATCACGAAGGTCGTGATCCCCACCGCCATCTCCGGTATCGCCTCCGGCGTAACCCTCGCGATTGCGCGCGTAATCGGCGAGACGGCTCCTATCCTTGTAACGGCGGGCTTTGCCAGCGCCATCAACTGGAACGTCTTCAGCGGCTGGATGAGCACCCTGCCCACCCTGATCTACTACCAGATCCTCACGCCGACCTCCCCCACCAACACCGATCCCAGCACGCAGCGCGCCTGGGCGGCGGCGCTCCTGCTGATCCTGATGGTCATGCTGCTGAATCTCGTCGCCCGCCTGATCGCCCGTATGTTCGCCCCTAAGACAAGCCGCTGAGCTCCCGCGGCAACAACGAAAAAGGAATTCATGTCCAAGCGAATCGACGTCAAGGACCTTAATGTCTACTACAGCAAGTTCCTTGCTGTAGAGGGCGTCAACATCGAAATCAAGCCCCGCTCGGTCACGGCCTTCATCGGACCGTCGGGCTGCGGCAAGTCCACCTTCCTGCGCACCCTAAACCGCATGCATGAGGTCATCCCCGGCGCACGCGTCGAGGGTGAGGTGCTGCTTGACGGAGACAACCTGTACGACCAGAATGTCGACCCGGTGACCGTCCGCAGCCAGATCGGCATGGTCTTCCAGCGGCCCAACCCGTTCCCCACCATGTCTATCCGGGACAACGTGCTGGCCGGGGTGAAGCTCAACAACAAGCGGATCAGCAAGTCCGACGCCGACAACCTTGTCGAGAAGTCCCTAAGCGGCGCGAACCTCTGGAACGAGGTCAAGGACCGGCTGGACCGCCCCGGCTCGGGCCTCTCCGGCGGTCAGCAGCAGCGCCTGTGCATCGCCCGGGCGATCGCCGTCTCACCCGAGGTGATCCTGATGGACGAGCCGTGCTCGGCGCTCGACCCCATCTCCACCCTCGCCATCGAGGACCTCATCAACGAACTCAAGAACGACTACACGGTCGTGATCGTCACCCACAACATGCAGCAGGCCGCCCGCGTGTCCGATAAGACCGCGTTCTTCAACATCGCGGGCACCGGCAAGCCCGGCAAGCTCATCGAATACGGGGAGACCGCGACGATCTTCAGCAAGCCCTCCGTCAAGGCCACCGAGGACTACGTCTCGGGCCGCTTCGGATAGGCACGTTCGGATAGGCACGTTCGGATAGGCAC
Source organism: uncultured Arthrobacter sp. (assembly GCF_902805515.1). Taxonomy (GTDB): domain Bacteria; phylum Actinomycetota; class Actinomycetes; order Actinomycetales; family Micrococcaceae; genus Arthrobacter_D. Next base: position 2,923 of record NZ_CADCTE010000029.1, on the reverse strand, counting down.
TGCCCGCTCCCCGGCCCCGCCGACCGCCCGGAACCCTCCGGACGGCGGCGGGGCCGATGCGGTTAAGCCCCGGGTGAGCGGGCCTAGGGGTTCGATCCGGCGCCTAGAGGACCGGGCTCAGGGCCAGGAAGAAGACGGCGCCCAGCAGGCCGGCGACGGCGGCGGTGGCGACCCACACGATGAGGATCCGCAGCAGTTCGGTGCCGCGCACTGAGGCGAACCGCTGGTTCGCCCCGGCCCCGACGATCGCCGAGGTCATCGTGTGGGTACTTGAAAGCGGTACCTGCAGGGAGATGGCGCCGATGAACAGCATGGCCGTGCTCACGCCCTGGGCGCTCATGCCGCGCAGCGGATCGATCCGCACCAGCCGGTTCGCGAGGGTGTGGGTGATGCGCCAGCCGCCGAAGGCCGAGCCGCAGGCCAGCAGCGCCGCGGCAAACAGCTGGACCCACAACGGCATTTCGCCGCCGCTTGAGGCCCCGGCGGCGACAAGTGCCAGCAGGATGACGGCCATGGTGCGCTGCCCGTCCTGGAGGCCGTGACCCAGCGCGAAGGCGCCGGCGAGGACGGACTGGGCCATCCGGTTCCCCCGGTTGACCCGGCGGGGCGAGTTGTACCGCAGCGCCCAGGTCGCGGCGAACACCAAGGCGTACGCCAGGAGATAGGCCACCACGGGGGAGAGCAGCAGCGGCAGCACGATCTGAAAGAAAAAGACCCGCTCCGAACCCGTTACGGACGCCCCGCTCATCAGCTGTGACGCGCCGCCGGCTCCGATGATGCCGCCGATCAGCGCATGGGTCGACGACGACGGCTTGCCGCGGTACCAGGTGAAAAGGCCCCAGCAGCCGGCTCCCAGCAGTCCCGCCAGCAGGATCCCCAGGCCCGTGGTGCCCGGCGGCAGGCGCAGCCCCGCGTCGGTGAGGAACAACGCCAGCGAGGTGCTCAGCAACGCGCCTGTGAGGCTGAACGCCGCCGCCAGCAGCACCGCGATCGTTGGGGTCAGGGCGCGGGTGCGCACGGCCGTCGCCACCGAGTTCGACACATCATGGAAGCCGTTGAGGAAGGCAAAGCCGCCGGCGCATCCGATGACGGCCGTCAGCAGGAAGGGCTCCACCTAGGATTCCTTGACCAGGATGCTGCCCACATGGGTGGCAACCTTGCGGATGTCCTTGGTCACCTCGACGAGCTGGTTGGCGATGTCACGGTGCCGGGCGTACGCCAGCGGCTTGTGCTCCCCGAGCAGTTCGGCGCACCAGCTGCGGTGGGTGCGTTCGGCCCGGCGGGCGAGGCGCAGGATCTCGATCCAGTACTCCTCGAGTTCGTCCATCGAGTCGAGGCGCTGCATGGCGGTTGCGGTCAGTTCCGCCTGCCGGTTGATCACCTCGAGCTGTTCGGCCGCGCGCTGGCTGAGCCGGCTCAGCTTGTACAGGGCGATCAGTTCCGCGGCGCCGTCGAGCTTTTCGATCGCCTCGTTGAGCAGGCGGGAAAGGGTGTAGAGATCCTCGCGGGGGAGCGGGTTCACGAACGAGGTCCGCATTGAGGTCAGCAGGGCGAAGTGCAGGTCGGTCGAGACCGCTTCGTGCTGGTGCATCTCCTCGGCCAGGCGGTCGTACTCCTCGGTTGTGGCACCGAGCACCGCCGACATGGTACCCACCCCGAGCACGAGCTGCCGCGCCATGCGGGAGAGCAGTTCAAGGCCTGCGTTTTCCTGAGGGAAGAGGCGTAACTTCACTGATGCTTCCCTGTCTCAGGCACGGCGGCAGAACTAACGAACGGGTGGCGCACTGTGTCTGGGCGCGGTAATGGCGTCGAACCGGGAGCGCCTCTCGGCGGAAGGCCGCTCGAAGCGGCTGAGTGTTGAAGCCCGGGGGTTCCACGGTCCGACGCCGGTTTTAGTCTTCTACTCCGCCGCGCCCGTGTCAACATCGTGACCTGCGCCCGCTTAGTCAAGCTCCCCCCGCCGCCAGGCGGCAGCCGCGTGTTCAAGGTCCTCGGCGGTCTTGATCAGCCGGTGCGAGTTCTTCGTCAGTTTCGACGCGTGGGCCTCGTTTGAGTGGTGGGCCTGCTCCGCATGGTTTACCTGGCCCAGCGCGACCACCCGGCAGAAGGCGGCGAAGCGTTCGAGGGCGACGTCGAAGTCCCCCTCGAAGGCCCCCGAAAGGATTTTGTCGGCCATATCGGTCATTTCGGTGGCGCCCGGGGGTTCGGCGACGCCGGCGACAACCTTCGAGACCTGGGCCACCTCCTTGCCGGAGGTGAAGTAGGAGGCGATGCGCTCCGGGTCCTTCTGGGTTGCGGCGCGCAGGGCGTACAGGCGCCACAAAGCCCCGGGCAGGGACCGCGCCGGGCTCTCGGCCCACATCTCCGCCACGGCCTCAAGGCCCTGTTTGTCGGCGAGTTCGACCAGCCGGCGGGTCACCTCGGGATCGTCGGATTCCCGCCCGTGGTGCACCAGCGCATGCGCTGCCATGTGTGCGGCCTCGGAGACCCTGGACGGGTCGATCCCGCCGGCGAAGATCTCGAAATCGACCGGGGCGAAGGGCTTCGGTTTATGCGGCCGTGGGCTCTTGTTGTTGTAGTCGCCGTCCATGAAATGAGGATACTCCTGCTATGGAAGGCCGTTCGAAGCCGAAGGCCAGGCGTTCCGGAAGGGTGGACACCGCGGTGGTGCCGGTGAAGCGGGAAGGCCCGCGGTGGGGGCCCGGTGCAACGCCCCGGGGGTGTTTGGGATAAAGTTAAAAAGTCGCCCGGGCTGGTGAAACCGGTTCGGAGGCGGCGGGCCTTTAGCTCAGCTGGTAGAGCATCGGACTTTTAATCCGTGGGTCGTGGGTTCGAGCCCCACAGGGCCCACTCCTCCGGGAGTGCTGACAACCCCGCCCGGCACCGCGCCGGGCGGGGTTTTCTGCGTCCGACCCGGTCCGGA
>NZ_CADCTE010000028.1 GCF_902805515.1 uncultured Arthrobacter sp. | reverse complement strand
CTCGACGAAGAACTCCATCTCCATCTGCTCGAACTCACGGGTGCGGAAAATGAAGTTTCCGGGGGTGATCTCATTGCGGAAGCTCTTGCCGATCTGGCCGATGCCGAACGGCGGCTTGCGCCGGGAGGTGGTGAGCACGTTGTTGAAGTTCACGAAGATGCCCTGGGCGGTCTCGGGGCGCAGGTAGTGCATTCCCTCCTCGGACTCCACGGGGCCGAGATAGGTCTTCATCAGGCCCGAGAAGCGCTGCGGTTCGGTCCAGCGGCCCTTGGTGCCACAGTTGGCGCAGGTGATGTCGAGCAGCCCGTTCTCCGGCGCCCGGCCCTTCTTCTCCTCGAACTCCTCCTCGAGGTGGTCCTGCCGGTAGCGCTTGTGGCAGTTCAGGCACTCGACGAGCGGGTCGCTGAACACCTCGACGTGGCCCGAGGCCTCCCAGACGTGGCGGGGAAGGATCACCGCCGAGTCGAGGCCGACGACATCCTCACGGCCGCGCACCATCGCCTGCCACCACTGCCGCTTGATGTTCTCCTTCAGTTCAACGCCGAGGGGCCCGTAGTCCCACGCCGAACGCGATCCGCCGTAGATCTCGCCTGACTGGAAGACGAAGCCCCTCCGCTTGGAGAGGGAGATGATTGGGTCAAGAGCTGATTTGGGTGCCGCCATGGGGGTTCTCCGGTCGTCAGCAGGCCGCTGGGTGCGGTCCGCGGGATGGTGGGTGCAAAGCTGTGGATCCTTCCGGGATTCCCGACGAAAAACTACGGAAAATCAGGAAGGAACAGTCCGGCTCCAAGCCTACCGGCACCGGAGCCGAACCCGCCCTACGTGCGCCCGGCCGTCGTCCCGATCCGCCGGCGGCGCGCGGCCGCGGCCGCGGCGCCGCGGGGCCAGGGCAGGGTGGTCAGCACGATGGCAACGAGGGTCAGGAGGGTGCCTGCGACGGTGGCGAAGGCGACGACGCTCCCGGGTGCCGGGACGAACAGGTCAAGGGCCAGCGATCCCACGAGCTGGCCGCCGATCAGGCCAAGGCCCGTGAGCAGGACGCCGAGGCTGCGCACCAGCAGCGCTCCCAGGCCGATGAAGACACAGCCCATGGGCCCGCCCAGGTAGTACCACCACTCCGACGGCAGGGCGTTGCCGGGTCCGGCGATCGCGAGTTTCACCAGCCAGGCCGCGAGCAGGACCACGGCCCCGGCGATGAAATTCACCAGGGTGGCGGTAATGGGGGTTCCGTAGTGGAAGGCCGCCGTCCCGTTCATTGCCTGCTGGAAGCTCAGCAGAATGCCGGCGGCGACCGGCAGCAGGACCGGGATCAGCCAGGACGAGGGCTCCCCCGCCGCACCGAACCGGGGCGACACGGCCCAGATCACCGACACCACCGTCAGCACGACACCGATGATTCGCATCGGCGTCGCGGATCTCTTGCCGGCCGGGCCGATGCCGAGCCGGTCGACGACGAGTCCGCTCAGGGACTGGCCCATGACCGCGGCCACGGAGAACAGAGCGACGCCGATGAGACTGATGGTCAGGGACTGGGAGAACACGAAGAACGCACCGATCGCCCCGGCCGCCAGGTACAGCGGCGGGAACCGGCGTTCGCGCACCGAGGGACCGATCGCGCGGAAGCCCGCCCGGCCGCGCGGCAGCACGAGGGAGATCAGGATCATCACCACCAGCCCGGTGCCGAAGCTCACCAGGGCCGCGGCGACGCCGTCGTCGAGCCGGGCGCCCAGGGCCCCGTTGATGCGCCCCTGGACGGGGATGGCCGTCCCGGCGGCGAGCGCCACCGGGATGCCGATAAGGGGCGGGAGCGGGGCTGAGGAAGTCACCGGTCAAGTTTAGTGGACCGGCGCCCGCCTCCGGTCGGGCAGAATTGCCTTATGAGCAGTGAACCGAACGGACCCGGCGCGTCGGCCGGCATCAGCGAACTTCCCATCTCCGACGGCATGATCCGGCTGGGACAGCTGCTGAAGCTCGCCTCCCTGGCCGAGGACGGAGCCGAGGCGAAGACCCTGATCGACAACGGCCTGGTCCAGGTCAACGGCGACATCGAGGAGCGCCGCGGGCGCCAGCTCCACCCCGGCGACGTCGTGAGCGTCAACGGCCAGAGCGTGCGGATCGTCGCGGGCTGAGCGCCGGGCCTTTCAGCTCCCGCCGGTTCCCCCGGCCGGTGCCTTGAGCACCGTCAGCGTCAGGAACTCCCGGACGTGGGCCAGCTCCTGCTGGCTGATGCTGTGCCCCATGTTCGGGTACAGCACCTTGGTCAGCCGGGTAGTCGAGGTCGCCCAGCGGTGCGTGTACTCGACCATTGAGGAGGCGATCACCTCGTCCGCCTGGTCCCGGCCCCAGAAGAAGGGCACCTGACGGCCCGCCAGCGCCTCGTCCTGGAAGAAGGAGTGGCCTTCGGGTGGAACAGCAAACCCCGACAGGCCCACGACCGTGGCGAAGTCCTCCGGGCGGTGGCGCAGCAGCGAGGTGGCAACACCCATCCCCATGGAGAACCCCAGCAGGCTGACGCTCGAGTGCGGTGCCCGGATGGCATCGAGCCATTCCGCCACGGGCCCAAGCGCTTCGACGACGGCCTCCACCGAGTACCCGGAGTCCCGGGACAGCGGAAACCAGGAGTACCCCTGGTCCTCGGTGTAAGGGGCGCGGACCGAGACCACCGTGAACTCCTCGGGCAGATAATCGGCGAGCGCCATGAGGTCGCGTTCGTCGGCCATATAGCCGTGAAAAAGCACAAGAAGCGGGGTTCCGGCCCGCTCGCTTTCCGGCCGGGACCAGAGGGTGACCGGATCCCAGGCGGGTGTGGACAGGGGGGCGGAGCCGGTTTTCGTCATCCCCCAATTCTGGCATGCACGGCACCCCGGCCCGCCCGCTCAGCCGACCCCCAGCGCCGTAACCCGGGCTACCTACGGTCGCGTAGCCGGCCCCGGACTTGGCAGGATGAAGGGGTGAGTAAAGAACAGGCAGCACCTGCAGTTGACGAACCCGTCCACGTCGAGGGGGAGGCTGTCCCCCACCCCTGGCGGCGGTACGTCGCCCTCGGTGATTCCTTCACCGAGGGGATCGGGGACCCCAACCCCGACAGCGTCGGAGGAAACCGCGGCTGGGCCGACCGGGTCGCCGAGGAACTCAGCCGGGGCTGCGGCAGCTTCTCCTACGCGAACCTCGCGGTGCGGGGACGGTTGCTCCAGCAGATCGTCGACCAGCAGGTGGAGCCGGCACTGGCCCTGAAACCTGACCTCGTGAGCATCTCCGCCGGCGGCAACGACCTCCTGCGGCCCGGCGCCGATCCCGATCAGCTCGCCGCACGGCTCGATTCCGCAGTGCAGACCCTCGGCAGCGAGGGCGCCACGGTGGTGCTGTTCACCGGACCCGACGTGCGCGACACGGTGCTGGGAAAGGTGCGCCTGAAGACCGCCGTGTTCAACGAGAACCTGCGGGTCATCGCGGCCCGTCACGACGCCGTGATCGCCGACATGTGGGCGCTGCGGCAGCTCTCCGATCCCCGGATGTGGTCCGAGGACCGGCTCCACTTCTCCCCCCTGGGGCACCACACGATCGCGATGATGGTCCTCGACACGCTCGCGGTGAACCACACCCTCGAACCGATGCAGGCCAAGCCGCTTCCGCCGAAGAACTGGCGCCTTGCACGCACCGAGGACGTCGTCTGGGCCCGGGAATACCTCATGCCCTGGATCCTGAGGCGCCTGCGCCACCGGTCCTCCGGTGACGGAATCAGCCCCAAGCGTCCGGAGGCTTCGACGATCTTCGGTCCGGCCATGCCGCCGGGCGCAGGCCTGTAGGAGCGGCCGGCCTGTGGGCACGGCGGGCCCTGTCCGCTCCGGCGGCGGCGCCCGCTGAAGGTCCACTACCTGCCCCAGAATCCCCTCCTACCCTGTCCCACCGGGGTTCCACCTGTTCCTCCGGAATTCCCTTCCTCGGCCCTGGTATGCGGCATAGCCTGTCGGATTACTAGGATTCGAGCGGCTGGGGAGAGTCGGAATGAGAACTAAATCAGCACACCTTGGCGTCCTTGCCATTGCCACCATCACCGTCCTTTCCGGATGCTCGGATGCGGGCGCGGCGGACCCGGGCGGAACGGGCCTGCCGGAGGAGATCCGGCTCGGGTACTTTCCCAACCTCACCCACGCTCCGGCGCTGGTGGCCGAGGCCGAGGGCCTGTACGACGAGCATCTGAACGGAGTGGACCTTCGAACCCAGACCTTCAGCGCCGGGCCGGAGGCGATTGAGGCGCTGTTCTCCGGCGCCATCGATATGACCGTCATCGGCCCCAACCCCACCATCAACGGCTTCACCCAGAGCCAGGGCAAGGCCCTTAAGGTTCTTGCCGGCGTCGCCTCCGGCGGCGCGGGGCTGGTGGTGCGGCCGGGGATCGACAGCGCCGAGGACCTCAAGGGCGCCACCCTCGCCACCCCCCAGCTGGGCAACACGCAGGACGTGGCGCTGCGGACCTGGCTCGAGGGCGAGGGACTCACCGCGGACACCGAGGGCGGCGGGGACGTCAGCATCAAACCGCAGGAGAACTCGGCCGCCCTCCAGTCCTTCGTGGCCGGCGACATCGACGGCGCGTGGGTGCCCGAACCGTGGCTGACCCGCCTCATCGAGGAGGGAGGGGGCAAACTGCTCGTCGACGAAGGGGAGCTGTGGCCGGACGGGCGGTTCGTCGTGGCGAACCTGATCGTCCGCACCGAGTTCCTCGAGGAGCACCCCGACACGGTGCAGGCGGTGCTCGAAGGCCACCTCGACGCGCTGGAGTTCATGGAGGAGGATCCCGAGGGCGCCCGAAAGGTCTTCAACGACAAGATCGAGGAGGTCACCGGCCAGCGGGTAGAGGACGAGTACCTCGACGCCGCCTGGGAAAACGTTGAGTTCACCTACGATCCGCTCCCCGAGACGCTGGTCACCGGAGCGGACCACGCGGTGTCGGTAGGCCTCCTCGAAAAGGTGGAGCTCGAAGGCCTCTATACGCTTGATCCCCTCAACACCGTGCTTGAGAACCGGGGACTGACCGGGGTGAAGGAGCCGTGATGCGCCTAGGAACCGCCGGGACACGGAGCCGGACGCCCGCCCCGGACGCCACCACGGAACGCAGCGCCATCTCGCTGCGCGGGGTCGGCAAGGACTTCCGGAGCGCCGCCGGTGAAAGCGTCGCCCTCGACAGTGTCGACCTGGACATCGACGCCGGGGACTTCGTCTGCCTCCTCGGACAGTCCGGGTGTGGCAAGTCGACCCTGCTGAACCTCATCGCGGGCCTCGACTCCCCCAGCCGGGGCAGCATCGATGTGGGCGGCCGCCGGGTCGGCATGATGTTCCAGGACGCCAACCTCTTCCCGTGGCTCACCGTCCGGGGCAACATCGAACTGGCGCTGCGCCTGTCCGGCGTGCCGGCCCGGGAGTTCGGGCCCCGCGTCGACGAGCTGCTCGAAACGGTGCGGCTGCCCCGGGCGGCCTCGATGCGCCCCCACGAGCTGTCAGGCGGCATGCGCCAGCGGGTCGCCCTCGCCCGGACGCTCGCGCAGGACTGCTCGATCCTCCTCATGGATGAACCCTTCGCCGCCCTGGATGCGATCACCCGCGACGCCATGCACGACGAGACCGAACGCATCTGGCTCGAACGGGAGCTGACAATCGTCTTCGTCACCCACAACGTCCGGGAATCGGCCCGGCTGGGGAACCGGGTCCTGGTGATGGCACCGGACCCCGGACGGATCGACTCCGAACTCCGGATCGGGCTCCAGCGGCCCCGGCGGATGGAAGACCCCGGCGTCGCCGACCGCGCCGCCGAACTGCACCGGCGCCTGTCGGGAAGGAACGAGCCATGAGCGACATCGACGCCGGCCGCCTGGTCGGCAAGGCAGCGGCACCCTCGCGCCGGATCCGTTTTATCCGGCCGGAGGGCCAACCCGCCGCCTCCCTCGGCTCCCGCATTCTCGGCCGGAGCTGGCCGCCCCTGCTTGCAGTGATCATCACCCTGCTCCTGTGGCAAGTGGTCTACCTCAGCGGCTGGCGCCCCAGCTATGTCCTGCCCGACCCGGCGACCGTCCTGCAGCGCACCGGCGAGATGGTGGCCAGCGGCAAGTTCTGGCAGGCCCTCGGCACGACGATGTTCCGTGCGGCGGCCGGCTTCGGCCTCGCCCTCGGCATCGGCACCCTCATCGGCCTGGTCGTCTCGTTCTCCCGAACCCTCCGGGCAGCGATCGGTTCGATGATCACGGGGCTGCAGACCATGCCGTCCATCGCCTGGTTCCCCTTCGCGATCCTGCTCTTCGGCCTCTCCGAGAGTGCAATCCTCTTCGTGGTGATCCTCGGGGCGGCCCCGTCCATCGCCAACGGCATCATCTCCGGCATCGACGACGTGCCAAAGGCCCTCATCCGCACCGCGACGGTGCTCGGCGCCCGCGGGCTAAGCCTCTACCGGTATGTCGTGGTGCCCGCCGCCCTTCCCGCCTACCTCTCCGGGCTGAAGCAGGGCTGGGCCTTCGCCTGGCGCTCGCTCATGGCCGGGGAACTGCTCGTCATCATCGCGTCCAAGCCCTCACTGGGCGTGCAGCTGCAGTTCCACCGGGAGTTCGCCGACACCGCCGGCCTGATGTCCGTCATGATCATCATCCTCGTTCTCGGCATGCTCATCGACGGTGTGCTGTCCCGGGTGTCCAACGGCGTGCGGGCACGGCGCGGCATGGGCCCGGTGTCCTGATGCCGGCCGCTTCCGGTGGGGGTCGGCGGCCATGCAGGTGACAGCGCGCGCCGACTATGCCCTTCGGGCGGTCATCGAGCTTGCCTGCAGCGAGCAGGAGGTGCTCACCCGGGATGCCCTGGCCAGCCAGCAGCACATTCCGGCCAAGTTCCTTGAATCGATCCTCGGGGAACTGAGCCGGTCGGGCCTGCTCACCTCGCGCCGCGGGTCCGGCGGCGGGTATTCCCTGACCCGGCCGGCGACGGAGATCACCCTCGCCGACGTTCTCCGGTCTGTTGACGGTCCCCTTGCCGGGGTGCGGGGAGAGAGCCCGGAGCAGGTTACCTACCCGGAATCCACAAAAAGGCTGCGCGACGTCTGGGTGGCCACCCGGGCCAGCCTGCGCCTGGTCCTTGAGACGACCAGCGTCGCCGACGTCGCCCTGGGCGAACTTCCCGTCCCGGTCCAGGAGCTGCTGACGCTGCCCGGAGCGTGGGAGCGCCGCTGAACTCCTGCTCTTCGGTGTGGCCGCGCCCCGCCGGTCAGCCGGGCCGTCGACGCGCCGCAGGGAGCCTAGGAATCGAGGGACACCTCTCCGCGGGCCACGGCGTCGGCGCAGGCGCTGAGGTCCGGTCCGGGCTGGAAGTCGACGAACTGCGGCTGGAGCTTGGCGAAGAGGAATTCATACACTTCCTCCCTGCCGCGGCCGCCGAGGGTCTCCACTGCCTCCCTCACCGCCTCCTGCAGCGCGCGGTCCGCGTCAAGCAGGATCTTCCCGCGGGCTTCCTCGTTCCAGCCGATGCTGTTCAGGTCCATGAACCGTCCTTCCTCGCGGACGCCGCCGGCCGGCGCCGGGGCGTGCTCGGCACCACTGTAGGGGCGGCAGGTCCGGCGCGCCCAGCGTTTTTGATGACGCTACCGGGGGTAGAAACGGGCGCGCAGGTGTGCGTCGAGCTGCCCGATCTCGGTCAGGAAGGCGTCGTGGCCGATCGGTGAGGAAATGGTGTGGACGGGCACCTCGCCCGGGAGGGCGTCCGCGAGGGCGTGCGCCTGCTCCGGGAAGTAGAGCCGGTCCGAGTCCACGGCGGCGATAAGCACCTCGGCGCTCACCGCACCGAGCGCCTGCCGAAGGGTGCCCCGGCCGCGTGCGGCGTCGTGGCTCATCAGCGCCTCGGTCAGGACGAGGTAGCTGTTCGCGTCGAAGCGCTGCACGAGCTTCGCAGCCTGGTGGTCGAGGTAGCTTTCCACCGAATACCGTCCGCGGTCCGCCGGACGCACCCCTCCGAAGGGGGCCTCGGTGCCCTGGGCGCTTCGCCCGAACCGGAGGGCGAACTCGGTCTCGGACCGGTAGGTGATATGGGCGATCCGCCGGGCGAGCCCCAGCCCGGCCGCCGGCGGTGGAGAACCGTAGTAGTCCCCGCCGGCGTAGTGCGGATCGAGACGGATGGCCTGCAGCTGGGCCTGCGCGAAGGCGATCTGCTCGGCCGTGCTCGCGGCGGAGCAGGCGATGACGGCGCACCGTGCCACCCGCTCCGGGTACGTCAGCGCCCACTCCAGCGCCCGGGCCCCGCCCATTGAGCCGCCCAGCACGGAGTGCCAGCGGCGGATCCCGAGCTGATCGGCCAGCAGCGCTTCGGCCCGGACGGAATCGCGGATGGTGACAAAGGGAAAGCGCGAGCCCCAGGGCCGGCCGTCGGGAGCCGGGGTTGAGGGGCCGGTGGACCCGTAGCAGCCGCCGAGCATATTGGCGGCCACGACAAAGTACCGGTCGGTGTCAACGGTGCGGCCGGGACCGACGAGCGCGTCCCACCATCCGTCCTCGTCCGACCCGCCCCGGGCCACGTGGGAGCTGCCGGTCAGGGCGTGTTCGATCAGGACGGCGTTGGAGGCATCGGCGTTGAGCACACCCCAGGTCTCGTAGGCGAGCTCGACACCGGGCAGGAACCCTCCGGTCTCGAGGGTGGCGGGGCCAAGGCGGGCGGTCCGGACGACGCCGTCGCGCCCGGGAACGACCGGGGCGCGCCCGGGGTAGGCAGGAAGGTAGGCGGTCACGGCCCGCTAGCTTCCCTTCGCCGCACGGAAGCCGGCGTCGAGGTCGGCCAGGATGTCCTGGAGGTTCTCGAGCCCGACGGCCAGGCGCACCAGGCCCGGGCGCACTCCCGCGGCGAGCTGCGCTTCGGCACCGAGCTGGCTGTGGGTGGTGGAGGCGGGGTGGATCACCAGTGAGCGGACATCGCCGACATTGGCCACGTGGGAGTGGAGTTCGAGGCCGTCGACGAAGCGCCTGCCGGCCTCGATCCCGCCGGCGATGTCGAAGGAGACGATCGCGCCGGTGCCGTTCGGCCCGTACTTCAGCCCGCGTTCGTACCAGGGGCTCGAGGGCAGGCCGGCGTAGGCGACCGATTCGACGTCGTCGTGGAGTTCGAGCCATTCCGCGACGGCGCGGGCGTTGGCGATGTGGCGTTCCATCCGCAGGCTGAGCGTTTCGAGCCCCTGGGCGATGAGGAAGGCGTTGAACGGGGAGATCGCGGACCCGAGGTCGCGCAGCAGCTGGACGCGCGCCTTGAGGATGAAGGCGAGATTCGCCCCCAGTGCGCTGCCCACACCGAGGTCCCGGGCGTACACCAGCCCGGAGTAGCTCTCATCGGGGGTGTTGAAGCCCGGGAACTTCTCCGGGTCGCGGCCGTAGTCGAAGCGGCCCGAGTCGACGATGACGCCGCCGATCGCGGTGCCGTGGCCGCCAAGGTACTTGGTGGCGGAGTGCACGACGATGTCGGCGCCCCACTCGATGGGGCGGATGAGGTACGGCGTGGACACCGTCGCATCGGCGATCAGGGGGATGCCGTGTTCGTGGGCGATCGCGCTGATCCCCTCGAGGTCGAGCACGTCCTGGCGGGGGTTCGAGACGACCTCCCCGAAAAACGCCTTGGTATTGGGCCGGACAGCGGCGCGCCACTGCCCCAGGTCGTCGGGGTTCTCCACGAAGGTGGTTTCGATGCCGAACTTCCTCAGGGTGTGCCGGAAGAGGTTGTAGGTGCCCCCGTAGAGGCTCGGGCTTGCGACGATGTGGTCGCCCGCCTCGGCAAGGTTGAGGATCGCGTAGGTTTCGGCCGCCTGCCCCGAGGCGAGCAGCAGGGCGCCCACCCCGCCGTCGAGCGAGGCGATGCGGGCCTCAACGACCTCCTGGGTGGGATTGCCGATGCGCGTGTAGATCGGGGCGAGCTCGGTCAGCGCGAACCGGTCGGCCGCGCTCTGGGCGCTCGGGAACACGAAGGAGGTGCTCTGGTAGATGGGCAGCGCCCGTGCCCCCGTGGCGGCGTCGGGCGTCTGCCCCGCGTGGATCTGGCGGGTTTCGAAGGACCAGTTGCTGGACATGGCGTTCCCTGTCGATGAAGGGGCCCGTCCGCCGCCGGAAACCGCCGGCGGGGACCCGCGCTTGCGCAGCGCCGTGTGGCGCTCCGCCAGGTCTTCACCCGGGGCACCCCGCCGCGGTGGAGGGTTGCCGGCCAGCAAGCCGGGGCTGTGTGCTGGCACTCATGACCTTTTCCCCATGAAAGCCGATACCCGCGGCCGGGGGCAATTTGTGACTCTGCGTTAAGTAAGGATCGCCTAAGTCGAGACGCGGATCACAAAGTGCCACTATGTAGCCATGCGCTTGGACCATGTATCTTATGCCTGCGAACCCGACGGACTGGCCGCCACCGCGGACCGGATTTCCTCAGCTTTGGGCGTCGAAGCGGTTAAGGGTGGTGTCCACCCCCGTTTCGGGACCCGGAACATGATTGTGCCCCTGGCCAACGGCCAGTATGTCGAGGTGGTCGAGGTCCTCGACCACCCCGCGTCCATCAAGGCCCCGTTCGGCCAGGCCGTGCGTGCCCGCTCCGAGGCCGGCGGCGGCTGGATGGGCTGGGTCGTGGCGGTCGACGACCTCACCCCCTTCGAAGAACGCCTTGGGCGCCAGTCGGTACCGGGCAACCGGAAGTTCCCCGACGGCCAGGAGCTCACCTGGCAGCAGATCGGCATCAAGGGCCTGATCTCCGACCCCCAGGTTCCGTACCTGCTGCGGTGGGACGACGGGACCGAGGCGCTTCACCCCTCCAACGCCCGCCCCTCGACGGTGCGCCTCGATTCCCTGACCATCGCCGGATCGTGCGCGCGGGTCACCGAATGGCTTGGCACTCCCGTCGAGGCTCCCCTGGGGGACGTTTCCGTGAAGTGGATCGCCCCGAATGGAACGCCGGGACTCATGTCGGTCACCTTCGACACCGGCAACGGCAAGATCGAAATCTAGCCCGCGCCGGGAAACGCCGTCCGGGGGAACGCTGTGGTCGCACGGCTCGCTGTGGTGGTCCCGGTGTTCAACGAGCCCTCCATCGGCAGGACCCTTGAGGGCCTCTACCGCCAGCAGCACCGGGAAGGCGTCTCCATCTACGTCGTCGACAACGGATCGACCGACGATACCCGCGCGCGGATCGCCTCCTTCCTTGCCGGGCACGACGGCTTCCCGCTGACGGTCCTCGAGGAGCCCGTGAAGGGCACCGGGGCTGCCAGCGATACCGGCTTCCGCCGCGCCATCACCGACGGCTCCGACCTGGTGTGCCGGACCGACGGGGACAGCGTGCCGCGGCCGGACTGGACCGGGCGGATCCTTGCCGGCTTCGCAGCCCGCCCGGGCCTGGCACTGCTGGGCGGCAGGAGCGTGCCCCTCCACGACGCCTACCGCCGCGCCGGGGACGCCCTGGTGATCCCGGCCGCCTTCCTTGTCCTGCGCGCGGCGCTGGCCGCCGGCCACCTCGACCGCAGCTACCTGAGGCTCGTCGCCGGACACAACCTTGCAACCCGCGCCGCCGCCTACGAGCAGGCGGGGGGATTTCCGCGCACCTCGATCGCCGAGCGCGACGAGGACATCGAGTACACGCTGCGCGTTGCGCGGACGCTGGGCCGCTCGGCCGTTCGAATCGACCGCGGCCTCGTCGTGGCCACCTCGATGCGCAGGATCCGCGTCTACGGGCCGGCGCGGGCGGCGGTCCACCAGCTGCTGCCCGGCCTGCGGGGCAGGCTGGGCAGTGATGCCGACATCCGCTGACGGCTCCGTCCGCCCCGCAGCGTCCGCTGGCCGGCGGGCCCGGACGGGCACCTGGAACCCGGTGGGGTGCTTCCCGTCCTGACGGGAAGCAGGCGTGTCAAGGCAACCGGAGCACCGAAGTATCCGCCCGGGGGGCTGCCGGGACTGGTTTAGTGGAACGTGGCGCCGAAGTTGTCAAGCAGCGTGCAGTCTGCGGGGCCGGGAGTGGTTGCAGGGCCTTTGCCCTGCAACCGTTCTCTTTAATGCAGGTTTTCCGGCTCGACCCGCCCATTCCGGCCCGCTAGTCCCCGATGCCGATCGCCGGGCCGAGGAGCGCAAAGCCGACGAAGCCGGTGATGTCGAGTGCCGCATGGGCGATGACCAGCGGCATCACCCGGCCGGTGCGCAGGTAGGCATAGCCGAAGACCAGGCCCAGGATCACATTGCCGACGAACGGCCCGATGCCCTGGTAGAGGTGGTAGCTGCCGCGCAGCAGCGCACTGGTGATGAGCACCGCCGGGACGGACCAGCCCAGCCGGCGCAGCCGCTCGAACAGGTACCCGACGACGAGGACCTCCTCGAGCACCGCGTGGCGCAGGGCCGACAGCACGAGCACGGGCACCGTCCACCAGTAGTCGTCGAGGGCCGCCGGGACAATGGCGGTGGTGATGCCGAGGGCGCGCCCGGCGGCGTAAACGCCGAGGGTTCCCACCCCCATGGCCACGGCCAGGCCGAGCCCGAGGCCGAAATCCAGGGCGGGGCGTTCGAAGGTGAAGCCGATCCGCCGGAAGGCCGAAGCTCCGCCGCCGCTCAGCAGGAACAGGGCCAGGGCGACCGGCACGAGGGCGAAGAAGATCCCGAGCAGCTGGTACGCCAGGTCGAAGTACTGCCGGTCGTTGAGCACCGGGTTCAGCGTGGTGGTCTGGCCGGCGAGCGGACCGGAGGTCGCCTTGTCCAGCAGCCGCACCGCCGCGTACACCCCCGACTGTCCGAGGGAGAGTCCCATCACGATCAGGATTTCCGCGGTGATCCGCCGCCGCTCCCGCAGTGCAGGCGGGTGGACGGTGGGTGAGAGAGAACGCATGGGGGTTATCTTTCCAGCGCCCGCCTCCGATTCCCAGCCGCCCTAGCCGAGCCTCACCCCGGCACGCCAGACGGCCCCGGTCAGCGGGATGCCGGGCCGGTAGGCGAGGTGGGTGGCCGAGGGGGCGTTGAGCAGCTGCAGGTCGGCCCGGTGCCCGACGGCGAGGGAGCCCACGTCTCGCCGGCCGTCGGCGTCGGCCCCGGCCTCGCGCCCGAGCGACAGGGCACCCCCGTAGGTGGCGGCCCGGACCGCCTCCTGGACGCTCAGGCCCATCTGCAGCACGGCTGTGGTGACGCAGAACGCCATCGACGTGGTGTAGGAGGTGCCGGGGTTGCAGTTGCTGGCCAGGGCGAGCTGGACCCCGGCGTCGAGCAGCCGGCGGGCGGGCGGGAAGGGCTGCGTCCACGGTACGCCCGGTCAGGGGCGCAGGAGATCCCGGAGCCGCGCCTCCAGCAGCGCGGTGTGCAGCTGCGCGGACAGGCCCGCCAGCTCCCGCAGCTTCTCGGTCGCCCGGGCGCGGGCCTCCTCCGAGCGTGCCCGCAGGACCGGCGCGACGAGCTGCTCGACGAGGCCGGCCTCGCGCTCGACGCCGCTGCGGTAGACGCGCAGGTGACGCGGTTCGATGCCGTGCCGCGCCAGGCCGGCGGCGGCCCGGGCCACGGCGAGATCGGCCACCGGGTGCCGGCCGTCGGCGTCGGTCGCGAGCAGCCCGAACTGGACGCAGTCCGCGAGCTGTTCGGGCTCCAGCCCCGCGGCGCGGGCGAACTGGTCAGGCGTGAGGGGCGCCGCCTCGCCGTCCGCGGTGCCGGGTGCGGGCGGGGGTGTGGTCGACGGCCCGGCGGTTGCCGGGACGGGCTCGCCCCGGTCCAGCGCCTCGAGGTGGTCCTTGATGACCCGCAGCGGCAGGTAGTGGTCGCGCTGGGCGGTCAGCACGTAGCGCAGCCGGCTGACGTCGGCCCGGGAGAACTTCCGGTAGCCCGAGGGGGTGCGCTGGGGGTGCACCAGGTCCTCGGACTCGAGGTAGCGGATCTTGCTGATCGTCACGTCGGGGAAGTCGTCGCGCAGCACCGCGAGCACCTCGCCGATGGTCAGGCGCGGTGTGTGCTGGTCGCCGGCGTCCCCGAGCGCGCTGTCGCGCTCGGGCACCGCTGTCATGTCCTCAGCGTGCGGCCGGCTCGCCGGTCCGCGGACCGGTCAGGTACACGAGGCGGAACTTGCCGATCTGCACCTCGTCGCCCCCGGCCAGGGTGGCGACGTCGACGGGCTCGCGGTTGACGTAGGTGCCGTTGAGGCTGCCGACGTCGTGCACCGAGAAGCCGCCGCCCTCGCGGTGGAACTCCACGTGCCGGCGGCTGACCGTCACGTCGTCGAGGAAGATGTCGCTGTCGGGGTGGCGCCCGGCGGTCGTGACGTCCTGGTCGAGCAGGAAGCGGCTGCCCGCGTTGGGGCCGCGCTTGACCACGAGCAGGGCCGACCCGGCCGGGAGGGACTCGACGGCACCGGCGTGCGCGTCGGCAGCGGCCTCGGGCGTCGCCTCGGGCTGCTCACCGGAGTCCTCGCCGCCGACCTTCGGGATCACGCTGGTCGACTCGCCGACGCGCTCCGGGGAGAGCGCCGAGCCGCACTGCGCGCAGAAGCGACTGCCCTCGGGGTTCTCGTGTCCACATCGAGTGCAGTGCACGTTGCGTCTCCTCCGGTACGAGGGGCGTCGCCGCGGGCCTGGGGAGGCCGCGGGCGGCCGGCTGTCGACGGGCCGGACGGCCTGTCGTGTGTCGGTCACCGCGGGTGCGGCGGGCCGTGGTCATGGAACCAGCGGTCGACCCGAGGGTCAACCGCACGTGCAGGGGGGTGCGGCGCTGCGCGGCTGGTCACCGGCAGCTCCGTGCCCCGTCGCGATCATAGTGAGCGGCGTGCGGTCCGGGCCCGCAGGCGGGGCCGTCAGGACCCGTCGACCAGGGCCTGGTAGGCCGCGGCGTCCAGCAGCGCCCCGGTCGGGTCGCCGCCCTCGCCGGCCACGCTGATCTCGACCAGCCAGCCGGCCCCGTAGGGATCGGCGTTGATCGTCTCGGGGGTGTCGGCCAGCGCCTCGTTGACCGCGGCCACGACGCCGGCGACGGGCGCGTAGACGTCGGACACCGACTTGGTGGACTCGACCTCGCCCATCGGCGTGCCCGGCCCGACCTCGTCGCCGACGGAGGGCAGCTGCACGAAGACGATGTCGCCCAGGGCGTCCTGGGCGTGGTCGGTGATGCCGACGCGGACGACGGTCGACGTGCCGTCGGTGCCCTGCACCAGCGCCCACTCGTGCTGGTCGGTGTAACGGCGGTCGTCAGGCGTGCTCATGCAGCAAGTCTCCAGGATCGGGTGGGGGGCACCGGGGCCGCTCGTCAGTCGTCGGTGTCGGGCGCAGCGTATTGAGCGTCCGGGAGCGGCCGCAACGCGTCGACGACGAGCTCGGGCTGCTGCACGACCTCGACCGAGCCCCCGCGGCCGCCGACCGCCTGCACCACTCCCCCGGGGATGTTGAGCGCGGTCTCCATGTCCTGCGGGGATCCCAGGACGAGCACCTCGTAGGGGGCGGTGATCGGCCGCCCGTCGATCATCAGCGCGCCCGGTGCGCCGGTGACGGCGGTGCTCAGCCCGACCCGCACGCCGTCGAACTGCATCGTCTCCGCCCCCGCTCCGCGCAGCTCCTGGACCACGTCGAGGAGGTCGGTGACCCGCAGCTCGTCGTCCGGGTCGCGGATGGTCAGGCGCAGCCCCGGTCCCCGGGCGGGAGCGGTGCCGTTGAGGACGGCGAGGGACGCCTCCCGGGTCCGCGCCTCCTCCAGCGCCGAGGCGCTCTCGCTGTCCGAGCTCGTGAGCTGGCGCAGGGCGCTGCGCTGGTCGGCGATCTGCTCCCGCAGCCGGACACCGCGCGAGCTGACCTCGTCGACGATGCGCACGAGGTCCTCCTCCCGCGCGCCGGCGAGCACCTGCTCGTCGTCGGAGTTGCGCACCTGCACGGTGAAGGCGAAGCCGAGCAGCAGGGTGAGGACGCCGATGAGGAGGGCCGCCGGCAGGTCGCGGCGGCGTGCTCCGGGTTCCGGCTCCTCCCCCGCCGCGGGCGGGTCGACCGGCGGGTCGGTGCTCATGCCCGGAAGACGTGCCGCCGGATGGCAGCGGCGTTGCCGAAGATGCGGATGCCGAGCACGACGACGACGGCGGTGGAGAGCTGCGCGCCCACGCCGAGCTGGTCGCCGAGGAACACGATGAGCGCGGCGACGACGACGTTGGAGACGAAGGAGATGACGAAGACCTTGGCGTCGAAGATCCCGTCGAGCCGCGCCCGGAAGCCGCCGAACACCGCGTCGAGCGCCGCCACCACCCCGATGGGCAGGTAGGGCTGCAGCCACAGCGGGACCGTGGGGTCGAGCAGCAGGCCGAGCAGGACGCCGGCCACCAGGCCGAGGATCGGGATCACGGGTCAGTCTCCGGTCGCGGGGTCGGACGGCGGTACGTCGGTCTCGTCGGGCACCGGCTGGGCCGCGCGCAGCTCGGGGGTGCTGGCGGCGGGCAGGCTCAGCTCCTCCTCGCGGGAGAAGTCGAAGCGGAGCCCGTAGGTCTCCTCGATGAGGGCCAGGGAGCCGACCTCGGGGCTGGAGAGGAAGCCGCTGGACAGGGTCTCGGGGTCGCCGATGGCCCGGACCTCGTAGGGGTTGGTCACCGGGCGGAAGTCGACCAGCACGGCCTCGCCGGCGAACCGGATCGCGCTGGTGGGGCCCAGCCGCTGGCCGTTGATGCTGACGGCCTCGGCGCCGGCGGCCCAGAGCGCGTTGACGACCAGCTGCAGGTCGCCGTCGCGGACCCGTCCGCGGACGTCCCCCTCGTCGTCGCCGCCGACCGGGTCGTCGTCGGCGTCGGACCCGGCGTTGGCCAGGGTCACCAGGAGGCCCGGGCCCTCGACCGGCAGCGCGGCTGCGGCCACACCTTCGGGGCGCAAGCCCGCAGCCCGCAGGCCCCGCTCGACGAGCGGGGAGGGCACGCGATGAGTCGCCAGGAGAACGACGACGCGACCATCTCGCTGTCGGAGGAGCGCCTGCAGACCAGCCGCGAGACGGTCGAGACCGGGAAGGTGCGAGCCCGCAAGCGCTCGGAGACGCAGACCGTCGAGCAGCGCGTCGCGCGCGGTGTCGAGCACGCCGAGGTCGACCGCACGGTGCAGGTGCTCGAGGGCGACAGCGGCCAGGTGGAGACGCTCGAGGACGGCAGCCTGTCGATCCCGGTCTTCGAGGAGCAGATCGTGGTCGAGAAGCGCCTGGTCGTCCGCGAGCGCATCATCGTGCGCAAGCACACCGTCTACGAGGAGCACGTCGTGTCGGCCGACCTGCGCCGCGAGGAGCTCGACATCGAGGTCGACGGCGACGTCTCGGTGGCCGACGACCGCTGACCCGCTGGTCAGTCCGGCTCGCGGCCCGTCCACGGCATCACAACCGCGGGTGGGGGTGTGGGTGTCCGAGGGGGGAGTTGAACCCCC
>NZ_CADCTE010000027.1 GCF_902805515.1 uncultured Arthrobacter sp. | reverse complement strand
GCGGACTCCTCTTGAGGCGATGAAGGTGTGCTGGCGGCTCGTTCTCCACGTTTGCAGACTGGTACCTGTAGGCTGACGCCGGAATTGAGAGCAGTTCCCGGGTGAGAGTAAGTGAGGCGCAGTTGTCGGTCGGTAACGAGGAACTTGACGGCACGGACCACGTTCCGCTTCTCTCGGACACCAGCGGTCACAAGCGGCCACTGACGGTACGGGGTGCGCGTACTCGCGACTCCCTCGTGGCCGCGGCCCGAGTCGTCTTCGAGCGCGACGGGTTCTTGGCTTCCCGGCTTACCGACATCACGGCCGAGGCGCACTGCGCGACGGGCAGCTTCTACACCTACTTCGCCAACAAGGAGGAGATCCTCCAGGCCGTCATCCAGGGTGCCGAGAGCGAGATGCTGCACCCTGGTATGCCTAGGCTCGAACCGGAGGATCAGTCCCCCGAGGCCGTCATTGCTGCCAGCAACGCGGCCTACGTCGCGGCCTACAAGAAGAATGCCAAGCTCATGGTGATTCTTGAGCAGCTCGCGGCCAGTGACCCCAAGTTCCGCCAACTCCGAGCGCGCCGGTCACAAGCTTTCGCGAACCGGAATACGCGCGCGATCAAGGATCTGCAGGACCGCGGTCTTGCAGACCCGACGCTCGATCCGTACGTTGCCGCGTTCGCACTCTCTGCCATGGTGGGCCGCATGGCATACATCGTCTTCTGCCTCGGGGAAGACATCTCCGAGGAGCGGCTCGTCGAGACCCTGACTCGCCTTTGGGTCAACGCCCTACGGCTGAAGTAGGGCCAGGTCCGCTCCCTTCGGCGCCTTGTGGGGACTGCCCCGCCAGGCCGGAACTTGCGGCGGGGGAGCCCGCCGATCTCTTGACACGACCCTTCCCAGGGACGAAGATGAACTCAGCTTCAAGTCCATCTTCCCTGCCATGTTGGCGAAGGCCGCTGTAGGAGATTTCGATGCAGTTCGACTATTCCGATCGTGCCAAGGCGTATCAGACCGAGCTCCTGACGTTCATGGACGAGCACGTCTACCCGGCCGAGCACGTCTACGCCGCGCAGATGACCGATGCCGGCACCGCCAACTTCCACCCGCCGATCCTCGAGGAATTGAAGGTCGAGGCCCGCAAGCGTGGTCTGTGGAACCTCTTCCACCCGCATGCGGATGAGCGATGGGGCTCGCCTGGACTCAGCAACCTCGACTACGCGCCGTTGGCCGAGATCACTGGTCGCAGCCCGGACCTCGCTCCAGAGGCGCTGAACTGCAACGCGCCTGACACGGGCAACATGGAGGTGTTGCAGCTCTTCGGGACCGATGAGCACAAGGAGCAATGGCTCAAGCCGCTGCTCGCTGGCGAGATCAACTCGGCGTTCGCGATGACGGAGCCGGCCGTCGCGAGCTCCGACGCCACCAACGTCCAACTCAGGATGGAATCCGACGGCGACGACTACGTGCTCAATGGGCGCAAGTGGTTCGCGTCAAATGCCCTGCACGCCAACTGCAAGGTGCTCATCGTCATGGGCAAGACCGATCCGTCGGCCGCGAAGCACCGTCAGCAGTCGATGATGGTTGTTCCGTTGACCACCCCGGGGGTCACGATAGTGCGAGGCCTTCCCGTGTTCGGGTACATGGACCGGGCGGGGCACGCCGAGATCCAATTCCAGGACGCTCGGGTGCCGAAGACGGCGCTTCTGGCCGGTGAGGGCGACGGCTTCATGATCAGTCAGGCCCGCCTCGGGCCGGGCCGGGTGCATCACTGCATGCGTCTGATCGGCATGGCCGAGCGTGCACTGGATCTCATGATCGCGCGTGCTCAGAGCCGGGTGACATTCGGAGAGCCCGTTGCCAACCGGGCGAACATCCAGGACTGGATCGCCGAATCGCGGATCGAGATCGAGATGATCCGGCTGCTGACGCTGAAAACCGCTTGGCTCATGGACACCGTAGGCAACCAGAAGGCCCGCGTGGAGATTGCCGCGATCAAGGTGGCGGCTCCGAAGGTGGCGCTGAAGGTCATCGACCGGGCGATGCAGGTCCACGGTGCGGCAGGCCTGACCGAGGATTTCCCGCTGGCTCAGTTCTACGCCTTCGCCCGGACTCTCCGACTGGCCGACGGGCCCGACGAGGTGCACAAGCGGACGATCGCCCAGACCGAGCTCCGCCGCATCTCGCCGGACTGGAACAAGAAGAAGTGACACCTTCCCGAGGGGTGTGCGGGACGGCATGACCGCAACCGCATCGATCGCCCTAGACGTGCCAAGGCTCGGTGGCTTGATGCGAGACCACGGCCTGGAGGTGGCTGGCGACCTCCGTCTGGCGCGAGTGGGGTTCGGTCACTCCAACCTCACGTACATAGCAACGGATGAGGACGACCACCGCTGGATCGTGCGGCGGCCGCCGCACGGCGAATTGCTTGCATCAGCTCACGACGTCGAGCGCGAATATCGAATCCTGACGGCGCTGGCAGGCACGGACGTGCCGGTACCGGTCATGCACCTCTCCGCGGACCGCGGCACGTTGGCGGACGTCCCGGTCATCGTCATGGAGTTCGTCGACGGTCAGGTAGTGGACGGCTTCGAGTCTCTGGATGGTCTCCGCGGTGATGTCCGGGCCCGGCTCGTGAAGCAATTGGCGCGAGTCCTGGCTGCGGTCCACGCGGTCAAGATCGACAGCGTTGGTCTCGACGGGCTGGCGAGCCATGGAGCATATGTTCCGCGACAGCTGAAGCGGTGGACCTCGCAGTGGGACAGGAGCCGAACACGTGATCTGCCCCCACTCGCCGCTCTGACAGATCTTCTGCGTAGGAATGCCCCGCCTCCCGACAGGTTCGGTCTGATACACGGGGACTTCTCTCCCCGCAACGTGGTGATCGATCCCGGGACCGGAGCGATTCGCGCAGTGCTGGACTGGGAGCTCTCCACCCTGGGTGATCCGACAGCCGACGTGGGGACCGCGCTGGCTTACTGGACTCATGCCGACTTGTCCGAGGGTGGCACCCGTGGCGCTGAGGACCCAAAGCTCGTCGCGGAGGAGCGCGCCGGTTTCGTGCGCGACTACCTGACGGAGTCGGGGAGCGAGGAAACGTTCGTCGCCTACTGGCATGCGCTGGGACTGTGGAAGCTCGCCATCATCACCGAAGGGGTCTTGCGGCGTGCGATCGATGAGCCTGCGAATGTCGGGGCCATGAGCGTGCCAACTGTCGAAGAGGTTGATCGGCTGGTCGACGTCGCCGCGAAGGTTGCGCGAACTGCGGGCCTCAAGTGAGGCCGCACGTTATGGACACCGGCGCGTCGCGAGGCTGCGCGTCAATGAGGCGATGATGGATCGAGGAGGCGACTCGTGGACGCAGACGAGCGAGATCACCGCGAGGGGGAGTACCGGGACCTCGTGCTCCGCACGTGGGACCACGCGGCAAGCCGGCCCGACGCACCCGCTGTCCGCCAGGCGGAAGAGCTGTGGACTTACCGGGATCTAGTGCGTGCCGCTGCTCGTCACGCCCGCGACCTCGTCGCGCACGGCTTGGTGGCGGGCGACCGCGTCATGCTGGTGGCGCCTACCGGCGTAGCGTTCGTCCAGATCTATCTCGGGGCACTGGCCGCCGGTGCGGTCGTGGTCCCGATCAACCCTCTGTGCACAGCTCGGGAACTCGAGCACTTCGCTCGGGATTCTGAGTGTCGCCTGGTCATCGGATGGCACGAGAACGCACCGGTGGTGGGACAGGTCGCGCGAGGGCTCGGCCTCCCGTTCGTGGAACTGCGTGACATCGCTCCAGGGCTGGACGATGAGACCTTCGCCCCGGTGGTCCGGTCACCGGATGATCCTGCGGTCCTGCTGTACACATCAGGAACCACCGGCCGGCCGAAGGGTGCGCTCATCACCTTCGGGAACATCTTCGTATCCACGACGGCCATTCGTCGCCTTTTCGGCCTCTCGGAGAAAGATCGGTTGGGGACGGCACTGCCACTGTTCCACGTCTACGGACAGGTCGCGGTGCTCGGCGTCGCGCTCGACGTCGGTGCGAGCGTCTCTTTGCTGCCGAAGTTCTCCGGAGACGGTCTCCTGCGCATGGTGGAAAAAGACGCCCTCACGATGGGCAGCGGCGTCCCGAGCATGTGGATCGCGATGCTCGAAGCCGCGCGGAACCTCGTTCCAGCCCCCAACATCACGTCGTTGCGCGTCGCCTCGTCAGGAGGAGCGACCCTGCCGATGGAGGTCAACCGCGCCTTCGCCGCTGAATTCGGGGCCACAGTGCTGAGCGGGTATGCGTTGAGCGAGACAACGGCGATCGGGGCTTGCGAACATCCGGGGCGTCAGCTGCGGGAAGGCAGCGTGGGACAAGCGGTACAGGGGGTGGAAATCGTCATCGTCGACGAGCGCGGCGACACCGTGCCGACCGGCGCCATCGGCGAGATCACCATTGCCGGTCCGAGCGTCACCGCTGGCTACTGGGGACGCCCCGAAGCCACCGCGGAGGCGATCGTCAACGGGCGCCTGATGACCGGCGATCTCGGTCGACTCGACGAGGATGGGTATCTGTGGGTCGTCGGGCGCAAGAAGGAAATGATCATCCGGGGGGGCTACAACGTCTATCCGCGAGAGATCGAGGAGGCGCTCTACGAGCACCCGGCCGTCCTGGAGGTGGCCGTAGTCGGAGTTGCGGACCATCGACTGGGCGAGGAGGTCGCGGCGGTGGTCGCCTTCCGACCGACGATGTCGGCCTCACCCGCTGACTTGCGCGCCTGGCTGGACGAGCGCATCGCCGCCTACAAGGTGCCTCGGCTCATTCAGGTCGTCGACGCCCTTCCCAAGGGCGCGACCGGCAAGATTCACAAGTTGGCGATCGACCGCGAAGCGGTGGTGGCGCTCGGCGTCCGAGTCAATCGGCGCCCCGAGCAAGCAGCTGAGCTCCGATGAGCCCACTCGGAACCACCTGCGGCGAAACACTCGAAGTCCGAGCACGCGCCACTACAGCGCTGGCAGGTCAGCCGGCGGGAACGGATCAGATCTTATGGGGCGCCTAGAGGGAAACGTCGCCTTCATCACGGGCGCGGCCCGAGGTATGGGACGCAGCCATGCCGTCAGGCTCGCAGAGGAAGGCGCTGACATCATCGCCGTCGACATCTGCGGGCCGGTTGATACCGCGTCGTACGCGATGGGCACTGAGGAGGACCTGGCCGACACCGCACGCGCGGTGGCTGCCCTGGGTCGTCGGGTTGTCACCACAAAACTCGACGTCCGTGACCTCGATGCTCTGGAGAGCGCCCTTCAGCAAGGAGTATCCGAACTGGGGCGGCTCGACATCGTGGTCGCCAACGCGGGCATCGTCTCGAACTTCGGCATCGTCGACATGACTCCCAAGCACTGGCAGGAAATGATCGACATCAACCTGACGGGGGTGTGGAACACCTGCAAGGTCGCTACACCTCACTTGATCGCCGGTGGCCGAGGCGGCTCGATGATCCTGGTGAGCTCGGTTGCGGGGTTGAAGGGCTTCGCCAACGTGAGCCACTACGTGGCCGCCAAGCATGGTGTCCTCGGGCTCTCCCGCGGACTTGCCATCGAGCTCGCGCCCCACTCGATCCGCGTCAACACCGTCCACCCGACCCAGGTGAATACTCCCATGATCATGCGGGAGGAGATATTCCGCGTCTTCCGTCCGGATCTGGACGACCCAAAGGTTGAGGACTTCGCATCAGCGTCCCAGGAGATGCATCAGCTTCCTGTCCCATGGGTCGAGTCGAGTGACGTGAGCAATGCCGTGCTCTACCTCGCCTCCTCCGACGCACGGTACGTCACCGGGACAGCTCTCCAGATCGACGCCGGGAGCCTGGCGTAGCGGACTTGTAGTCGCGTGCGAACTGCCCACCGAAGAAGAGGGGCCGCCTGGGCGACGGGAGTGCGGGGTTGCCCGCGCGGTCGTCGACCGCGACCTCACCGACGCCGGCCACATGGAGGCGCATCGCGGTGGAGGTGTGCGCGCGGCCGGCGGCGGAGACGCCGACCACATCCGCCACCGCAGCCTGCGCCGACTTCGACAGGTTCCGTCCGGAGACGCTGATCCCGCCCCCGACATGCCTCGGCAGGACCCGGGCCGCTCCTAGAGCTTGACGACGACCTTCCCGTGCACGTGCCCCTCGCGCTGCACGGTCACTGCGTCCCTGATGTGTTCCAGGGTGAATGTTGCCGCTATCGGAATCGTGATCGTTCCCGAAGCGACGGCCTGCGCGATTCGCTCGATCGCACCCGGGGCGGCCTCGGTGCCCACGGTGGCCCTCGCTCCACCGGGAGGGTGTGGACCCGCGTCGATGGACGAAATCCTCTCGGGGGTGACGCCGAGCGCAAGCGCTGCGTCGATGGTCTCCGTGCCGACGAGCGACACGGCCGCGTCCACTCCGCGCGGCGCGAGCGACCGAACGCGATCTGCAAGGCCGGGCCCGTAGGCAACTGGCTCGACGCCCAGCTCTCGCAAGAAGTCGAAGGTGGTCGGCGAAGCGGTGCCGATGACGTTCGCGCCGATGAGCCGCGCCAGCTGCACCGCCAGTACTCCGACCCCGCCCGCAGCTCCACCGATGAGAACCGTTTCGCCGTCGGCCAGGTCGATCACGCGGAGCGCGGCGTCGGCGGCTCCAGCCGGTACGAACAACGTGCTCGCGATGTGATCCTCGAGCCCGTCAGGGGTGTGCAACAGAGTTCCCTCCGCCGGATCGACCACCACGTACTCCGCGGAGGCCCTGCCGACCGCCCCACCGAAGACGCGATCTCCGACCGAGAACTGACTGACTGCTTCGCCGACTTCATCGACCGTGCCGGCGAAATCGTGGCCGAAGCCCGATGGCAGCACGAGACCGAACATCTGCGCGATGTCCGGAAGCGAGGACAGTTTCCAATCCATTGGATTGAGGGCGACAGCCGATACCTTCACTCGCACCCCGTTCGCTCCCGGGTGCGGGTCTGGGACGTCTTGCAACTCCAAGACCTCTGGACCACCGAATTGTGCTACGCGTACAGCTTTCACTTCTACCTCCGCTCCGGCAGACCCGTCCACGTGCCTTCAGTCAGGAAGGCAAATGGTCAGATGCCGAACTTGCGATGCAATGAGTCCGAGGCGATGAGGCCCTCGGCGGTCACGTCGTGGATCGAGGAGTGACCCGTCCCCAGCAAGGTCAAGTCGATGCCACCACGCAAGATGCCAAGCACGTGGCCGCGCGTAGATGGGCTGGGGGAGTCGTCTGCGGGCGCGTACCTGGGCGACATCGACGGACTCGAACCAGGCGTTCTGTCTCCAGGCGTCCTCGAACATTCGCGCTCCGGCCATCGCGGTAGCTCGGGTCCAGGGCTTCCAGGACACGGGTCGCGGCGACAGGCGGGGCGGTCAGCTGCGCTGTGGTGAGGCGGCTTCGCACGGTCTGCTGTGGGCGGTGATCAACTGAGACCGCGGAACGTGTCGCGAATGTCGGTAGCGAGGATCTCGGGCTCTTCGGCATGGGAGAAGTGCCCCCCATTCTCGTGATACCGGGCCAATCTGAGGTTGAAGTACTCCTCAAGCCATTCGCGGTCCGTAGGCGGAGGTACGTCCTTCGGGAAGAGACTGAACCCCGTTGGCACGGTCACCATGGGCATCTCGGTACGACTCGGCGCCCAGGTTGCGTTCATGGTGTCGGAGTAGAAGCGGATCGAGCTGCCGAAGCTGTCCGTGAACCAGTAGAGGTTCACCAAGTCCAGCAACTCGTCCTTGGTGAAGCGGGATTCGAGATCGCCTCCGCAGTCCGACCAGGTCCGCTTCCGCTGGATGAGCCACGCCGCCATCCCGACGGGCGAGTCGTGCATCGACCACGCGAGAGTCTGCGGTTCGAGCATCTGCACTGCCATGTGGGAGGCGAACTTTCGCTCCCAGGGGTCAACCTGTGGTGACGATTCATCCTCGGCGAGGCTGCCCAAGCTCCACGGGCGGTCCGTGCGGAAGATAGGAAAAGGCAAGGCGAGCGTGGTGTGGACGCCGGTGACGAACTGAGGGTACTTGTGCCCCATCTGCAGGGCGACGAAGCCGCCGAAGTCGCCTCCTGCAGCAGCGAAACGGTCATACCCCAGCACGTCGGTCATGAGTTTCGCCCAGAGATCGGCAGTCGACACCCAGTTCAGACCCGACTGCGCCAAGGGGGTACTGAACGCGAAGCCAGGCAGGCTGGGGATGATGATCTCGAACGCGTCACGCGCATCGCCACCGTACGACTCCGGGTCCGACAAAGGGCCAATGATCTTACGGAAGTCCCAGAACGTCCATGGCCATCCGTGCGTGAGCAGGAGTGGCTTGGCGTGCGGTGACGGGCTGGAGACCTTCACGAAGTGGATCGGGATGTCGTCGATCGTGACCCGGTAATGGTCCAGCTCATTCATTGCCGTCTCGGACGCACGCCAGTCGTACTCGTCCAGCCAGTACTGCACCAACTCGCGCAAGTACGCACCGTTGGTGCCGAAGCTCCAATCGGCGTTATTGGCTTCCGGGGCCCACCTCGTGCCTCGTAGGCGCGTCGCCAAGTCGTCGAGCGACTGCTGAGGAATATCGATCTTGAACGGCTCCGGCTGCATCGTTACTCCTCTTTGGGATTTTGATCTCCCCGGCCAGAAGACAGGACTGGCGGTGAGCATGAATCTCGCACCGAAATGTCTGCAGCGAGGATGCCGAGCCAGCGCGTCCCATCAAGCAGACGAACCCGAACAAGGTGCGGACGGGCTGACGGAGTGACAAGGCTCACTCTACGAATGAGCGCTTACTTCTGTCAAGCAGCGACGTCGATCGAGAACGCCTATGGCCGGCCGCTGACCGTGCGCGCGGACTCGGTTCTCCACAGCCGTGCATCCGGGCCCAGAAATCGAGTATTGGTCGGCTCTCGTAGGGACCTATGACCCGAATTCGTTGCCCGGTCAGTCGATGCGTCACGCGTGGGCTGCCTACTTGATGGCGTTGCCCGCGTCCACCGGCAGCGCGACCCCCGTGACGTATCGCGCCTCGTCGGAAGCCAGCCACAGCACGGCGTTGGAGACGTCGACCGGCTCCACCCATGGGACCGGGAGCGCGTGCATGTTCTGCGACGCCTCCCCGAGGTCCTCCCGCGTGGGCTGCTCAAGATCCGGGCGAAACAACTTGAACAGCCGCTCGTTCATGATCATGTCGGTATCCACCTGGGTCGGATGGACGCTGTTGACCCGGATCCTCTCCGGCCCGAGCTCGAGCGCCAGGGTGCGCATCAGTCCGACCACCCCGTGCTTCGCCGACACATAGTGGGCGGCGTTCGCGTAAGCCCGCAGCCCCGCGGCTGAGCTGGTGCAGATGATCGAGCCGCCCCGACCGCCGGCCTTGATATGCGGAATCGCGGCCTTGCACGTGCGCCACACACCCGACAGGTTGACGTCGAGCATGTCCTGCCAGACGAAGTCGGAGAACTCCTCGGCGAGCCGTGGGGTCGTCCCCAGCCCCGCATTGGCGGCGACGATGTCGAGCCGACCCAACTGAGCGACGCCCGTGTCGACGGCGAACTTGAGACTGTCGAAGTCACGCACGTCGGCCTTCATCGCCACGATCCGACGGCCGAGCGCCTCCACTTCCTTGACTGTCTGCTGCAGATCTCGCTCAGTCGCGCCGGAGTACGGCATGTCTGGCTGGTCCTCGCAGACATCGATCGCGATGATGTCGGCGCCCTCCTCGGCGAGCCGGATCGCGTGCGCGCGACCCTGCCCCCGCGCTGCGCCGGTGATGAAGGCGACCTTGCCCTCGACACGTCCCATGTGGTTTCTCCGTTCCGCTTATCTCTCAGTTGGCCAGCTTTCGTTCATTTCCTGAGAATCCTCATCGAGGTCGGATCCACGTGATCGCGAGCCGCTAGAGTCGCTTTCTTGATCCGGTAGCCCGCGTCAGTCGGTAGAGCCACCTCGGTGATGTAGCCGGAGGCGTCCGTGGCTGGAACAGCACGGCTTCACCGATGTTTATGGACTCGACCCACGGGATCAGTAGGACGTTGGGGCTACGTACTCGGAATCCGGACTTCGTGCGTCCACCCTGGGGTCAGGGGATGAGTAGGACCTTTCCGGTCGCCCGGCGCTCGTCCAACGTCAGCAGAGCCTTGGCCGCTTCTTCGAGCGGGAACGTCTGTCCGACGACCGGCTGCAGAACGCCACTCTCGAGGTGAGGTGCGAGCGCGGCCCACTGACTGGCGATGTGGCCAGGTCGCTTGGAGACATACGCTCCCCAACCGACCCCTACCGCCGCGACGTTGTTGAGCAGCAGCCGGTTGACCTTGACGGTCGGAATATCTCCAGCAGTGAACCCGATCACCAGGATTCGGCCGTCGTCGGCCAGGCACCGCAACGAGTCGGTGAAGCGGTCGCCACCCACAGGGTCGACGACGATGTCGACCTTGCCGCCGGCGAGCACCGCGTCCTTGAAACCGTCTGCGAGCACGAACTCGTCGGCGCCAGCAGCCAGAGCGACCGCGCCCTTCTCGTCGGTCGATACGACGGCGACCACCCGGCCCGCGCCGAATGCCTTGGCAACCTGGATCGCTGCGGTGCCCACGCCACCTGCCGCCCCTTGGACGAGCACCGACTCCTCCGGTCGCAACTGACCGCGCTCGACCAGTGCGAAGTAAGCGGTGCAGTAGTTGAACAGGACCGACGCTCCCTGCTCGAACGAAACCGCGTCAGGCAGGACGAAGGTCATGTCGACCGAGGCAACGGCCTCCTCCGCGAATCCGCCCAGTTCGCACAGTGCGGCGACTCGGTCGCCGACAGCGAAACCGGATCCCTCTGCTGCGGCTATGACCTCGCCCGCGATCTCGGCTCCCGGAGTGAACGGCAGATCTGGCTTCAGCTGGTAGAGACCGCGACTCTGGAGGACCTCAGGGAAGGCGACACCCGCCGCCCTCACCCGGATGAGCACCTGGTCCGGTCCGGGAGGGGGGCTCGCTACGTCGCGAACCTCGACGGCTGAGGGCCCGTCGAGGGTCACGATCTGCACGGCCCTCATGCTCCCGCTCCCGACGACGCTGCAACGACGCTGCTCTGGTAAGGGCACAT
Source organism: uncultured Arthrobacter sp. (assembly GCF_902805515.1). Classification (GTDB taxonomy): domain Bacteria; phylum Actinomycetota; class Actinomycetes; order Actinomycetales; family Micrococcaceae; genus Arthrobacter_D. Next base: position 6,354 of record NZ_CADCTE010000027.1, on the reverse strand, counting down.
TGAACATGAGTTCATACTCATCTACTATACATGCCAGGGTGCGGTCGCGGAACCGTTCACTGGGCAGCGGGCGAAGCACCTCGGGGTCTTCGGACGCGGCGAGCCGGGCGAGGACGAGATCCACCTCGACCGGGTCGTCGGCGTCCTCTGGAGGGCCGCGAAGCGGTCGAGGACGTCGTCCGGCCCGGCCGGCGCCGGCGCACCTGGCGGGTTGGAGACGGCGGTCAGCCTGGTACCGCTAGCTTCACCGTGGCCGCGATCTCGCTGGGCAGCAGCCGACGAAATCGGTCCTGATGACCGGCCTGCTCCGCGATGGTGGGGGAGAGGGCGTCGTAGAGGCGTGCGTACCAACCGGCGCGGTCGCCGTTGGTCGAGACGACGGCCAGCACGTAGGTGTCGTCGACCTCCAGGGTCACGAGCCCGTCCGCCTCGCGGGCCCGGAGCGGCTGCGCGTGCTCGAACCGCTCCTCCGGTTCGGCGCCGCTCTCCGTGCCTACGCCCCCGGCGGTCGCCACACCGGGGGCGCCGTCCGCCAGCACCCAGCCGTTGCCGTCCGGGTCGCTGAAGACCGCGTGTGACTGGTAGCTCTCACCATCCGGATGGCGCCCCGATTGCCGAACACTCCGGTGCGATGACCCTGGCGCACCCGATCCCCGTTCGGGCCAGGGAGAACCCTGGTCCCGACTGGTCCGCGGAGTCTGCGGAACCGGGGGTGGTCCGCAGGTCGATGTCCGGCGGCCAGCTCTCGAAGAGCGCTGCGACGCGACGAGCCAGTCGCCGGGCGCGGACGGTTCAGTCGGTGAGCTGTGGGTTGTACGGATAGGCGGCGGTAGCGGCGGCGTGCAGCGGGAGCAGCCGGCCGGCGACGACCGACTCGGGGGTGAAGTGGACCCGGCGTCCGGTGCCGTCGTCGTCGCCGGGGACGTCGTGCGGGGTCCAGTCGACCGCGGCCGTGCCCGACAGCTGGAGGGTGCGACCGGTGGTGAAGTCGGCGAACAGGAGGGCGGCGCTGGAGTCGACGGCGAGGTTGCCCAGGGTGTTGAACATGTTGTTGCCCGAATAGTCCGGCCACCACAACCGGCCGGAGTCGATCCGGACGAAACCCGGGGGCCCTCCGCGGTGCGAGGCGTCGGTGCCGCGGGTGGGGTGGTGCGTGCCGACGAAGAACGTGTCGGCGGCGCGGATGATCTCGTCGTCCTCGGCGGTGAGACTGCTCCTGCGCTCCGGGGCGACCGGATCGTGGGCGGGGGTCGCCTCCAGCTGGAGGGTGCGCTGCTGGATGTACTGCGGGCAGTTGCCGTAGGCCTGCTCCACCGCGATCTGCAGCGTGCCCTCGCCCGCGGCGGCGAGCGTGCCGTTGATGCGCACGCGCCGCCGGGTGGCGAACTCCACGACCACGAGTCCGACCGGCTGTCCCACGGGAAGGCCGTGCAGCGGGTCACCGGCGACGGGGGTGGTGTGCACCGTCAGCGTCGTGACCGCGGTCGGGTCGAGGAAGCCGGGCCGGCCGGTCACCGGCGAGGTCCACAGCCGACCGTGCTGATCCCGGCCGGTGAGGACGGCGAAGGTCCGGTCGGCGAGGAAGCGGCTGATGCCACCCCGCAGCTCGCCGGGGGCCAGCATGCCGGACAGGCGTGCCGCCTCTGCCGTGACACCCGCCCGCCGCTGGACCGCCAGTTCCCCGTCGTGGAAGCCCTCGGCGGGACGTGGGCGCTCGGCGACCGATGCCGGGCTGGTCGGCCCGGCGGCCGGAGCGGTCCGTGCGGTGTCGGTCGACATGGTGGAGTCCCTCTCAGGGTCTGGTTCCCGGCGGGGAGCCGGCTGCGCCGGACGGGGCAGGGGAGGGATCGTTGGTCCGGTTCGCTCTAACGGGGTCGCATGCCCTGCTCCATTAGTGTGTACCCGATCCTTCTAACGTGTGCAAGAGGACTACCCGTGATAACTTGGCACTCGTGACCACCGATGAGCGGAGCCGGCCTCTGCCGGACGAGCCGATGTCGGTCCGGCTGATGAACACCATCGGGGCCGACCGCGGCGGGTTGCACGACGACCTCGCCGAACCATCGCAGGTGGCCGACTGGCTGGCTGCAGTGGAACTCCATCCGGGTACGCGGGTGACCAGGGACGAGTGGCGAGCGGCCCGCCGGCTGCGTGATGCCCTGCGCCGCGCGGCCGGCCATGCCACGCACGACACCCGCCCTGCCGCCGCCTCGCCCGTGCTCGACATCGCCGAGGCGGTCGAGGTCATCAACGAGCGGCGAGCTGACCTGCCGGCCGAGCGGTTGGCCGTCCACTCCTCCGCGTTCCGCCGCGAACGCGGAACGGCGGCCTCGCCGGTGATGGCCGCCCTCGCCGTCGTCAGCGCAGACGCGATCGACCTGCTCACCACACCGGGCGCCCCGGCGCTCGGCGCCTGCACGGCCCCGGGCTGCGTCCTGTACTTCGTGAAGCACCACCCGCGGAGGGAGTGGTGCTCGACGGCGTGCGGCAACCGGGCCCGAGCCGCCCGCCACTACCGCCGCCACCGCCCCTCCGACGTCGCTCCGCAGCCACCCGCGTCGTCGCCGGCGGAGTGACGCAGGACCGCGGGCGTCGGTGTCGGCCGTACAGTCGGGCCCGCACCGACGCCGAGGACCGCCGCCGCTGTCATACGCCGGTTCGCGGGACACCTGACTCGTCCGCCGGGTCGGCCGCCGGCCGGGCTCCGCAGCACACCGACCGACGGAGACGATCCTGGTGACGACCACACGGCGGACGACGTCCATCGACGTCGATGCGATGTACGACCTGCTCCTGGACCGCGACCCGGTCCTCTCCGCGATCGCCGACGTCCATGGCCGCCCGGACCCGTTCGCCTGGCCGGGTCAGGGCGCGACCGCGAGCAGCAACTTCGCGGCACTGGTCATGCACGTCGTCGGCCAGCAGATCTCCGTCCGCGTCGCCCTGGTCCTGTTCGCCCGCCTCGAGGAGGCCGTCGGTGGTCGGGTCCAGCCGGTCGGCGTCGCCCGGCTCGGCGCCGTGGGCATCCGTGCGCTGGGCCTGTCGCAGGCGAAGGCGACCGCCGTCGCGGGGCTGGCGCAGCTGCACCTGACCGGCGTCCTGGACACCGACCAGCTCGACGACCTCCCCGACGACCAGGTGATGACCGCCCTGACCGCCGCGCGGGGCATCGGACCGTGGACGGCGCAGATGTTCCTCATCCACCAGCTGCGACGACCTGACGTCCTGCCGGCCGGAGACATCGGGGTCCGGCATGCCGTCAAGCAGTCGTGGGATTTGCCGGAGGTGCCGACCATCGACGAGGTCCGCGAGTTCGGCGAGCGGTGGTCGCCTCAGCGCACGTGCGCGACGGCATTGCTCTGGGCGTCGCTCCAGCCGGCACCGACGTCGATCTGAACGCTGGCGCTACCGGCCGTCGGCGAAGTCGGCCGGCCGGAAGTGCCCCGCGGACAGCCGGTTCTCGATCTGCTCCAGGCTGCGGCCGGTGAGTTCGGGCATGCGCCGGTACAGGAAGATGAATCCGGCGATGTTGAAGGCGGCGTACAGCCAGAAGGTCTGACCGGTGCCGATCGTGTCGATGATGCTCAGCAAGGTCAGGGTGATGAGCAGGTTCGTGCCCCACAGGGACGCCGACTGCGCGGCAGCGCCGGCCTCGCGGGTGGCCAGCGGGTAGATCTCGGAGCCGGTGAGCCAGCCCATGAGCTGGATGCCACCGGCGGTGAAGGCCATGAACACGATGAGCGTGGCGATGATGTAGGGAACCTGCGCGTCGCCGTCGTTGCCGGTGACGAAGAAGGTCCCGAGCACGATGAGGGCCAGCGCGGCGCCGGGCAGCGTGATCAGGGTGAGCCGCCGCCGGCCGACGCGGTCGATGATCGCCAGCCCGATCAGCTGGGTGATCAGGTACGTGAGGCCGAGCGCGACCGACACCCGGAGCGCCGCGGTGTCGGAGAAGCCGTTGTCGGTCAGGATCGTCGGCGAGTAGTAGACGATCATCTCGATCCCGGACAGCTGGGTGAAGATCGCCAGGCCGCACCCGACGATCAGCGCCGGCCGCACCCAGGCCTCCCGCAGGCCCCGCCAGCCGCTGGTGGAGGCGGCGCGTTCGGCCTCGACCAGTTCGTCGATGTCGTGCAGCTCGGGGGAGACGTCGGTCCCCTGGGGGCGCACGCGCTCCAGCGCCTCTCGCGCGCGCTCGTCCTGACCGTCCTTGATCAGCCAGCGCGGGCTGTCGGGCAGGCGCAGCATCAGCAGGAACATCAGCGCGCTGGGCACCACGGCCGCGCCGATGGCGACCCGCCAGTCGACGCTCTCGGACGCACCGACGAGGGTGGCGATGACGATGCCGACGCCGATGGCGATCTGGAAGAACAGCACCAGCCGGCCGCGGTACTTGGTCGGCGCAAGCTCGGCGACGTAGACCGGGGCGGTCTGCGTGGCGCCGCCGACGGCGAAGCCGAGGACGACACGGGCCAGCGACAGCGTCAGGGGGTCCGGTGCCAGCGCGGCCCCGAGGGAGCCGAGGACGAACACCGTGGCCACGATCAGCAGCGTCTGTCGCCGGCCGCGCCGCTCGCTGAGCCGGCTGCACACCAGCGCCCCGATCACCGCTCCGGCGAGGATCGAAGCGGCGATCACCTGCTCCCAGCCGTTGCCGATGCCGAAGTCGTCGCTGATCTGCAGCAGTGCGCCCGAGATGATCCCGGTGTCGTAGCCGTAGAGCAGACCCGAGATCGCCGACACCAGTGCCACGATCACGACGGCACCGGTCAGCCCACCTTCGTCTGCGGGCCCCGCGCCACCCTTCCCCTGGCCATGTGCGGTGACGGCCTGGTCTTCCGGTGCGGCCAAGAGGTCCTCGTTCCGTCAGCGCGGCGGTGTGGTGCGCCGCCACGTTAAGGCCGGTGTCAGCAGGCCGCTCGGTGAAGCGTTCGCAGGCGCGCACGCAGGTGGGGGGCCAGTGCCGGTGACAGCGCCGCCGCGCCGCCGCCCGCGGTGCGTGCGTTTACGTTGTATCCGTCCGTGGCAGACTGCTCCCGTGCCGAGGCTCCCGTCGTCGTGACCGACGACGAGACGACAGTGGAGGACCGGCTCGCGCAGGCCGCACTCGACCTGGCCGCCGCGCGTGCGCAGGCCGACGAGCTGGGCACGGCGCTCCAGGCCAGCCGGCAGATCGGCATGGCCATGGGCATCCTGATGGAACGGCACCGCCTCGCGCCGCACCGGGCGTTCCAGGTGCTCCGGCAGATGAGCCAGCGGCGCAACGTCACGGTGCGCGAGGTCGCCGACGCGATCGTGGAGCCGGGCCCCGCCTCGTCGGTCTGACCGGCCGCTGGCACTCACCGGAGCAGCACTCACCGGAGCTGGTGGTGTGCGGCCCGGATGAGTGCGTCGGCGACCCGGTCCAGCGGATCCGACCGCAGCCGCCACTGCTGCCAGTGCAGCCGGATCTCGACACTGCCGGCCGGGTCGAAGGGGGTGACCGTGCGGCGGCCGGCGAGCTGCACCTCCGGCAGCATCCCCCAGCCGAAGCCGAGCTCGACGGCGGTGAGGAAGTCCGCCGAGGACGGGACGTAGTGGATCGGCGGGGTCGCCGTCGCCGGCAGGTGCCGCCGCAGGTAGGTGTGCTGGAGCTCGTCCCGGCGGTCGAAGACGACCACCGGTGCCCGCGCCAGGGCGGCGGCGTCGGGACCGTCCGGGAGCCAGCGTGCGAGGAACCCCGGAGCGGCGCAGGGCAGGTAGCGCATGCCTCCCAGCGAGGTGACCCGGCAACCGGCCACGGGCTCGGCGTCGGAGGTCACCGCCCCCATCACGGTCCCTGCGCGGAGCAGCGCACTGGTGTGCGACTGGTCGGAGCTGTGCAGGTCCAGGGCGACCGTCCCGGTCAGCGGCGCGAGTGCCGGCAGGGCCCAGGTGGCCATCGAGTCGGCATTGACCGCGATGGGCACCACTGGGACGTCACCGGGCCGGGCCCGGTCCAGTTGCCGGTCGGTGTCGGCGACGAGCAGCCCCACCTGACGGGCGAGCCGCAGCACCGGCTCGCCCGCGGCCGTGACCGTCGCCGGCCTTCCTCGCTGCACCAGGACGCGCCCGGTCGCCACCTCGAGCGCGCGCAGCCGCTGGGAGACGGCGGACGGTGTGACGCGCAGGAGCCGCGCGGCCGCCTCCAGCGTGCCCTCGTCGATCACCGCGACCAGCGTCCGCAGCTGAGCCAGGTCCACGTCCATGGACAGAGATGCTAATGGTGCATGAGAAACATGAGCTGGACTGTCGATCGATGTCTTTCTAGCGTCGGCAGCCGTGACGACGGGACTGCTGGCAGCTGTGGCCGGACTCGGGATGGGGCTCTCGCTC
>NZ_CADCTE010000026.1 GCF_902805515.1 uncultured Arthrobacter sp. | reverse complement strand
GGCTGCTGCCGCTTCCGTATCGGCGTAGGCGGCGTCGGGGATGTCACCGGCGACGGCGGCCGCGGCCACGGCGGCCTCTGCGGCGGCCGGCTCTCCGGAAGGAATCTCGGGCGCCGGCGCTGCCGGCCCTGCTTCGGCCGTGGCCGCCCTGCGGCGGGTGCGGGTGGCCTTCGCCTTCGGCGCCGGCTCCGCAGCGGCCGTGTCGCCGGCTGCCGTTTCCGTGGCTGCTGTGTCACCCGCGGTGTCGAGCGGTGCCGCCACGGGCGATTCCGGCGCGGCGGCCGGGGCCTTGCGGGCACGGGTGGCGCGGCGGCGGGGTGCTTCGGTGACTTCGGTGACTTCGGTGACTTCGGTGAATTCGGTGACTTCGGTGACAGTGTCGGCCGGCGCGGCGGCGGGCGCTGCGGATGCTTCCGGTGCGGGGGTGTCCCCGGCGGTTGCGGCTGCCGGGACCTTCGTCGGCGCTCCGGCGGGCGAGCTTGCCGCCCTGCGGACCCGTGGGGCCTTCTTCTCCGGCGCTGTCGGGGACTGCGTCTCGGCGGCCCCTGCTGCTGCACCCTGGTCGTTGATCTGCGTTTCGAACTGATCCATATGTATTGGCTCCAGCCCCTGCGGCACCGGCCACATTCCAGCGCCCTCCAGGGCAGTATGTCGGCCGTCCGCGGACCCTACGCCCTAGCGGCGACCGGAAGTCGTCATTGTGTCGTTTGAGGTCGCACCGGCTGGAGGGTGCGGCATCACTCAAAGACCAGCGGCGCTTTTCCGACTCATCCGTCGTATTCACGGTGGCCTGCGAGGCGGATTCCGGAACCGCCCACCAGGATTGATGGGCTCGGTGCGCCGGAAGCATCGCCCGCAGAGCGGAAGCCTGTCGCTGGACCGGAACGGAAATGTGGTTCCCGAACCAGCCACGGCAATTGTCTCACACCAGCATGCAAATCAGCCGTTCCGGCGGCTAGAGTGGCGGAACCATCGGCGCACGGGATGCCGGCGCCGACCGCCCACCCGAGGACGACGACACCCCCATGGCACACCCCGCGCACGCTGCTCCCTCCGGCACGAATCCGGACGGGGAAGCCGGGACCGGACGGCCGGAGCGGCGGTTCGCGTTCCTCCTCGTGGCCGCCGGCGTCATCGGCTGGCTCGCCTCGGGGCAGCTGGTACTCGAACGGCTCGCCCTCTACGCAGACCCGGGGTACGTCACCAGCTGCGACCTGAATCCGTGGATTTCCTGCGGCGAGGTGTTCCGGACGGAGCAGGCCGCGGTGTTCGGCTTCCCCAACCCGCTGATCGGACTCGTGGCCTTCGCCGTCGTGATCACCACGGGCATGGCGCTGCTCGCGGGCGCGGAGCTGCGCCGCTGGTACTGGCTCGGCCTGCAGGCCGGAACGGTCCTCGGCGCGGCGTTCACGCTCTGGCTGTGGTTCCAGGCGCTGTTCGTCATCTCGATCCTCTGCATCTACTGCATGGTGGTCTGGGTCGTGATGATCGTCCTGACGGTGCACCTCACGGCGCGCAATGCCGCCTCCGGGGTGCTGCCGGTTCCTCCGCGGACCGCACGGCTGCTGGCCGAGTGGTCGTGGGTCCTGGTGGCGCTGCTGGTCGTGGCGGGCGCGGCGTCGGTGTTCCTGCGCTTCGCCGGGGCCCTGCTGGGCTGAGCGGCCGGGGCCTAGAGGGCCGGGAACTGTCCGGTGGTCGCGTCCTGACCGGAAGCGGGCTCCCGGCCGGCAGCGGACTCCTGGCCGGGCAGGGGCCGGGCCACCGGGACCTTCGTTCCCAGGACCTGCGCCACGATGTCGTGGGTGACCTTCTGCGCGGTCAGGCCGACGCGCGCGAGCACCTCGCTGCGCGAGCCGTGGTCGAGGAACTCGACGGGGAGGCCGACCTCGTTCAGGGCGGTGTCGACGCCCGCGGCCCGCATCTCCTGCCGGATCCTGGACCCGACGCCGCCGGCGCGCACGCCGTCCTCGATCACAATGACGATGCGGTGCTCGGCGGCGAGGTCGATCACCGACGGGCAGACGGGCAGCACCCAGCGCGGGTCGATCACCGTCGAGCTGATGCCCTGGGCCCCGAGGCGGTTTGAGACGTCGAGGGCGAGTTCGCTCATGGCGCCGACGCTGACGATCAGCACGTCGTTGGCCGTGGACCCCGAGGGGCGCCGCGCGAGCACGTCGACGCCGTCGCCCAGGCGCTCGATCGCCTCGACCTCGGCACCGACCGAGCCCTTGGAGTAGCGCACCACGCTCGGGGCGTCGGGGATGGAGACTGCCTCACGCAGTTCCTCGCGCAGCCGGGTGGCATCGCGGGGGGCGGCAAGGTGCAGTCCGGGCACGGTCTGCAGCATGGAGAGGTCCCACATGCCGTGGTGGCTGGCGCCGTCGGGCCCGGTGACCCCCGAGCGGTCGAGGACGATGGTGACCCCGGCCTTGTGCAGCGCCACGTCCATCAGGAGCTGGTCGAAGGCCCGGTTCAGGAACGTGGCGTAGAGCGCGACGACGGGGTGCAGCCCGCCGTAGGCCATCCCCGCGGCGCTGGTGAGCGCGTGCTGTTCGGCGATGCCGACGTCGAACACGCGGTCCGGGTGGCGGGCGGCGAAGCGGTGCAGCCCGACCGGGATGAGCATGGCGCCGGTGATGCCGACGATGTCGGGGCGCTCGTCGGCGATGTCGGCGATCTCGTTGGCGAAGACCGAGGTCCAGGACTGGGAGGCGCCGGACTCGACCGGCTCCCCCGTGCCCGGGTCGATGATGCCCACGGCGTGGAACTGGTCGGCCTCGTGGGCGCGCGCCGGGGCGTAGCCGTGCCCCTTCTCGGTGATCGCGTGCACGATCACGGGGCCCTCGTAGTTGCGGGCCAGGTGGAGTGCCTGCTCGACGGCGCCGAGGTCGTGGCCGTCGACCGGACCGACGTACTTCATGCCGAGGTCCTCGAAGAGGCCCTGCGGAGCCCACCAGTCCTTCACGCCCTTTTTCGTGGCGTGGAGGCTCTTGTACGCGAAGCGGCCCGCGGGCCCGCCGGCCTGCAGCCGGCCGGTGAACCACTCGAGGGTCCGCTCGTACACCTTGTGGGTGCGGACCGAGTCGAGCGCCGGCCGGAGGGAGGCGAGGTAGTCGGCGACGCCGCCGATGGTCGGGGCGTAGGAGCGGCCGTTGTCGTTGACCACGATCACCACGCGGCGGCGCTTGTCCGCGGCGATATTGTTGATCGCCTCCCAGGCCATGCCGCCGGTGAGCGCGCCGTCGCCGACGAGGACGACGGTGTACCGGTCGCCCTCCCCGTTCAGGACGCGGGCGCGGGAGATCCCGTCGGCCCAGGACAGTGACGACGACGCGTGGGAGCTCTCGACGATGTCGTGGATGGACTCGGCGCGGGAGGGGTACCCCGAGAGGCCGCCCTGCTGGCGCAGGGTGTCGAAGTTCTGGCGGCCGGTGACGAGCTTGTGCACGTAGGACTGGTGGCCGGTGTCGAAGATGATGCTGTCGCGCGGCGAGTCGAACACGCGGTGGATGCCCAGGGTCAGTTCCACAACGCCGAGGTTGGGGCCCAGGTGCCCGCCGGTGCGGGAGACGTTGGTGACGAGGAAGGAACGGATCTCCCGGGCGAGGGCGTCGAGCTGGGATTCGGTAAGCCGGCTCAGGTCCTGCGGGCTGCGAATTGTCTCAAGAAGTCCCACCGGCGCCTCCTCAGGTCGTCTGCTGCGGCGAAGACTTCGCCAGGGCAATTTCCGTTAACTCTAACGTCACAGCTCCCCCGGAGGTGCCCAATCCTCGAGCGTCCGGTGCCCGGGACCCCCTCCGCGGCGGCCCGGCGGGCGGGAGTTTCGGGCATCTTCCGGTCGGAAATCCGGGACTCAATCCGCACTGAGCTGCCTCAGGACGTAGTGGAGGATGCCGCCGTGGCGGTAGTAGTCGGCCTCGCCCGGGGTGTCGATGCGCAGGACGGCGTCGAAGGAAACCGGCTCACCGTCCTCCTCCGGGACCGCCGTGACGCGGACCGTGTCGGGGATGCTGCCCCCGTTGAGCGCCGTGATGCCCTCAACCGAGAACGATTCGGTGCCGCTCAGTCCAAGGGCCGCGGCGTTCTCGCCCTGCCGGAACTGGAGCGGGAGCACGCCCATGCCGATGAGGTTGGAGCGGTGGATCCGCTCGTAGCTCTCGGCGATCACCGCCTTCACACCGAGCAGCGCGGTGCCCTTGGCCGCCCAGTCGCGGGAGGAGCCGGAGCCGTATTCCCTGCCGGCAAGGACCACCAGCGGCGTGCCTGCGACGGCGTAGTTCCTCGCCGCGTCGTAGATGTAGGTCTGGGGGCCGCCGGTCTGGGTGAAATCCCGGGTGAAGCCGCCCTCCACGCCGTCGAGCAGGCGGTTGCGCAGTCGAATGTTGGCGAAGGTGCCGCGGATCATCACCTCGTGGTTGCCGCGGCGGGAGCCGT
>NZ_CADCTE010000025.1 GCF_902805515.1 uncultured Arthrobacter sp. | reverse complement strand
TGGATCTGCTTGTCGAACATGCGCATGAGCGGCAGCGGATCCGTCGCTCCGCCGTACACGCCCGACAGGGAGATCGTGCCGCCGCGGCGGACCGCCTCGATGGCGGTGTTCAGCGCGGCCAGGCGGTCGACCCCCGCGACCTGCATGACCTTCTCCATGATCGCGTCGGGCACGATCGCGGTGGCCTTCTGCGCGAGTGCTGCCAGGGGCGAGCCGTGGGCCTCCATGCCCACCGCGTCGATGACCGCGTCCGGCCCGCGGCCGTCGGTCAGGTCGCGCACCTGCGCCACGACGTCGGCCTGCGTGGTGGTGTCGATGACCTGGACGTCGTTGCGGCGGGCGCGCGCGAGCCGCTCCGGTACGACGTCGGAGGCGATGACCTGTCCCGCGCCGAGGTGCTGGGCCACGCGCGTGGCCATGTCACCGATCGGCCCGAGCCCGAGGACGAGCACGCTGCCGCCTGGCGGGATGCCGGCGTACTGCACGGCCTGCCAGGCGGTCGGCAGGACGTCGGAGAGGTAGACGAAGCGGTCGTCGGGCGTCCCGCTCGGCACCTTGATCGGGAGCGTGTTCCCGAAGGGCACGCGGAGGTACTCCGCCTGACCGCCCGGCACCTGGCCGTAGAGCTTGGTGTAGCCGAACAGCGAGGCCCCCATGCCCTGGTCCCGGTTCTGCGTGGTCTCGCACTGCGAGAACAGGCCCTCCGCGCACATCCAGCAGGTGCCGCAGGAGATGTTGAACGGGACGACGACCCGGTCGCCGGGCTGCACCGCCGTCACCTCACGGCCGACCTCGCGCACGATGCCCATCGGCTCGTGACCCATCACGTCGCCCACGGTCATGAACGGGGCCATGACCTCGATCAGGTGGAGGTCGGACCCGCAGATGCCGCTCGAGGTGATCTCCACGATCACGTCCGTCGGGTCCTGGATGACGGGGTCGGGCACGGTGTCCACGCGGACGTCCGCGCGGCCGTGCCATGTCACTGCACGCATCTTCGGCTCTCCCTCCGACGGGCCGGGGTCGGCCCCTTCGGAGGGGGTCCTGCCCCTTGGTCCGCCGGATCGCGCGACTTTCAACAAAACGCTGCGTGGCGCTCACGCTCTGTGCGTTCGACAATACTAACGGTTGAATGACAGTCATGCGATCTTGTGGCGACGGACACAAACCCGCAGGTCACTACCCCGGTTCGCAGATCACGAACCGATCACGACGTGTTTACATGGGTTCCGCTCCTCTCCCCGGGAGTGCACGTGGAATGTCCGCAAACGGAAGTCAGGTGCATGAGCTCGCTCTACCAGGACCACCTCCTCCCGGAGGGATCGGAACCCGCCAGCGGGTCAGCTCCGACCCTCGCCCCGGCCCGCGCGATCTCGCGTACGCCGGCCGCGGAGAAG
>NZ_CADCTE010000024.1 GCF_902805515.1 uncultured Arthrobacter sp. | reverse complement strand
AAGCGATTCATCTTGCCCCTCGTCCTTCTACTGATCATCATCATCGCTGTCGCTCTGAACGGTGCTGGTGGCAGTGATGACCCCGGTGCGGCCGACCCCGCCACTACTGCCTCAGCTGAAGCCGGACCGACCGCTGAAGCAGACGAGCCGGCCTTCGCCGGGGCAGAGGACAGCGACGTCGTCGGCCAGGCTGGGGAGACTCTTACCCTAGGAGAAATCGCGGTCGCTTCCACAGCGATTGGTGCGGGAGACGACACTCTCGGCCCCACTCTCTGCACAGCGGTGACTGTGAACAACGAGTCCACCGAAACGATCGACTTCAACGCATTCGACTGGAAACTTCAGGCTCCCAGTGGAACGATCCTCAACACGGGATTCTCCGGAAGCGCCAACATGATCACCGGAGGGCAGATCGCACCAGGCGGCAGCACGACTGGGGATATCTGTTTCGACAACGCGAGAGCTGAAGCAGGGCAGTTCGTTGTCCTCTACGAACCGATATTTTCATTCTTTTCTGATAGGGCAGCATGGATAAATAATCGCTAGTGAGTTAGAAGAATTGCGCACGATTTCGATCAGGCCTGTTCGCGGATCGATATGTCGGACTCTTAGTCGAATTCGGTCAGCGGTGAGGCTTACATTGAACCGTCTCGCGAATGAGATTGCCCTCAGCGCTGTGGCAGCGAGGGGTTGCCCACCCCCCTGAGCTATGCTTTTCCCCATGCAGCCGGGTCTCATCTACCTCATTGGTCCATCTGGACACCCCAACTTCGGCGACGAATTCATCACCGCGGCCTGGCTCCGGTACCTCGCCGTTGCCCGCCCGGATGCCCAGGTCTGGCTCGACTGCCCGCAGCCCGGTACGGCCTCGGTCCTCTTCGATGGACTGCACCCGAACCTGCGCATCACCAACACCCTGTGGCGGCTCGTTCACGAAAACGCCGAACGGCCCGTCGAGGAAATTGCGGAGACCGTCACCTCGCGCGTCACCCACCTCGGTTCGCCCACCTACGACCTCGGCCTGCTCAAGCTGCGCGAGGCCGAATCCCTCCACCTCCTCGGCGGCGGGTACATCAATGACAACTGGGCGCACCACACCGGCCTGATCCACGCCATGCGTGCCGTCCGCACCCTGACGGGTGCGCGCCTGTACGCGACCGGACAGGGCCTGATGCCGGCGCTCGGCCAGGGCATGCCCGCTCCCGAACTGTTCAACGATTTCGACGTCGTCAGCGCCCGTGACGACGCCGGAGCCGAAGCCTACGGGGTGACCCGCGGGCTCGACGACGCCTTTCTCGGGGTCACCGAGGAGATCGCCCGCTCCCAGTTCTCGGACGCGCTGTACGTCTGCATCCAGAGCGACACCGTCGAAGCCGAGCGCTTCGACGCCGCCGTCGACGTCGCACGCAAAGCCGTGGAGGCCGCGCTCGGGCAGCGCCGGAAGGTCTACTACGTCGAGGCGGTGCCCGGCGGGGACCGGGCGGCCTATGAACGGCTCGCGGACCTGATCCCGGAAGAGCACTTCCTGCCCTTCGTGCACCTCTGGGAACACGGCCTGCCCCTTTCGGCTTACCAGACCTGGGTGACCAGCCGTTTCCACTTCCATCTTCTCGCTGCCGCCGCCGGTGGCAAGGGCATCGCCGTCGGCATGAAGAAGGGCTATTACGACATCAAGCACGAGTCGGTTGCCGCCCTCGGCAGCGGTTGGGCGCTCGCGCTCGGTGACGACACGCCGTCCATGCCTTCCGAACCCGGGCAGCTGTCGGCGAACCTGCCGGCACTCGTCGCCGCCAAGCGGGCCGAAGCCGAACGGCTCTACCCTGCTGCCACCCCGGCGGCCCCCGTCCCCGCTGCTGCCGCCCGTTTCCTCGGGGGTTCCATCGGCGGGGTCCTGAAAAACAAGTTCGCCCGCTGAAAGACTGAATCCACTCCGTGCCTTCCTCCCTGCCTGAGCTCCTTCAGGTTGCCCAGCCGTTCCTCTTCCTGCTCACCGCGTTCTTCCTTCCCGGCACGCTCGCCCTGCTTCCTCTCCGGGTCGGGTGGCCGGCCGCGGTGGCGCTCGGACCCGCCGTCACGCTCCTTCTGCTGGGCATCGGAACCTTTGTCCTCAATGCCCTCGGAATCGGCTGGACGGCGGTCTCAGTCTCCCTGATGCTGCTCCTGCCCATTGGAGCGGTATGGCTGGCGGGCCGGTGGATCCGGCTCGAGCGGCCTCTCCTGCCCAGGCCGACGGCGGCGGGAACTGCTGATCCATCGCCTGCGGCGGTGACGGCGACCGTCAGGATAGCCGTCGGCGCCGGGCTCGCGGCCGCCGCGGCTCTGGTCTCTGTGGCGGTGCTGCGCGGGATGGGCAGTCTGTCGACGGCGTCGCAGGGGTGGGATGCGGTGTTCCACGGCAACGCGGTGCGGTGGATCCAGGAATCGGGCCGGGCCACCCCGTGGAACCTCAACCCCATCTATGGGGACGGCCCTGCAACCTTCTACCCATCCGGCTGGCACAGCGTGATCGCGCTCTATCCGGGGAACCTCGTTGAGGCCGCCAACGCGTCGGCGCTGGTTATCGGTGGGTTGATCTGGCCGATCGGGCTGGCGTTCCTCGCCTCGGTGGTGTTTCCGCGATTCCCGGCAGTCTGGGCACTCACCCCGGTGCTGGCTGCATCGTTTGTCAGCTTCCCGTTCGGCCAGCTGCTGCGCAGCGGGCAGTGGCCCAATGGGCTTTCCACCGCCCTCACCCCGGTGGCCCTGGCCATGATCCTGCTCCTCCTGAGGCGTGTGAACCCGGGACTGAACCCCCGCCCTGCCCGTCCGCTGAAGGATGTGCTCCTTGTCCTGATCCTCACCGGTGGGGTGATCGGTGGAAGCGTCGTCGCCCACCCCACCGCTGTCTTCGCCCTCGCGGCGGCGGGTCTGCCCTTCCTGCTTGCGTGGGTGGTGCCCCTGTGCGTCCGGGCGTTCCGGCACCGGTGGCGGGCCGCCCTCCTCGGCACGGTCAGTGCCGCCGTCCTCGTGGGGGCGGCGCTCCTGGTGCTGAAGGACTCGCGGTTGCTGGCCGGGGTCATGAACTTCCCCCGGGGTGTGCGTGCCACTCCTCCCGATTCGCTCGCGCTGGCCTTCTTCGACCTGCCGCGCTTTCCGGTTGTCGTGGCTCCCACACCGGAGAACTTCAACCTCCTGGTCGGCATCCTCGTGATCCTTGGGGCCATTGCGGCCCTGGTGCTGCGGACCGGGTGGCCGCTGGTGGTGTCCTGGCTGATCTTCGTGGGGCTCTATGTGCTGGCGGCCGGCCCGGAAAGCCCCCTGCGGTTCCTCACCGGGGTCTGGTACAAGGACACGCAGCGGATCGCGCCGTTGATCGCCCTGACGGCCAGCATCCTTGCCGCTTTCGGTGTGGCCGTGCTGGTTCGGGCCGTCACCGGCGTCGTGGCGCGTGTCCTCCGGGCGAGGATCGCCGCGCCGGACCGTTTCCGGTCGGTACTAGCCGCCGCACTGGCCGTTCTGGCCGTGGTGGCGGTCTACCAGGGCTCGGGACACTTCCGCTCGCCGGACCGCGTCGCCGTAGCCGCCCACAACTACATCACGGCGGCGGAGCCGGGCATCTGGCTGCTCTCCACGGGTGAGCAGGACTTCATCGAACGGGCCGGAGCGCTCCTTCCGGAGGACGCCGTCGTCGTCGGCGACCCGTTCAATGGACAAACCTACTTCTACACCCTCACCGGGCGGCACGTGGTGTACACGAGGCTCGGTTCTCCGGCGCCGACCGAGGCGAAGACCGTGCTGCGCCTCGGATTCGACCGCCTTCACGACGACCCGGCGGTCTGCGCGGCCATCGAGGAGGCGGGAGCCACGCACTTCTACCAGGACCAGCCTGCGAGCGTCGACAGGGAGGTCTGGAAGGGCTTCTACGGCGTCGAGACGGCCAAAGGGTTTGAACCGGTGCTCGTCGAGGGCGGCCGGGGGCTCTACGAAATTACCGCCTGCCGCTGAGTCCGACCGCTGCACCGACCCGCCTCAGGAGCTCACGACCTGAAAGACCAAGGAACTCACCGGACAGGTCGAGGCGATCACGCCGATGTGCTCGGCACCGCGGCTTGGCTTAGGCCCGGTCGGTCTCCTGCGGATACCAAAGACGCGAGCCGCTCCCGCCCGCTGAGGGATCCGGTGAGTAGTCAGGCCAGGCGAAGTCAGTCGGAGGCAGGAAGTCGGGCTCCAGCAGCGGCGGCATCGGGTCCTCCCCGGTTCGCCTACGGAATTCCTCCTTGGCGGCGTCGAGAACCTCCGGCCGGGTCAGCAGATCCAGGAAGGTTCCGCTGATGGTCTTGCCGGCCGTTTCGATGGTGGGGTCGATAGTGGCCGGGATTCCACCGAGGGCGTTCATGACCCAGCCCGGGTAGGCGGGCCCGTCCGGCGCGGCGCGCAGCGCAGGACGCGAGACATAGAACCTGACGGTCGGGGCGTAGTGGGTCATTTCGACATAGTCGTCACTCGTCCAGTTCCGCTGCCAGGGCGCGAGGTGTTCCCGGAGTTTCGCCTCGGCGTCCTGTGGGCTGATGAGCTGTCCACACTCCTCGAGGAACGGCGACTCCATCGGCTCCAGCCCGAGGCCCGCCTGGATCGCCTGAGCAGCAGCAATCGCCTCCTCCCCGTAGTGGGGTGCTCCAACCTCCGCCAGGTTGTCGTAGAGCTTTTGGGCCAGCACGTGATTGGTGCGTCCCGGGCGGTTCCGTGCCACCCACGTCGTCTCAAGCCGGCAGTGGGCCAGAGCCGCCGCGTGCCCGGCGTTGCGGTCGAGCACCGCCAGAACGTGCTCGGCCATGTCGATGGTCGGGCACCGCCAGGAGTACTGGATCTGCGCAATGCGGGCCGGTAGGTTATCCGCCGTAGCCTGCCCGTGGGTAAAGATTGCATCCGAGAGCGACCAGCCGCCGAAGCTTGGGAGCATCGCGTCCTGCATCACCCGGGAGGAGGTGTACATGCTCATCAACGCCACGTTTGCGCCGGGGGCGCGGGCGGCTGAATGCGAGGCGGGGATGGGGGAGTCGGGGTTCGCGCCGAGCTGCCACGTCTCCGGCTCGTCACACACGAAGGTGTAGATCCTGCTGTAGTAGCTTCCACACTGGGTGTCCCAGCGGGCCGTGTTGCACAGCGGCAGCATGTAGAAGGGATGGAAGCTGACGATTGCGTCGACGCCGTCGTAGTACCCCCGCAGGCCGTGCACCACCTTCGACCCCTGCACCTTTTCCGCAGGTTCGCCGGTGTACTTCAAGGTCCCGCTGATCCCGTGGACTTTCATCGCGTGCATGGTTCCGAGGAGCCCGGCCAGAGTTGAGATGCCCAGCGCCGAGTGGGGGTCGGTGTGCCCCGGAGCATACCGGCTGAGGCCCTCACGCGGGCCTTCCTCGTAGCCGGCCGCCTGGCAGTTGCCGGGCACGGCGTCGTACTCGGCGTATGTAAGCAGGACCGGGCCGCCCACCCCCTGCGTCCAGGCGGCGCTGAATGCCGTCGGCATCCCCCCGCTGCCTGCTTCAACCTCGAAGCCTTCGTCGCGGAGCCGCCGAACGTACCACTCGGCGGACCGAAATTCCCGCCAGGCCGGTTCGGCGAGGTCCCAGATATGCTGGTGCCATTCGCTGAGCCGCTCCTTGTTGTCATCGATCCAGGCCCTTGCGGTGGCCTTGGCGGCCGCCGCAAGGTGATCAGGAAGTATCGGATCGGTGTTGAGGGCGTTGCTCACTGGGAGTCCTCCTGCCGCAGGGTGCGGGCCGGGTGCCCGGGTCGAGGGGCACTGTCACCGGTGAGGGGCAGCCGGACGTGGATCAACTGCACTCCACCGGTGGAGCGGGCCGTGCGGAGGAGGGCACCAAGGTCCGCCAGGTTCTCGGCCCGTTCGCCGGAGCCACCGAAAGCCACGGCTAGGGCGGCCCAGTCGGGCTGGTGGAGATTCACCCCCACGTCCTCGATGCCGCGGTCGCGTTCGTTCTGCCGGATCTCGCCGTACCCGCCGTTGTCCACACACACGATGGTCAGGTCAAGGCGCTGCTCGGCGGCGGTGGCCAATTCCTGCACGGCGAACATCAGGGCCCCGTCCCCGGCGACGCAAACAACCTGCCTCTCGGGCGCAGCGATTTTCGCGCCGATCGAGGCGGGCAGCCCGTACCCGAGGGTGGCGTAGGCCGGGGTGTAGAGCAGGCTGTGGGGCCGCTGTTGAGGGATGAAGGTGGAGGTCCCGAAGTAGGTGATCTGGGAGGAGTCTCCGCCGATAATGGCGTCCGGCTCGACCGCTTCGGCGATGGTTTCGCTGATGGCCGCCAGATCCGGGTCGAGGGCCCGCGCCTCGTCAAGAATCCTCACCCGGACGGCCCCGAGATCCGCCGGCATTGCGGTGTGGCCCCGAAGGGACGCCAAAAGCTGCGGTACGACTGCGCCGGCGTCCCCGATCAAGCCGATGTCCGCGTCGAGGTTCTTGCCAAGTTGGGTTTCCAGGATGTCGACCCGGATCACCGTCCCGGTCGGTGTGATCGAGCCGCCCCACATCTCCGCCGACCCAACCTTCGACCCGATGACGAGCAGGACGTCCGCGGCGCCGCACAGGTCCTGCGCTGCGGCCAGGCGGATGTTCGATCCAAGTGACAGTGGGTGAGCCTCCGAGATTGCGGCCTTGCCATTGAGGGTGGTGACCACCGGGGCCTGCAGGAGCTCGGCGAGTTCGGTGAGTGTGGTCCCGGCGCGGAGAGAGCCGCCGCCCGCGAGAATCACCGGGTGCCGGGCGGCGCGCAGGAGTTGGGCTGCCGTCTCCACCGCGTAGACCTCCGCCGGGGCGGGGCCGCGCAGTGGCCGGGCCGCAAGGAGTCCGACCGGGCAGTCGTGTTCGGCCTCGAGGATGTTCAGGGGTACTTCGATGTGGACCGGACGGGGCCGGCCGTAGCGGAACAGCTCGAAGGCGTCGTGGACCGCAGTGACCGCCTCCGCGGCAGAGCGGACCCGGCGGCTCCACTGCATGATGGCACCCGCCGCGCCAGTAGGGTTCTTCGTCTCATGCAGGGACCCGTTGTCGGCGAATTCCTCGCCCTCGGGCACCCCGGGGGAGAGCACGATCAGCGGCCGCGATTCGCAGTACGCGGTACCGGCGGCCGAGAGGGCGTTGAGCAGTCCCGGCCCGGACGTGGTGATGACCACCCCGGGCAGGCCCGTCTGCTGGGCCCAGCCGTCAGCGGCGTAGCCGGCGCCCTGCTCATGGCGGCTGGTCACCGGCCGGATGCCCAACGAGTTCAGGTGCCGGTAGAACTCGAGGTTGTGGGTGCCCGGAATGCCGAATACCGCATCGATCCCGTAGTTCCGCAGCACGGTCATCACCGCCAGGCCGGCATTGACGGCTGGAATCGGCACCGGAACCTGCGCCGGCGGGGAGGGAGTGTGCTGATCAAGAATGGGCATTGAGCGTCGCTTCCTAGTGGGCCGAGGAGGAGATGAGGGTGGAGCCAGCCTCATTCGAGGCAGTGGTGTAGCAGGGAGCGCCGTCCACCCAGGTCTGCAGCACGGCGATGGCACCGATCTGCCCAGATTCGATCCGCAGCGGATCGGCGGAAAGGACAGTGAAGTCCGCCCGCTTGCCGGTTTCAAGGGAGCCGAGCTCCGATTCGCGGCCGAGCGCCTTCGCGCCATTAAGGGTGTGGGCGACCAGCGCGTCGTAGGCCGAGATCCGCAGGCCGTCATCTCCAAGCCGGTGTCCGAGCCGCGTGACCCGGGTGACTGCGGCCTGAATGGCTTCGAGCGGTCGCGGGGCGGCGACGGGGGCGTCGGAACTGATCGTCACAGTCACCCCTTCGGCAAGGAATTCGCCGAGTGGGTTGAAGCGCTCGCCGGGGGTGCCGATCGCTGCGGTGACGCCCTCACCCCAGTTGTAGTAGTGCTGCGGCTGGTTCACCGGGTAGATTCCGGCGGCCGCCATCCGCTTGATTTGTTCCGGGGTGGGAAGGCCGCAATGCTCGATCCTGTGCCGGGCGTCGTCATCCGGTCGTTCGGCCTGTGCGGCCTCAATCGCGGAGATGACCATCTCCAGCGCGGTGGGGGACTGGGCGTGGGTTGCGGTCTGGAGGCCGGCGAGGTGCGCCCTCCGGATCAGCACCTCGTAATCGGCAGGGTCGTGGTACAGCTGCCCGGTGCGGCACGGATCGCCCACGTAGCCGTCCGGGAAGTAGGCCGTCCAGCCTCCCAGCGTTCCGTCGGCGTAGAACTTGATCCCAGCGAAGCTGAGATGGGCATTGCCGAACTGGCCGTGCAGGCCCATATCAAGGGCATCATCGAGCAGGTGCGACAGCAGGTACATGCTGATCCGGGTCTTGAGTTCGTCCTCTTCGGCGAGCCTCAGGTACATGTCGAACTCCCGGCGTGAGACCTGCGCGTCGCCGATGGTCGTTACTCCGCCGGCGAGGAAGTGCTCCTGCGCGGCACGGAGCTGGCGCAGGTGTTCCTCGGGCTCATCCGCCAGGTGGAAATTAGGGCCATGGTGGCCGATCTTCACGCCGTTGACTCCGGTGAGGATATTGCATGCCGCATCCGACAGTTCACCGGTCAGATCGCCGTCGTCACCTCGGAAGAACACGCCGCCCTGCGGATCCGGGGTGTCCCGGGTGATGCCGTGCAGGTCGAAGGTGTAGGAGTTGACGACCCCGCCGTGGCCCGAGGCGTTCATCAGGTACACCTCCCGGTCCGCCGCCACTTCATCGAGTTCGTGGCGCGTCGGGTGGCGCTTCTCGGCGAGGTTCCGGTGTTCATAGCCGTACCCGCGGACGGGCAGGCCTTCGGGCGTGGTTTCGGCCGCGGCGCGGAGCAGCGCGACGATCTCGGGGATGCTCCCGGCCTTCTCCGGGCCGCAGTCGACCCAGCTCATCATCTGGCCCAGCATGAGCGGGTGCGCGTGCGGGTCGACGAATCCAGGGACGACGACGGCGTCACCCAGATCGAGCAACCGAGGCTCCGCCGGTGAGATGCTCCGGGAGGAGGTCCGGCAGTGCTCGAGTGTCCCAGTAGTGACGATGTCAGGGCCGTAGGTCAGGAAGGCCTGGGGAGCAGGCTCCTCCGCCGACAGGGAATGGATGGTGCGGGCCGTCACGATCGTGGGGACGTGCCCGAAGGACCGCTTTTCGAAATGCTTGAGTTTGCGCAAGGGATTGGCTCCTGAGGTTGGCCTGGCGGACCGGCGTTATGCCTGGACCCGTTCCAGCGGAAAGAGGGGGGCGTCGGGGGCACCGTCCCGGCGCCAGGACAGGACGTTTTGGGCCTGTTGACGGACGTATTCCGCCTCGGTGACGTCGGAAAGGTAGGCGACGTGCGGGGTGACGAGGGCGCGGGGATGGGTCAGCAGCGGGTGTGCCGCAGGCGGAGGTTCCTCCTCCAGCACGTCCACAGCGACACCGGCGAGGCGTGCCGAGTCAAGGGCGTCCACTACGGCTGGGACGTCGAGGAGCTGGCCGCGGCTGACGTTGACGAGGTAGCTTCCTGGTCGCATCCGACGAAGACTCGCCTGGTTGATCAGCTTGTCCGTTGCCTCGGTTAGGGGTACGTGGAGCGAAACCACGTCGGAGGTTTCGAGCACCTCGTCGAACCCGGTGCGCCGAATCCCGGCGGACCGAAGCGCTGCGGCGGCCTCCGGCGTTTCCGCCAGGAGCGGATCGTATCCGACGACGTCGGCAAAGGTGTGCCGGGCAAGGGCGCCGAACCGCTGCCCGATCCGGCCGAGCCCGATGAGGCCCAGCCGTTTGCAGCTGAGGCGGACCGGCGGGGCCTCATTGCGCGAGTTCCACCGTCCGTTCCGCGCGGCGTCCAGATAGAACGCAAGATCCCGGGTGAGGGCGAGCGTCAGGGCCAGAGTGTGGGCAGCCACCTCCTCGGTCGCTGCTCCTGGGATGTTGGTCACCCAGATGCCGCGCCGCCGTGCGGCGTCGAGGTCGATGTTGTTGTAGCCCATGGACATGAGGGCGATGATCCGCAGGTTCGGCAGGGAACCGATCAGATCAGCGTCGATATGTGCGTAGCCCACAAGCAGGGCCGCCGCGTCCGCCGCTCCCTTCCGGATGGCCGCCGGGTCCTGGGTGTCGAGGTAACGGACGTCGAACCCGTTGTCCCGGAGCAGGGCAGCGCCGGCGGTGACGTCCACATCGTCCCTGTCGGTGTAGGCGGCTACGGGCCGGACCCCCGGCGCACTAGTGGACATGGCTCAGGAACTTCCGCGTGCGCTCATGCTGCGGACGGTTGAAGAAGTCGTCCGGCGGAGACTGCTCAACGATCACGCCGCCGTCGAACAGGCTGACTTCGCTGGCCACGCGGCTGGCAAACCGCACCTCGTGGGTGACGACGATCATGGTCATCCCCTCGGCCGCAAGCTTCTCCATGACGTCGAGGACCTCGCCGACCAGCTCGGGGTCCAGGGCCGATGTCGGCTCATCGAAGAGCATGACGGCCGGGTTGAGCACCAGGGCCCGGGCGATGGCCACGCGTTGCTGCTGGCCGCCGGACAGTTCGGACGGGTAGTGGTCGGCCCGGTTGGCCAGGCCCACCCGCTCCAGCATCTCCATCGCGTGCTCGCGCGCTGCGGTATGGGAGACGCCTTTGACGGAGGTCAGTCCCAGCATGACGTTCCGGCAGGCGGTCAGGTGCGGGAACAGGTTGAATTTCTGGAACACCATGCCGATGTCCTGCCGCTGCTTCGCGAGCACGCGCTCGGGGAGGTGGCTCGTTTTCCCGTTCCGCACGGAGGTGCCGATGATGTTCCCGTTGAGCAGGATCTCCCCTTGGTCGGCGGGTTCGAGCAGGGCCATCAGCCGCAGCATCGTCGATTTGCCCGAGCCGGAAGGTCCCAGCACCGCCTTGACCTGCCCTTTGCGGATCTCGAATTCCACCCCCTTCAGGACTTCCTGGCCGTGGTAGGCCTTATGGAGGTTCTTCACGTTCAGGACCGGTTGGTCCACTGTCCGCTCGATGTCCGAGGACTCGGGGAGGAGGATCATGAGAGGCCTGCCTTCGTAGCGGACGCGAGGGCCCGGGTCTTCTTCACTTTGACCTTCGACGTCCAGGTGAACTTCTTCTCGACCATTCCCTGCAGCACCGTCAGGATGCTGACGATGATCAGGTAGTAAATGATGGCGGCGGCGTAGTACTCCGCGTACCGGAAGGTGATGTTCACGCCCACCTGCGCCGTGGTCAGCAGTTCACGCAGCGAGATGACCGAGGCGAGGGAGGAGTACTTCACCAGTCCGATGAACTCATTGCCGGTGGGAGGCAGCGCGATACGGATGGCCTGCGGAAGGGTGACCTTGAGCATCACCTTGGTCGGCGACATGCCCAGAGCGCGCCCCGCAAGCGCCTGGCCGTCGTCTACGCTGAGCAGCGCGGAGCGGATGATCTCCGCCATGAACGCCGCCTCGACAAGACCAAGGCCGATAAAAGCGGCGATGAACGGGGTGAACCAGTCCTGGCTGAAGAAGGGGATCAGCTGCGGAAGGGCGTTCCACATGATGAGCAGCACCAGCAGGGCTGGAATTGCCCGGAAGAACCAGACATAAGCGTTCGCCGGGGCCTGAAGCAGCGGCTTGCGGGAGGTCCGCCCGAGGGCCACGAAGAAGCCGATGGCAGTGGCGAGGACCAGCGCCAGGACGGCCACGGCGACCGAGATGAACGCGCCCCACATGTATTCGGGACTGACGAGTTGTTGGAGGAAAATCTCAAGATCGAAAAGCATTGCACCACTTCCGGGTGATCGGCGCGGTACGGCGGGCGCCGGTGGATATTGCTAGTAGACGTCCAGGATCTCGGGGTCGAGGTTGTACTTCTCGGCGATCTCAGCCAGAGTTCCGTCGTCGTATAGAGCCTTCATGCCATCGGCGATCGCCGGCGAGATCTCGTCCCCCTTGCGGCTGAACACGCCGAACTGGGTATCTGTCTCGAAGACGCCGTCGGCGACCTCAAGTTTTCCTTCGTTCTGGGTGGCCATGTAGGCGGCAGCGACATTCGTTTCGACCAGCGCCTCGGCTTTGCCGTTGAGTACGGCGAGCACTGTCTCGGCGGTCTTCGGGTATTCGGTCAGCCTGGGGGCGTCTTTACCGTCGGCTGTGCACTCCTCCTCGAGTGCTGCAATACGGGCTGCGTTGCTCGAGGCGGCCTGCGCCGCGACGGTCCGGCCGCAGAGATCGGTAGGGGAGGAAAAGTCGGAGGCGTTTTCCGGAGCCGCCAGCACCGCAGGGCCGGCGTTCATAATGGGGGCCGCGTCAGCGACCTCCATCCGGTCCTCGCTCATGTACAGCCCGCCGAGGATCATGTCGCACCTGCGGCTCTGCAGGCCGGGCATCAGCCCGTCGAAGGCGGTCACCTCGAACTTCACCTCGACGCCCCAGTGTTCGGCGAGGGCGCGGCCGGCGTCGGCGTCGAAACCGACAATTTCGCCGCCTGATCCGTCCTCGTAGTACTCAAGCGGCGGGTATTCGGGATCGATGCACAGGGTGGCCTGGCCCTCGTTGACGAGCCCGGCGGGTGCGTCGCCGGCTGCGGCGGACCCGGCTGGTTCTTCGGCGCTTCCTGATGAACCTCCGCAGGCGGCGAGTGAAAGCACGGCGGCCGACGCCATCGCCGCGAGTCCAAGATGCTTGGGCATGAATCTCTCCTGAGGATACGGGTGTGGGAGCGTCTCGTGGTGGTCCACGGGCCGCCCAGCACCGGGGTATGGAACGATTCTGGGGGTTTCGAGTCCCCGGGTCAAGCACTTTTGCTGCGTATTGCTCCTGTGACAACCGAACTGTTACTAGAATGGCACACATGGCCCGCTTTTGGCTTGCACCTTCCTTTTTATACTGCAGATATGCAATCAACAGCGGTCCTTCTTGGTATAAAGGGTGTATGAGTGATTTCGAAGAGCGGTTGGTGCGCCAGCTGCAGAACGACGCCCGCGCGTCGTTCAGTGAACTGGCAAAGCAGCTGGGAACCAGCCGCGCCACAGTCGCGAATCACGTGAACGGTCTGCTCGACTCGGGCCAGCTGCGCATTGTCGCCGCTGTCCATCCGCGGGTGCTCGGCCTCAACTCCCTGGCGCACGTCGCGGTGACGTCCTCGGGCGATCTGGAGCCGATCATCGAGGCGATGGAAGCGATGCAGGGTCCCGTGTTCATCTCCCAGACCACCGGAAAGTACAACCTCGTGGCCGAGTTGCGGATGCCCTCCATGGAGTCCATGTACGAGCAGATCGAGCTGCTCCGGGCGCATCCGCAGGTCTCCGACGTGAACGTCCTGGTCTACGAGAAGGTCATCAGGAGCTTCTTCCTCGGGGCCGAGCCGCAGCTGCCCGGCCTGGAATTCGACGAGACCGATCTACGGCTGATGAACCTCCTGCAGCGGGACGGGCGGCGGTCCTTCGCGGATCTTGCGGCCGAGGTCGGCCTGTCGGTGAGTGCCTGCAGGACGAGGATCCTCCGGCTAATCGAAAGCAATGTCATGCAGATCGGCGCCATCCGGCGCCGCACCCAGACCTCGCAGGCGATGGCCTTCGGCCTGGGTATAACCACAAGTGGGGTGGTGGCCGAAGCGGTGACCCACCTGGAGAAGCTGCCCGGCGTTGAGTTCATTGCAAAGTGCATTGGCCGCTATAACCTGATCGCCACTGTGGGAGTCGCATCCCTGGGCGAGTACAACGCGGTGATCGCCGAGCTGCGCAGGCTGCCCTCGGTTACGGCGGTGGAAACCTGGCTTCACGCCGAAATCGTTAGGGAGCGGTACGAGCAGTCCCTTGATGCCCTCGTGGCCGCAATTGCTTCAGGGCCCGCTCCTGGCGGTGCGGGTGGAGCCGGATCCGAAAGTCCATCGCCGCGCCCGATGGCAGCGTCACAGAGCGTACTCTGACGGACGCCTTCCCGGAGCAGTTGCCGGGACCGGGAAGCGCTGGGAATACTGGATAGGTCCACTTGTCGATCTCCGGGTACGGAAGACGGTGACCAGCCATGAACAGCAGGGCAGCCCGCGAGTACGAACGCCGCATGCAGCGTGCCGCCGAGTACCGGGCGGCGCGGGAGTCCGGTGATCCGCAGGGGTACCTCGCCCAACTGCGCAAGGAAGAGGCCGAGGCCGCCCAGCGCCGCCCGGTGTCCGACGACGAGGCTCTCGCCAAGCGTGCCCGCCACAAGGATGACGCCGCCCGGGCCGACTACCTCGTGCGCGAGGCGATGGCCCGCGGGGACTGGGACAACCTCAAGTACGCAGGGAAGCCGATCCCCGGACTGGGGGAGGGGCACGACCCCGACTGGTGGGTCAAAGGCCTGATCGAACGGGAGAACCTCACCGGACTGGGACCGAAGGCCATCCTGCTGCGAACCGAGGATGAGGGCCTGGATAACCGCCTCGACCACGTCTACACCGAGAAGCAGG
The DNA here is from genome assembly GCF_902805515.1 of uncultured Arthrobacter sp. Classification (GTDB taxonomy): domain Bacteria; phylum Actinomycetota; class Actinomycetes; order Actinomycetales; family Micrococcaceae; genus Arthrobacter_D. The sequence continues at coordinate 3,024 of NZ_CADCTE010000024.1, read as the reverse complement.
TCCGGGACATCGTCGAGGACTTCAACCAGCGGGTTATCGAGGCGCGGCGCCAGCTCCTGGGCGGGCCGCCCGTCATCACCAAGGTGCGCGACGTCGAGGGTGAGGTGGAGCGGTGGCGCCAGCGCCGTACCGCAAAGGCGGCGCAGGTCACCCGGGACGAGGAGGCCACCGCAGAGGAGGCGGAGCGGCGCTCATGGTGGAAGCGGGTGTGGAAGGGCACGGGCTAAGCATCACCTCCGCCGAGTGCCAGACGGTTCTGCCCAGTGACTGGCCGTGATCAGTGGGCAGGAGTGCTTGGAACCCTTGCTGGTGTCGGTTCTGCCCACTGACCGCCGTTGGTCAGTGGGCATGTCCGGATATGCCCAGTGACCGAACCTGATGAGTGGGCAGGAATGTGCCTCGGCCGGATTCCAGACGGTTCTGCCCACTGATCGGCCCTGATCAGTGGGCAGAGGTGCCCGGAGGCGCCGTGCAGGCCGGACCTGGCCTAGACGGTGCTCAGGAAGTCCTGAAGGATCCGCTGGCCCGTCCTTACACCATGCACCGAGACCCGCTCATTGATCCCATGGACGCCGTCCGAGGTCCTGCCCTCCGGGTCGGCCCCCTGCGGCGAAAAGCCGTAGCAGGCAATCCCCAACGGAGTGAACGCCTTCGCGTCGGTTCCACCGCCCATGCACCGCGGCACCACCACGGCGGCCGGGTCGTGCCGCTGCAGGGCCGCCCGCATGGCCTCGAACCAGGGAGAATCGATCGGCGCCTGCACCGGCGGCTGGTGCGAGATGAACACCCGGGACACCCGCGGGCCCAGCAGGCCGTCGAGCACCGCCAGGGTCTCCTCCTCGGTGCCCGGCAGGCACCGCACGTCGAGTTCGGCATTGGCGATGCCCGGAATGACATTGACCTTGTAGCCGGCGTTGAGCACCGTGGGCGTCGACGAGCACCGGATGGTGGTCCTGGCGACGCCGCCGAGGTCGCCCATCCGCGCCACCGCTTCCTCTACGCCTTCCTCGGTGGTCAGGTCCACCGCATGCCCGAGCGCGGCGTTCGTCTGCTCGAGGTAGGCCCTCACCGTTGGCGTCAGCACGAGCGGCCAGGAGTGCTCGGTGACCCGGTTCAGCGCCTCCAGCAGGTGGATGACGGCATTGTCGGCGTTCGGCCGCGAACCGTGGCCGGAGGTGCCCGTCGTGGTGATCCGCATGTGCATGGTGCCGCGCTCGGCGGCCGCCACGGGGTACAGCCGAACCTCCTCGCCGGTGTCCGAGGTGAGGAAGGTGGGTGCCCCACCGGACTCACCGACGGCTGCCTCGACGCCCTCGAACAGCTCCGGGTGTTCGGCCACGAGCCACAGGGCACCGTAGTCTCCCTTGTCCTCCTCATCGGCGACGAAGGCGACGACGACGCCGCGCTGCGGGCCGGTGCCCTCCTCGGCCCAGGTCAGGAGGGTGGCAAGGGTCATGGCGACCATGTCCTTCATGTCGCTGGCGCCCCGGCCCCAGATGTACCCGTCGCGGATCTCGCCGGCGAACGGATCGACACTCCACTGCTCCGGCTCGGCCGGAACGACGTCGAGATGGCCGTGGACGAGCAGTCCCGGCAGGGAGCGGTCGGCGCCGGGTACCCGCACGACGACGGAGGCACGCTCCGGGGTGGGCCCGAGGATCTGTGGCGTGTAGCCGGCGTCGGTCAGGAGCCGGGAAATGAACTCGGCGGCGCCGCGCTCACCCTCGCTCTTGCCCTCGCCGTAGTTGCTCGTGTCGAAGCGGATGAGTGCTGCGCACAACTCGGCCGTATCGATGCTGCCCATCTGTTCCTCCGGTGCTGGGATGCCACGGCGGAGAAATCCGCCTCGAGTTCCGACTGTACCGTGTGATCCAACACACCTTGGTAAGTGGTTTGCATCACAACTGCCTCCTGTGTAGCTTACTTACATCGGCCGCACAGCGTGGTGACGGCCGATACTCCAGACGGGTTCTTCTCTCACCGGAATCGGGTCCGCGGCGCTCTGCCCCGGCCACCCTGACCTGCTGGCAGGCTCAAGCGAAAGAGAAACGATGGCATCCAGGTCTCCTCTCCCCACCGACGGGCCGCTGCGCCCCTTCCCCCGAGGCGCCGGGCTCCGCCGCACCGCAGGAGCAGGCCTCCTCGCCGCGGCACTCGCCCTCACGCCCGGCGCACTGGCCGTTCCCGCGGCCACCGCCGGCGAAAAGGCGGAAGACACAACGCTGAAGCTCGCCCTCACCGGCGACATCGACTCCCTCAACCCCTTCACCGCCATCCTGGCGGCCAGCACCAACATCCTGCTGCTGCAGTACGAAGGCCTCGTCACCTACGGCCCGGAAAACAACGAGATCGTGCCGGCACTGGCCGAATCCTGGGAGACCTCCAAGGACGGCACCACCTGGACCTACACCATCGGCGAGGACCGGAAGTGGTCCGACGGCGAGCCGGTGACCGCCCAGGACGCCGCGTGGACCTTCAACGCGATCGCCGAGAACGACACCCTCAAGGCGGCCAACGGCACGCTCCTTGAAAACATCGACTCCGTCGAGGCCCCGGACGACCAGACCCTCGTCATCACGCTGAACGAGGCACAGGCACCGAACCCCGGCGCCGACCTCGCGATCGTGCCCGAGCACATCTGGTCCAAGGTCGAGGACCCCTCCACCTTCGAGAACTCCGAGAACGCCGTCGGCAGCGGCCCGTTCACCGTCGAAAGCTACAGCCCGAGCTCGGGCGTGCGCATGAAGGCCAACCCCAACTACTGGCGCGGCAAGGCCAAGGTCGACGCCGTCACCTACGTTCCCTACCGCAACAGCGACGCCGCCGTGCAGGCACTGCTCAACGGTGAACTCGACGTCGTCGGCGACCTCACCCCGGCGCAGTACAAGGCCCTCGAATCCGAGGAGAACATCACCGTCAACTCCGGCGCCGGACGCCGCTACCAGGCACTGAATATCAACTCGGGCACGATCAACTCCGAGGGCAAGCTCATGGGCGACGGCAACCCCGCCCTGCAGGACATCG
>NZ_CADCTE010000023.1 GCF_902805515.1 uncultured Arthrobacter sp. | reverse complement strand
GTCGCGCGGTGCCACGGCGACTCCCTTGACCATCAGCGGCTCGGTGGAGTCGAGGCCCAGCTTGTGCAGGGTCTTGAGCACGCCGATGAACTCATCGCCCAGGCCGTACTTGAAGGTCACCCTGCGGGCCTTGGTCCAGCGCGGCATGAGGATGACCTCCTCATGTTCAACGTTGACGCACTCCACCTCCCCGATCCCCTCGGGAAACCGGAAGACCTCCGGTTCGCTGAACGGTTCGGTGGTGTACCAGCCGACCCCGCGCTCGAAGATCACCGGCGGGTTCAGGCACTCCTCGATGGTGGTCCAGATGGAGAAGGACGGAGCGAACGCCGGCTCGCCGTCCGCCCCGGCGACGACGAGGTTGGCACCGTCTCGCACCGCCAGCTCGTCGATCTCGTCGAACAGTTCGTCCTCCGCATAGCGTGCGAAGACGTCCGACAGCCCCGGCTCCACCCCCATCCCCACCAGGGCCAACCGGCCGGCGCCCTCCCACTGCTGTGCGAGCGCGAACTGTTCGTCGCCGAGCATCACCCCGGTCTTCGCGTACGGCTCCTCCGGGTGCCGCTCGGACAGGCTCATCGCCATGTCAAGGTAGGTGGCTCCCGCCGCGAAACAGCCGTTGAAAATCGGCATCACGAAGCGGGGGTCCACGGCGTTGAGCACGTGGGTAATGTCATGCTCCCGCACGAGGGCGGCGACCGCCTCCGCCGATGACGCGTCCACCTGCGCGGCCACCAGACGGCTGTCGTCGAGCGAATCCACCAGGGCCTGCGGCCGGGCGGGGTCGTAGTCGGCGACCAACAGGAGGTCGAAGAACGCGCGCCGGACGGCGATCCGCGCCGCGGCGGATCCCACGCCGCCGGCACCGACAATGAGAATGCGCATCAGGCGAGGCCGCCGTCGACCGAGCGCCGGTAGATATCGGGGGAGTCGGGCACCAGGACGGGCGTGTCGGCGTTCAGGCTCTCCCCACGGAAGAACGGCTGCGACCCCTTCCGGGTCCGCCAGGCCAGCATGAACACCAGCCCCAGGGCGAGGGACCCGATGCCGACGACGAAGGTACCGCCGATTCCGAAGAGCACGCTGTACCCGTAGTCGACGTCGGCCATGTCGATCGCCGACCGGATGAACGCAGCGCTCAGCATCAGCGCCCCCAGGAGGGGGAGCAGGAACCGGAAGATGAAGTTATGCCGGGACGTGAGAACATCCCGGCGGAAGTACCAGACGCAGGCGTACCCGGTGATGGCGTAGTAGAAGGCGATGGCCAGGCCAAGGGACAGGATGGAGTCGGCAAGGATGTTCTCGCTGACAAGAGTCATCACCACGTAGAAGGCGATGGCGGCGATCCCCATGACGAGGGTGGAGAAGGAGGGGGTCCGGAAGCGGTCGTGCACCGTGCTGAACCGGCGGGGGAGCGCCTGGTAGACGGCCATTGAGAGGGTGCCGCGCGCGGTCGGGAGGATGGTGGTCTGGGTGGAGGAGACCGCTGAGACGAGCACGGCAACCACCAGCAGCCAGGCGGCCGGGCCCAGCACGGCGTCCTTGAGGGCGAAGAACACATCCTCCGCGTTGACCTCGTTTCCCAGCCCGGTGCCTTCCTCGCCCACCCCGGCGTACATCATCGCCGCCACGGTGACCCCGACGTAGGTGATGAGCAGCAGCACCGTGGTGAGCAGCGCGGCCCGGCCCGGGATGCGGCGGGCATCACGGGTCTCCTCGTTCAGCGCAAGGCAGGTGTCCCAGCCCCAGTAGATGAACAGGGCCAGCAGGATGGCCTCGGTGAACCCTGCGACGCTGTCGAAGGCGAAGGGGTTGAACCAGTCAAGCGACGGCGCCGTAGCATTTTCGGCGGTGCCATTGGCCACCCCGATAAGCGCAAACACCACGAACAGCGCCAGCGCCAGGTACTGGACCGCCAGGAGGACGTTCTGCAGCTTCGCGCCGATCTCGACGCCGCGGTAGCTGACCAGCGTCATCAGCGCGATGAAGAAGACGCCGGTGGCCGTCACCAGGAAGGAATTCTCGGCGAGTGACCCGTCGCCCACGAGCAGCCACAGGTAGAGCCCGGCGATCTGGGCCAGGTTTGCGAGCACAATGATGCCTGCGACCGCCACGCCCCAGCCCGCCATCCAGCCCACCCACGGGCCGAACGCCTTGGTGGCCCACGTGAAGGAGGTGCCGCAGTCAGGGACGTCCCGGTTAAGCTCCCGGTAGGCGAAGGCGATGAACAGCATGGGGATGAACGCCAGGATGAAGGCGATCGGTGCCTGCGCTCCGACCGCAAGGACCACGAAGCCGAGCGACGCCGCCAGCGAGTAGGCCGGTGCGGTGGACGCCAGCCCAATGACCACCGACCCCCACACGCCCAGGGTCCCGGCCGCGAGTCCCTTCCCCTCACCCGACGGTGTGCCTTGGGCATCTTTTCCAGTCGCTGTGGAACTCATCGTGCGCCTCCGCTGTCCGGCCGGCCGGCGTCATTGTCGACCGCAAACGATGTGACGCCCCTCACTATACTGACTAGTCGGTTTCCGCAACGGCCCTTTTTAGACCCCGGGCGTGCGGCAGGGCGCGCAGGAACCTCTGCACGGCAGCCTGCAGCGCCGACGGTTACCGGGAAGGGTTGTGTGTGCGCCTCAGTCCACGAACTCCGACTGGGTCTCGATGAAGTCCCAGTCGCCGGAGGAGAGAGTCGTCCCGCTGAGGTCGGGGCCGCCGACCTCACTCACGGCACGGGCGGCGTCGGGATCGATCTCCGACGCGCCGAGGTTCTCGCGGAACCATTCCTTCGGCATGACGTCCAAGAGGACCCACCACTGTTCAATGCGTAGCTCTGCCATGACTGTGCCCCTGACGACGTGGACTGTCCCTCAACGGTAGGCGCGTTGAATCGGCCCTACAAGGGCATGCGCCGTCCCGCTGCCTACATGACCTGCCGCTGCCGCCGCATGCACACGCGACGCCCAGAAAATGTTCCGCGCTCCGCTCATTCCCGGCCTCCCGGCGCTACACGTATTCAAAACTCCGCTGCTCGAACTGGAATTCGCTGTTCGCAAAATGAACGTCGATCGCGGTGCAGGTCGCGCCGAACGGATCAATGTAGACCTCGGACAGCCGATCGAAATACACGCTGTTCTGGTCGTCCTTCCGGAGCAGGTGATAGTGCGCCGAGCCCGTCGTCGAGTAGGAATAACCCTCGTCGAAGGTCACTGTTGTGTCATAACGGGAATTCCCCGCGCATGACCACGTGGCAGTTGGGAGTATTGACGACAGTGATCGTCGAATGGAGCGTTCCGCACACTTCCACGTGGCCGTAGTCGACGCATTCCGTCAGCTGATAGACGTCGGCGCCCCCTGTGGCTGCGGCCCCCGCCGGTGTGGCACCGGTCAGTGCGATCCCGCCCACAAGTGCACCGACCGAAACTGCAGAGATTCCGTACATTTTCTGCCCCCAATTCTCCGTTGAATCCGACCGGGCTGGAGCCGAGTTTCCTCACCCCGCGGCAGAACGCCAGGAGTTTTGGTACGGGCCCCCAACGCGGCGCGCGCCGGGTGAATTGCGCCGCCCGACAGGAATCGATCCGGGCAATGCCGTTGTCAATGGGCGCAAATGCGGGGGTGCCGCTTTCCGGCTGGTGACTCTACTCGCAACTACTGGGATGCACTCCCAAAAACCAAGTAGTGGCGCGAAGGATTCGAGTAGGGACGACACCGAATTTGAACCGGGCACTGCAAATTACGTGAAGTACCGTCGCCGGAACGGCGCGGTTTAGTGGGGGTTTTCGGAAAAGAAAAAGCGCCGCCACCGCCGGATCAGTCGACCGAAATGGCAGGACGCTATGACAGCAGTTCGACCACTACCTAGACCCACAACCCTTCCCACCCATGCGCCGCGCCGCAACCGCCTGGCCCAGGTCTTCTCCCGCCAGCTCCGGTTCACCAGCCCGCGGGGGCCCGGCTCCGCCAAGAGCGCTTCAGCCCTGCTGCTGGCCACCACCTTCTCACTGGTGGCCATCGGGCTCATCATGGTCCTGTCCGCCTCGTCCTTCGCCCTGGCCGCACAGGGACAGTCGCCCTACGGGACGTTCCTGCGGCAGGGTCTGTGGTGCGCCCTCGGGCTCATCGCCCTCCTGGTCTTCGCACGGATTCCGCTTCGCCTCTACCGCAGGCTTTCCCGGGTTGCGCTGCTGGGCTCCTTCGCCCTGGCGGTGCTCGTCTTCACGCCGCTGGGCGTGGAGGTGAATGGCAACCGGAACTGGATCGCCATCGGGTCGATGACCATCCAGCCCTCGGAGTTCCTCAAGTTCAGCCTGATCCTCTGGGGCGCCGGGGTCCTCACCGACCGGGTGAACCTCCAGCGCAACCCGCGGCACGGAGTGGTGCCGGTCCTCCTGGCGTCCGGAATTGCACTTTGCCTGGTGCTGGCGGGCCGGGACCTTGGAACGGCGCTGATCCTCGCCCCAGTGGTCGGCGGCCTCTTCTTCTTCACCGGCGCCCGGCTCCGCTCCCTGATGCTCGGTGCCGGCGTCGTCCTTTTCGCCGTCCTCATCGCGGTCCTCTCCAGCCCAAACCGCCTGAAGCGGATTCTCGTCTGGCTCGACCCCTCCGGCGCCGGGGCGGCCGAGGGGCTGGGCTACCAGGGGACCCACGCCGTCTACGCGCTCGCCGGCGGCGGGGTTTTCGGGGTGGGCCTCGGGCAGAGCCGCCAGAAGGTCCACTGGATTCCCGAGGCCCACAATGACTTCATCTTCGCCGTGCTCGGGGAGGAACTCGGCCTGGCCGGCGCCGCACTGGTCCTGATCCTGTTCGCCACGCTGGCCGTCGCGATCGTCCGGGTCGCACGCCTTGCGGGCAATCCGTACGCCATCTGCCTCTGCGGCTCGGCGCTGGTCTGGGTGCTGGGCCAGGCGGTGGTGAACATCGCCGTGGTCACGGGCCTGATTCCGGTCGTGGGGATTCCCCTTCCCTTCATCTCCTACGGCGGCTCGTCAATCATCGCCCTGCTGGCCCTGGTGGGCGTCCTGCTATCCTGCCTGCGGACGTCCGGGACCACCCGGGACGCGGTCGGCTCCGGCTGAGCGGCAGGTCCTACAGCTGCCACTCGGGCGGGTCGGCGCCCCATGGCCGTGCCGGAAACGGCCAGTCCTCCGGTCCGTCGTCGAAGGCCACCGCCGGCAGGGCGGTGGTGATGCCGTCGGCGTTCACCGCGACCGTCGGTGGGCCGGCCTCCGCCCGCGGCAGCAGCGGCCGGGTGTCCTGCAGCAGCCGAGCCGCGATCGCGGCCAGGGAGGACTCCAGGAGCCAGGTGCCGCCGTCGTCCTGCTGGCGCCGCAGGGCGGAGAGCACGCCGGCAGCCAGGAGGTAACCGGCTGCGTGGTCAAGCGCCTGCGCGGGCAGGACGCCGGGGCGGACGCCGTCGGGGGACTCGCGCATCGCAATGCCGCTGACCGCCTGCACAATGCTGTCGAAACCGCGCCGCTGCGCCCACGGGCCGGTACCGCCCCAGGCGCTGAGCCGGATCAGAAGGATGCCGGGGCGCCCGGCGGCCAGGGCCCCAGGCTCGAGCCCGAACCGGTCGAGGGCGCCGGGCCGGTAGCCGGTGACGACGACGTGGGCGCCGTCGAGCAGGCGCCGGAAGATGCGTTCATCGGCGGGCAGGGAAAGATCGAGCAGGGCGCTGTGCTTCCCTGCCCCGGTGTCGAGGTGCTGGACGGGCATCTCGGGAAGGGCTGGGCTGTCGATCCGCAGGACGTCGGCCCCCAGCAGGGCCAGGGTCCGGGTGGCGATCGGGCCGGCGATCACCCGGGTGAGGTCAAGGACGCGCAATCCCTTCAGCGGGGCCGCTGCGGTGGCGCCAGGGGAGCCCCGGAAGCGGGCGGGCGCCGTTCCCAGCCGGGTCAGCGCCAGCGGCGGCGCGTCCGCGGCGCCGCCCCAGTCCGCCAGGCCCCGGTCGGCGCGCCGGACGGCGGCGGCGATCCCGCCCGCCGCGTACACCCGGTCCTCGATGTCCCGGGCCGCTGCGGAGCGGATGCGGGCCGCGAGGTCGTCCGGCCCGGCGTCGGATCCCAGCTCCAGTGCGGCGAGGAGGCGGCCGAGGTGGTGCGGGTAATTCGCGTGGGTCCGCACCCACCCGTCGGAGGCCTCCCAGAATCCTGACAGGGGCGCCCAGAGGTCCGGGCTGTCACCCCGGATCCGCAGGTGGCGCTCACTGAGGAATGCCGTGGCGATCCGGGCGGCGTCGAGGTGGACGGCCCGGGGGCGCCCACGGGGGAGCAGGCAGTCGGTCCAGAGCGCGGCGGCGAGGGAGGCGGCGGCGACGGCGTCCCGCGCCAGCCGTGGCACGTTCAGGGCCGAGGCCAGTGCCGGCTCACCGCCGGGCGGCAGACGCTGGAGCGTTGCGGGATCCTCCCCGAGCGCCGACCAGGCGCGGGTCAGCAGGGAGGCGCCCTCCCCGCCGGTGTTCATGCCGGCTGCTCGGCCGCATCGGGGGCCACGAGGCTGCAGCAGGTCTCGGGCGGGCCGTGGAAGGTGCGGCGGTAGGCGGCGGGGCTGACGCCCAGCACCTTGTGGAAGTGCTGGCGCAGCAGCACGGCTTGGCCGAACCCGCTCCTGCGGGCGATGGAGTCGATGCCCAGGTGGGTTTCCTCGAGCAGCAGCTGGGCCCGCTGGACGCGCTGGGCGGTGATCCACGCGGCCGGGGTGGCCCCGGTGACCGCCCGGAACCGCCGTGCGAAGGTCCGCTCCGACATGTGCACCCGCCGCGCCAGAGCCGGCACGGAGAGCTCCTCCTCGAGGTTGGCGCTGAGCCACACCAGGAGCTCCTCGATCGGGTCCCCGCCCGAGGTGGGGATGGGACGCTCGATGTACTGGGCCTGACCGCCGTCCCGGTGCGGGGGCACCACCATGCCGCGGGCGACGGCGGCGGCGGCCCGGGCCCCGAACTCCCGGCGGATCAGGTGGAGGCTCGCATCAATACCGGAGGCGGTGCCGGCACTGGTCAGGATATTGCCGTCCTGGACGTACAGCACGTTCTCGTCAACCGTCACCGCCGGGTACTGCTCCGCGAGCCGCCGGGCATGCGACCAGTGGGTCGTGGCCCGCCTGCCATCGAGCAGCCCCGCCTCGGCAAGCGCGAAGGCCCCGGAGCATACCGAGAATAGGCTCGCGCCGCGGTGGTCGGCGGCCCGGAGGGCGTCGGCGACGGCGTCGGGGAGGGGCTCCCCGGAGTGAGAGGGAATCATGACGACGAGGTCCGCATCCATGGTGGCCGACAGGTCTCGCTCGACGACGATGGAGAAGCCCGTCTCGGTCTCCACGGTTCCCGGGACCGGCGTGCAGATGCGGAAATCGAAGGCCGGGAGGCCCACGTCGAGTTTCGAGCGGTCGACGCCGAAGACCTCGCAGATCACCCCGAACTCGAAGGGTGTGACACCGGGAAGGAGGATCAGGGCCACTGAAGTGAGCATGATCACAGTATGGCAGGAATTCGACGAAAAGTGGCGTTCCTGCCACTATTTTTCGGGGTCGCCGAATCGCAGACTCAAGGCATGGACTTTCTACTCACTTTTCCAGCCATTGCCGCCGCTGTCGTCGGCCTTTCCGGGATCGGCCTGCTGCGGCTGATCCGTTCCGACGGGTTCCATTCGGTTGCTCCGCCTCCCGGCCACGCCGCGTGGCGGGCCGGCGCACTGCCCAGCGCTCCCTATGCCGGTGCCTTCCCCGACGCCGGCGTCTGACCTCATCCGAGAAGTTCAATGTCGAAGGAACTCCGATGCTGAATCAACCCGCCGAATACTTCCTCCACCTCCATGCCGCGGAACAGTCACGGTTCCTCGCCGCGGCCGAACACCGCCGGAACGCGGAACGCAGGAGGGCCGGCACCGCCGACCCGCTGCGCCCGGGCCCGGCGCATTCCTTCCGCCCGCAGGCATGGGGGCCGGACCTTCTCCGGCGCCTGGGGTTCCGCCGGCCACCGGCGCGGGCCGGGAGGAGCAGTGCTGCGCTGTTGACCGGGCCGATGCGGCCGGTGGCCCCCGACTGCTGCCCCTGACGCGAAAGCCGGGCTCCCTGGTCAGGGAGCCCGGCCTCGAGGTGCGGCGCGCTACTTGCGGGTCAGGGTTCCGCAGCCGTGCACGAAGAAGCCTTTGACATCGGCCGGGATGGTCACGATGGTCCTCTGCGGTCCGTAGTAGTTGCTGATCAGCTCATCCAGGTCGTAGCTGAACCCGGACAGGGTCTCCCAGTAGCAGTCATCGCCCGTGCCATAGGCGTAGTACGTGCCCGGGAGAATGTCGATGCCCACCCGGTAGGTGCCGTTGGCGGTGATGCTCGTCGCCCGGGCTCCCGCACTGGTGACAGTGGTCCACTTGCCGCAGCCTTCGGTCCGGAAGCCGACATCGGTTGGGAGGATCTGAACGTAGGTTTTTGCCGGCCCTATGTAATGGGCGTTCATGTTGTTTCCCTCCGGGTCCCAGACGAAGCTGTTGAGGCGCGCCCATTGGCATTCCTCGCCGGTCCCGGTGGCCTTGTAGAGCCCGGGCTTCAGCGTGGTTCCGACCTTGTAGATTCCATCGCCGCCGAGCACCACGACCGGGACTGCGGGAATGGCCACTGCGGCGCTCAGGGTCGAGCGGGTCTCGTAGTAGTTGGCCTTGGCGTAGACCCGGGCGGTGATCTGCTTGCCGCCGTCGGTGGTGGTCAGCTTGTAGGAGCGGTTCGTAGCCCCGGAAATTGCGGTGCCGTTGCGGTACCACTGGAACCCGTAGGCGGCCGGAGCCGGGCTGTAGGTGCCGAGGCTGGTGGTCAGCGTGTAGCCCACCTTCGCGGTTCCGGTGATCCGCGGCGCCGCCGTGACCGCGAAGACGGCCTTCCCGACGGTCTTCCGCACGGTGGTGGTCGAGACGGTGGTGTAGCCCGGCTTGGAAACGGTGACCCGGACGGACACCGTCTGGCCGATGTAGGAGGAGTTGAGCCACAGCGATGATCCAGTGGCGCCGGACACGGCAATACCGGCGCGGTACCACTGATACTTGATGACGGCCGGTGCCGGAGACCAGCCCTGGGAGACCTTCAGCGTCTGGCCGTAGCGGTGGGTGCCGCTGACGGTGACCGGCGTGGTCGCGGTGATGACTCCCGCTGCGATCGTGCGCGCAGCGGAATCCCTGTAGACACTGGTGTAGCCGGTCTTGGTGCCACGGACGCGGACCTTGACTGCCTGCCCGTTGTCGGCCGGCACGGTGGTGTAGGTGCGCCCGACCGCTCCGGTGATGGGGGTGGTGCCCCGGTACCACTGGTAGGACAGGGTGGTGCCGGCCGGCCAGATGCCGGGATTGGCGGTCTGGACCTGGCCCACGCGGGCAGTACCGGTGATGCTCGGCACCGGTGCCGTGAGCGCACCGGGTCCGACGGTTACCTCGACTGAGGATGCGCCAGTCGGCGCATATCCCGGCGCGCTGAGGGTCACTTCCGCCCAGAGCTTTTGTCCGAGGTCGGCAGCGACCGGCGTGTAGGTGCGGAAGACCGCGCCCGGAATCGCGGAGGTGCCGCGGTACCACTGGTAGGTCTCGACGGGCACGACCCCATAGATGTCTGACCACGAGGAGGCATGCAGGCTCAACTCCTGCCCCACAGCCGGTTTGCCGATGATGAGGTTGGTCCACCCCACCCCGTCGATGGTTCCGATTCCCACGTCCAGCGGTTCTGTCGTGACGGGCTCACCGAGCCCAGGCCGCACCGACAGGACCAGGCTCTTTCCTCCGGCGGTTCCAGGGATCCAGAACTGGAAGGTCTTACCGGGCGGCGCAGTGGTCTCGTGGACCACCTCGCCGTCGGCCGTCCACTCCAGCAACAGGGTGCCGAATTCTTCCACGCCCGTCCACTCGCCGGTGAAGACGGTAACCGGCTTGCCTACGACGGCGGGGCCGTCGACCGTGGGAAGCGTGAGGTTCACCGGGCCGTCGGTTTCCTCGACGGGCTCGACGGTTTCGGTTGGAGCCGGTTCGCTGGGCACCGCCGCGGGCGGGGCCTCATCGGCCGGGGGGAGGGGGGTCTCGGCCGACTCCGTGGGAGTGGGCTCCGGTGGCACCGGAGAGGTGCCGTAGGCGGCAGGGCCGGTGATCAGGCCCGCGAGCAGGACCGCTACTCCTGCCAGGGTGGTGCCCCTGAGCATGCGGTTCGACGGTGGCCGTCTTTTGACGTTTTTCTGCAGAGACAAGGACGTCTCCTCCCCCAAGGTAAAAGTGGTCGGCTGATCCGACCGGCATCACTCTAGAGGGAGGCTCCCACGTGGCGGCTGCCGATACCGGCCTCGGGGAAAATCCTGCGTAAATCCTGCGCTTTCGTCGGGCGCCCCGGACTCCGGTGCCTGGTGTCAGCTACTTTGGTCCTGCCTCGTCGAGCATCTCGCACACGTCGCGCACTTGCCTGGTGGTGTTCGTCGTGATCATCACCGAGAGGGGTTCGACGGCTGCCGGGTCCTGGGACAACTGGGCTTCGATGGTCAGCGTTCCGCCCTCGTAGTAGAAAAATTCGGGAAAGCCTGCTGCTGCCAGCGCCTGGGCGTCCCGGTCACCCATCGGGAAAATGATCGAAGCGCCCTTCAGCGAGTCTTCAATGGACAACCCATCGGCGGAAATGCGCTGGGTGCCCGGTCCGGAGATGTCGAGTTCGTCAATGAACGCACCGTCCGAGGCCCGGGTCACATCCACTGTGGCATTTCCGCGGTATTTCACCTTGGTTCTTCCGTCATCCTTCACCCGGGACTTGTACTGGACCTCCCGAATGTCGCCGGAGGTGACCTCGACGTCGGTGCCGCAGGCTTCCACCTTCCAAGGGGCGTAATAGTCCTCGGGAACGGGAAGATATTCACCGCCGGTGTCTGCGGGCGGCCAGGGGGCGGGTTCTTCCTCCTGGGCGCCCGCAGACGCCGATCCGGCGAGGAGGCAGAGCGTGGTGAGAAGCGGAAGGCACACCTTTGTCTGGGTTTTCATTGTCGGGCTCCTGAGCGTTGCAGGAGAGCAGCGAGAGCGCGTCCTGCCTGGATATGCATTGGATGCCGATGCGGCGACAGGTCCGCTGAGGGAAAGGGTGTCCAAGTCCGTCAGTCCGGGCGCACAATGCGGCCAACCTATGCCCGCGAATTTCGCGCTGTCAATGGGAGCTGGGGCCGCACCCCTACCCAATTAAAGGGAGGGTATCCGGCTTTCCGGCCCCGGGAGCCGGGCCCGTCGCCGCTGGCTCAACCGGCCGGTCCCTAACCCGGCCTGCCGTACCCGGACGGGATCCCGCGGGGCGAATGACGTAGGCTGGACTCACCATGGCAGCTACCGATTTTTCCGCAGAGATCCGCGCACTGCGCGCCAAATACACCTCGATCGAACAGGTTTCCGACGTCGAAGGGATCCGCAAGGACATTGCGGAGCTCAGCGAGGAGGCCGGCGCCCCGGACCTGTGGGACGACCCGGCCGCGGCGCAGAAGATCACCTCGAAGCTCTCCCACCGCCAGTCCGCCCTCGAACGCCTCGAAACGCTCCAGACCCGGATCGACGATCTCGAGATCATGGTCGAGCTCGGCCAGGCCGAGGACGACGAGGACACCCTGGCCGAGGCCGAAAAGGAACTCGTGTCGCTCGGAAAGGCCCTGGACCAGCTCGAGATCGTCACGCTGCTCGCCGGCGAGTGGGACGAGCGTGAAGCCGTCGTCACCATCCGCTCCGAGGCCGGGGGAGTGGACGCCGCCGACTTCGCCGAGATGCTGCTGCGCATGTACCTGCGCTGGGCCGAGCGCCACGGCTACCCCACCCAGGTCCTCGACACCTCCTACGCCGAGGAGGCCGGGCTGAAGTCAGCGACCTTTGAGGTGAAGGCCCCCTACGCCTTCGGCACGCTCTCGGTGGAGGCCGGGACTCACCGCCTGGTGCGGATCAGCCCCTTCGACAACCAGGGCCGCCGCCAGACCTCCTTCGCCGCCGTCGAGGTCATCCCGCTCATCGAGCAGACCGACGTCATCGAGGTGCCCGACAACGACATCCGCGTCGACGTCTTCCGCTCCTCCGGGCCCGGCGGCCAGTCCGTCAACACCACCGACTCCGCGGTGCGCCTGACCCACCTTCCCACCGGGCTCGTCGTCTCGATGCAGAACGAGAAGTCCCAGATTCAGAACCGCGCCGCCGCCATGCGCGTGCTTCAGTCGCGCCTCCTCCTGCTCAAGAAGGAGCAGGAGGACGCCGAGAAGAAGGCCTTTGCCGGCGACGTCAAGGCCTCGTGGGGCGACCAGATGCGCTCCTACGTCCTGAACCCGTACCAGATGGTCAAGGACCTGCGGACCGAGCACGAGGTGGGCAACACCTCGGCCGTGTTCGACGGCGAGATCGACGACTTCATCGACGCCGGCATCCGCTGGCGCACGAACAACCGCAACGCCGACGCCCAGTAGGGGCACCGCGTAGGCACCGCGTAAGCACCCCGCAGCCGCACGCCGCAGGCCGGGTCCGCACCGTGCCACCACGCTGCGGGCCGGTTTTCTGCGCCCCTTTCCTGCTTAGGCCGCCATTTTCCTCAACGGGCGGGCAGGCGGTGCCCTATATTAGGCAGCATGAACGCTGCTTCGCGGGCTGCGGCGGTCCCGTTTCGGGTGGTGTTCAAACAACAATTTTCACTTCCGACACACGGTGCGGCTTTCCCGGAAGGCAAACAGGCGTGGCTATAGTCGAGGAGCCGGTCCTTCCTTCCTCCAGCAAATGCCCGTGAACCGGCTGGACACAATGGGCGCAGAGTAGTCATGATCCGATTCGAAAACGTCACCAAGGTGTACGACGCCAAGTCGCGCCCCGCGCTCGATTCGGTCTCCCTCGAGGTGGACCGGTCCGAGTTTGTGTTCCTTGTCGGAGCCTCGGGCTCGGGCAAGTCGACCTTCATCCGCCTCGTACTCAAGGAGGACAGCGCCTCCCGCGGCGCCGTCTACGTCGCCGGCCAGAACGTCGCGAACATCCCGAGCTGGCGCGTGCCCCGGCTCCGGCGCGGCATCGGGGTCGTCTTCCAGGATTTCCGCCTGCTGCCCAATAAGACGGTCTTCGCCAACGTCGCCTTCGCCATGCAGGTCATCGGCAAGAGCCGCGCGGTCATCCGCGAGACCGTCCCCGAGGTGCTCAAGACCGTGGGCCTCGAAGGCAAGAACAACCGCATGCCCCACGAACTCTCCGGCGGTGAGCAGCAGCGCGTGGCGATCGCCCGCGCCATCGTCAACCGCCCGGGCATCCTCCTCGCGGACGAGCCGACCGGAAACCTCGACCCCACCACGTCGATGGGCATCATGAAGGTGCTCGACCGCATCAACTCCAACGGCACCACCGTGGTCATGGCCACCCACGACGACGACATCGTGAACACCATGCGCAAGCGGGTCGTCGAGCTGCGCAACGGTGCGGTGGTGCGCGATGACGCCCAGGGTATCTACATCGGCGAGACGGAGGCGGTGGCCGAATGAGGCTCGCGTTCATCCTTTCCGAAATCGGCTCCGGGCTCCGCCGGAACCTCTCGATGGTCATCTCCGTCATCCTGGTCACCTTCATCTCCCTGACCTTCGTCGGCGCGGCCGGACTCCTGCAGCTGCAGATCAACCAGATGAAGGGCTACTGGTACGACCGCGTGCAGGTGGCCGTGTTCCTGTGCGTCGAAAACTCGACCTCGCCCAGCTGCGCCGCCGGCCCGGTCACCGAGGAGCAGCGGGACACCATCCGCGGCATGCTCGAGTCGGAGACCTTCACCCCCTACGTCGCGTCGGTCGAATACGAATCCCAGGACGAGGCGCTGGGGCACTTTCAGGACCAGTTCGCCAATTCTCCGATCGTCGATTCGGTCACCGCGGATCAGCTCCCCGAGTCCTTCCGGGTGAACCTCGTTGACCCGGAGAAGTACGAGGTCATCAACGAGGCGTTCTCCTCCCTGCCCGGCGTCGACGTCGTCAGCGACCAGCGGGAGCTGCTCGAAAAGGTCTTTTCCGTCATGAACCGCGCCTCACTAGGGGCTTTATTGGTTGCGGGGGTGATGACAGTGTGTGCAATACTCCTCATAGCGACTACCATCCGGCTGTCGGCATTCAGCCGACGGCGGGAAACCGGGATCATGAGGCTGGTCGGAGCCTCGAAGGCAGTGATTCAGCTGCCCTTCATCCTTGAAGGGGTAATCGCCGCTGTTGTCGGAGCTCTCTTGGCCTCCGGTGCGTTGTGGGGAATGTCCCGCTTCGTCATCGGCGGCTGGCTCGCCCGTGAGTATCCGGAGACGGCGTTCATTTCGGATCAGCAGGTTCTCCTGCTGGTTCCGGCGCTCATCCTTCTGGGCGCGCTGCTCGCTGGGGTCTCATCACTCCTGACCCTGCGGCGCTACGTGAAGGTTTAGGGCCGGTTCGGCGGTACTAGGGGACAGGTACAGTTCATGGATTTACGCTCGGTGCATCGGGGCCCGCGGCCCTTTTTCATCCGTACGACGGCGGGGGTCTCGATCGCGCTTGCGGCCTCCCTTGCCCTGGGCTTCGGTACGCCCGTCTTCGCCGACGACCTCGAGGACCGCAAGTCGGCCCTCGAATCGGAAATCAGCGAAGTGCAGCAGTCCATCGAGTACCTCGATGAGGACATCACCGAAACCATCGCACAGCTGAAGGTGTACCAGGGGCAGCTCCCGGCGGCCCAGCAGGCCCTCGCCGATGCGCAGGGACGCGTCGAATCGGCGGCCAACGAGGTCAGCGCGCTGGCCATGCGCGTGCAGCTCGCCGAGGAAACCAGGACGAAGATCGCGGACCAGCTCGCCAAGGACAAGGCTGCCATCGAGGACACCCGCAAGGTGATCGGGCAGATCGCCACCCAGTCCTACAAGAACGGCGGCGTCCCCTCCGACGTCGCCCTCATGCTCGGCGCCGACGGCGCCGAAACGCTCACCGACTCCATGGACATGGTGGACCAGGCGCTGCGCGGACAGAACGCGGCGATGGACCGGCTCTCCCAGCAGAGCGCGACGAACGCCAACAGCCAGGCCCGCCTCACCGCCGTCGAGGCGGAGATCAAGGACCTCAAGTCCAAGGCCGAGGCCGCCCTCCAGGCCGAGCAGTCGGCACGGGACGCCGCCGCCACCGAAAAGGCGAAGGTCGACACGCTCATCGCCGACACCTCCGCCCTCTCGGCGAAGCTCCAGAAGCAGAAGCCCGTCATCGAGGCGCAGCTCGCCAGCGTCGAAGAGGCCCATGAGAAGGTGACCGCCGACATCGCCGAACGCCAGCGCCGCCTCATCGAGGAAGCGCGCAAGGCCGAGGAAGCCCGGCTCAAGGCCGAGGCCGAGGAGCGGGCGCGGGTCGAAACCGAACGCCGTGTCGCGGCCGCCGCCGAGGCCGCCCGCGTTGAGAACGAGCGCCGGGCCGCCGAGCAGCGCGCCGAGGACGAGCGCCGGGCCGCCGAGGCCGCCGCGCAGAACCGTCCGGCCCCCGCCCCAGTGGCACCCGCCCCGCCGGTGGCCCCTGCTCCGGTCGCCCCAGTCGCACCGGTCATCAAGCCGCCGGTCCTGGGGAACCCGTCCGACTTCAAGCTCCTCGCGCCGGTCAACGGCCCGGTCAGCTCGGGCTTCGGTTGGCGCCCCACCCCGATCGGTACGATCGACTTCAACGGCACCGGCGGCTACACCCACACCGGGCTCGACTACGGGGTCGGCTGCGGCACGCCGCTGTACGCCCCGGCGTCGGGTGAGGTCTGGTACGCCGACTCCGATGCGCTGAAGGGCGCCGGAAACCGCATCGTGCTCAACCACGGGGTGCGGGCCGGCAACGCCCTGGCGACCAACTACTACCACCTGGCCAGCTTCAACGTGTATCCGGGACAGCGGGTCAGCGCCGGCCAGCTCATCGGCTACACCGGGACCACGGGCAACTCCACCGGCTGCCACCTTCACTTCGAGACGGTGCTCAACGGCAGCCTCGTGGATCCCTCCGGTCTCCTGTAGCCGTAGAATAGGACCCACTTATTCCACGCGGGCTCCGGCCCGCCCCCGCTGTTGAAGGAGTTTGCCGTGCCCAAGGAAAGTGGCCGGAAGGTAGTGGCCACCAATCGGAAGGCCCGGCACGACTACGAAATCCTCGATACCTACGAGGCCGGCATCGCCCTGATGGGCACCGAGGTGAAATCACTGCGCGCCGGGCGGGCCTCCCTCGTTGACGGTTTCGCGGTGTTCTACAACGACGAGCTGTGGCTCGAGGCGATCCACATCCCCGAGTACACGCAGGGAAGCTGGACCAACCACGCCGCCCGCCGCCGCCGGAAGCTGCTGCTGCACCGCGAGGAACTGACGAAGATCTCCCAGAAGATTCGTGAGTCCGGCTTCACCCTGGTGCCGCTGCAGCTGTACTTCCTCAACGGCCGGGCCAAGGTCGAACTCGCCGTCGCCCGTGGCAAGCGGGACTACGACAAGCGCCAGACACTGCGGGAGAAGCAGGACAACCGTGAGGCGCTGCGCGCAATGCGCGAGAAGAACCTCGGCGCCTGATGAGCGATGTCTTCTGGGAGGCGCAGGAGGAATCCGAGCACCCCGACGAATCGGAGCTGCGCTACAAGCGCCCGTGGTGGGTCACCCTCGGTGCCGTCGTCGACCTGCTCCTCCTGTTCGCCATCGTCCCGGTGGGGATCCTTTCCCTGATCCCCTTCTTCTTCCTGATCTACGTCTACCTGGCGCAGGTGCTGGTGTGGATCTCCCCGGTGCTCCTGCTGCTCAATGCCGCGGTGTTCTGGTGGAGCTTCCGGCGCAAACAGGCAGGCACGACGGCCCTGGCGGCCCTCGGGATCGCCTTCGTCACCGTGTCCTTCGTCGTCGTCGCCCTGTGGCAGGCCCAGGTGGTCATCCTCGGCATCCGCTTCTGACGCCGGTCCCGTCGAGGCCCCCAGGGGGAATCACAGCTGGGAATCACCGCGGCGGCAGATGCGTTACACTGAACGTCTGGACGCGCCTCACGGCGGGTTCCGGACATTGGTAACTCAATACGGGGATGACAGGTTTCGACGATGTTAGTCGCGACAGGGGAAGCGGGCCGAGGATACAGGGTTATCTCGTAAACGCTCCTTGTAAAACAATAAGTGCCGAACAAAAGCGCACTGACTTCGCTCTCGCTGCCTAAGCAGCGTAGCTAGTCCGTCAGACCGGGTGTGCTCTCGCCCCGGATCCTGGCGTCATTTAGAGGGCCACTGCTCCTGGTTTTTGTTGTAGGAACCAGGGGGACTCTTATACAACTGAGCTTGGCAGCCACTTGTTTGCACGATGGCTGGAGCTGAGAAAAACCGACGCAAACTGCGCACGGAGAAGCCCTGACAACACTGCATCGGACGCGGGTTCAATTCCCGCCATCTCCACTTGGGATCCGCCGCCGGCCGGCGGATCAGCACAGCCTCGAATTCCGGGTATCCGGAGTCGGGGCTG
>NZ_CADCTE010000022.1 GCF_902805515.1 uncultured Arthrobacter sp. | reverse complement strand
CCTTGTTCACGATCGGCGCGCGCCAGATGATCGCCTGCCCCTCGTTCACGAAGTTGCCCATGGAGATGAACTTCAGGCCCGTCTCGGACTCTATCGGGAAGATCACACCGCCCACCACGTTCGGCTTCTCCGTGGAGCCGAGCATGACGGGGATGGAGGAGCCGTGGACGTCGGCGTCGAGTATCTCCACCGACTTTCCGGCCCGGTCGAGAGCGGCGGCGAGGTTGACGGCGACGGTGCTCTTGCCGACGCCGCCCTTGCCGGAGACGACGGCGATAATGCGGGTTCTGGACTCGTCCCTGAAGGCCGGGGCCAACTCCGACGGTCCACCGTGCAGGCTCGTCATCAGGTTCTGGCGGTCATCCTCAGTCATCACGCCGAAGTCGACCTCGACGCTCTCCACGCCCTCGATCATCATGACCCGATCCCGCACGTCGGTGGTGATGCGGTGCTTCATCGGGCAGCCGGCCGTGGTCAGCGCGACGCCGATGGTCACGCCTGAGCCCTGGATGTCTACGTTCCGGATCATGTTCAGAGAGATCAGATCACGCCCTATCTCGGGGTCCCGCACGTCCCTCAGGGCCTCTCTGATGCCGGCCTCCGAGAACCCGTCGGCAGGCTCTTCTGGCTGGGGCGTCCGGTCGACCAGCTCCTCGGCCGTCTCGCCCGAGACGTCGAGCTTTTCGGTCTCCGAGGGGCCATCGGGCGGCCTGCCGTTGGCGGCGCGTCTGCGGAACCAGTCAACCACGTTTACAAACCTCCTCCGGCGCACGCGGCCGGCGCGAACGAAAACGCAAGATGGGACCTTATCGCCCCTTATTCGGCGCCAATCTTACCATATACCCCCCTTACAACCGCCCCGGCCGGTGCCCCAAAAGAAAGGACCGGAGCGCAGGCCCCGGTCCTCACCTCCCATGCTTACCGGAGCGCGTATTCTACTGCCGGACCGTGAACCTCCAGCTCTTGGTACCTACGTTCCCCGCATCATCGGTTGCGACTATCTTGACCGTGTGTTTGGAGTAGGAGAGCCGTGGAGCAGTGTAGCTCAGGCGGTCCGTACCCTCGTTGTAGGTGAATTTGGTCCGGTTCTTGCCGTCCAGGGAGAGTCGTATATCGCCCTTTGTAAGCTCGATCCCGTCATCCCTGACCGCCGCCCCGATCTTCGGGGTACGGTCACGGGTCTTCGAACCGGGGACCGGACGTACGGCGGTGATCGAGGGCCGGGTCGCGTCGGGTGCAACCTGCTGGGTGACGGAAGCGTTCGCGTTGAGACGGCCGCCGGTCGCCACCTTGTTCTGCAGGCTGGTTTTCTTATCGGCGAACTGCAAGATCTGTTTCTTCATCCCGGCGTCGTCCAGGGTCAGGTCCTCGCTCTTGATCAGGGCCGCCACGCCCGCGACGTGCG
>NZ_CADCTE010000021.1 GCF_902805515.1 uncultured Arthrobacter sp. | reverse complement strand
GTTTTACGCGCTCATGTACGGGGACCCCGGGAATAGGCCCCCCGCGGCTTTGGAGGCCGAGGAGATACTGCACGGGCTGGTCCAGCGGATAGCCGAGGCCGGCCGGCTGCGCGTCGGGGTGGAACGAGCGGTGGGCATGATCCACGCCGCGGGGAGGGGCGTCGTGATGTCCCTCAACGCCCAGGATCCCGGGGATCGCGACCCGGGGCTGTCGGAGGCGACCCGCGAGGCGGTGCTCGTGGCCGTGACCACGGACGGGAGCGACGAGGCGGCAAGCGAACGCACCGGTCGGGACCGGGCCGCCAACCGCGCCGTGGGCCTGAAGGCCGTCCTGCCCGAGACCGGCGACCGGCTCACGCCCCGCGAGAGGGGCCTGCTATCCGAGTGGCTCGACAGGCTCGTCGGTCCCGCCCAAGCTAAGATAGGGTAGTGTCAGGGAGGCCGTTATCGGGCCGTTCTGCGCCTTTCGATCGGAGGAAGGGCAAACGCCCGATCCGGCGACGTGACCACCGGCTACAGCGCGAGGAGATCGACACCCATGATAAAAATGATCATCACCATCAAACGCCGCGAGGGGATGACCCACGAGGAATTCGTCCGTTTCCAGCGCGAGATCCATATGCCCCTCCTCATGTCCATCCCGGAGGCGCGCCAATATATAAGGCGGTTCGTGGTCTCCTACCCGATCCCGGCGCCCGACTACTCCGGTCCGGACTACGACTCGGTGGTCGAGGCCTGGTTCGACAGCATGGAGGACATGAACGCGCTCTACTTCTCCGAGAACTTCTTGAGGGAGGTCGGCCCCGACCACGAGAACTTCATGGACTTGTCGGCCTACGGCAGGATCGTCGCCGAAGAGGAAGTTGTTGTGGGCTAGAAATCGCGTCGTGTCTCTCCGGCCCCGCGAGGCTGGCTTCCGGAAAGCAGGCCGGAAGCCAGCCACCCTTTGCGGGCCTTGATGCCGCCGCCGAGACGATGGTGCGCGGTTAGTACCAGAAAGCGACGACAGCGGCGAGCGCGACGGCCATCCCCGGTAATCGACCGCGGTCCACCATCGCCACCCGGCGCCGATATACCCCGTTCGCGCGCGGTCATGGCCGGAACTTCGCCTAAAACCTGTCCACCCAACTGCGGGCAGGCTCGTTCCCCGAAGTCCGCATGCAGGATCTCGCATGGGCCGGCCCTCCGGGGACTCCGGATCGCCCCCTCGACGTTGGGGGACACAGAAGGACGACATAACACCTGGTAGGTTCGCACAGAGAGGCAACTAAGGGGTCATCGCATGATTCCGGTAGGATTGTACGGTAGCGGTCGGATCTCATGGGGGACCGGATCGACGTCGGGGCCCTCGATTCGACCTCGACGGCCGCTAGCGACCGCGCCGTGAGCCCGGTTCCACGGGCCT
>NZ_CADCTE010000020.1 GCF_902805515.1 uncultured Arthrobacter sp. | reverse complement strand
TGGGGCCCCACCGCGCGGCCAGTGCGCCGTATGGAACTTCTCGCCCTTGAACGAGTCGATGCCTGGGATGTCGGGGTAGATCGCCTGGGAGAGCACGCCCATGCCGCTGACCACGTACTTGGCTGTGAGTTTGGTGCCATCGGCGAAGTTCACGGTCCAGCGGTTGGAAGCCTCGTCGTACACCGTGGAATCGACGCGGCGGTTGAGCTGGATGTCCCTGCGCAGGTCCAGCCGGTCGGCCACGAAGTTGAGGTAGCGGAGCACCTCGGCGCCGGAGGGGTAGCGCTCCGTCCAGTCCCATTCCTCGCGGACCTCCTTGGAGAAGGAGAAGGAATAGTAGCTGTACTCGCTGTCGGTGCGGACTCCTGGGTAGCGGTTGCTCCACCAGGTGCCGCCGATGCCGTCGGCTCCGTCGACCACAAGCGTCTTCAGCCCAATCTCCCGCAGGTGATGGAGGACGGCGAGGCCGGAGAAGCCGGCCCCGATGACAATGGCGTCGTAATCCGATCCCGGCGTCGCTGCCGGGCGCTCTGGGGTCTGGGAATTCTCGGTCATGGAGGTGTTCCTTTCGAGGGGTAGGGATTAGCCGTCGGCCCGGCCGGAGCGGTACCAGGCGGCGATGTTCGCGATTTCGGCGTCGGCCTCGGGGAGGTGTCCCGCCTGGAGGGGGTAGACGTGCTGCATGCCGGGGCCGACCGAGAAGGTCACGTCCACTCCGGCGTGTTCAGTGAGCTTGCGGAGGCGCTCGGCGTCGGCGTAGAGGGACTCCGTGTCGGACACGTTGATGTAGAGGGCCGGGAAGCCGGTGAAGTCGGCGTACAGGGGGTTGACCAGCGGATCGGTGGGGCTGGCCCCGCCCGAAAGGTAGCGGTCGATGTTGCCCTGCAGGCCCTCGCGGGTGATGAGGAAGTCGGTGTCGTTGTTCGTCTCGATCGTCGCGCCGGAGTTCTCCATGTCGAGCCACGGCGACATGGTGATGACCCGCTCCGGGTGGGCTTCGCCGGCCTGGAGGAGCCGGAGCACCAAGGCGATGGCGATGCTCGCACCGGCGCTGTCGCCGACAGGCGTAATGTCCCCGGGCCGGATGCCCTCGGCGACAAATGCCCGGTACACGGCCTGGGCGTCGTCGATCTGGGCGGGGTACGGGTCCTCGGGGGCGAGGCGGAAGTCGACGACGAACGCACTGACGCCGCACGCCTTGGCCAGGTGTCCGGCGAGCTTGCGGTGGCTTGAGGCCGACCCGAGGGCGAACCCCCCTCCATGGAGCACCAGGAGGACCTGACCGCGGTCGGCGTCGAGCGGGGAAATCAGGATCCCCCGCACACCCCCGATAACCGTAGTGCGGTAGGTGACGTCCTCGGGCTCGGCCGTTGCGCGCTGCCAGTCCTCGAAAATCCAGCGGGTCAGCTGGAGGGAAATTCCGGGGTTGGCGGAAAACTCGGTGGTCCACTGGGCATACATTTCACCGAGCAGATCGGTCGGTTGATTCGATGGCATGAGAGCTCCTCAAAAGTCGGGACCGTTCAAGAATGGACGCGCGGATCCGCCCGTGAAGCGGTTGTCGCAAAATGATGCACCGGTGTCTCAGGCTGAGTCGTCGAGCCGGGGAGCGGGTGCCCAACACTCGTAGACAGGCCAGACACACGGCCTGCAGTCCAACCCTCAGAAGCTCCGCAGACACCCGGCAGCAAACCCGTCAAGGACGACGGCGAGCCGCCGGCAACCCGGCGGTCCTTCGCCGCAGTCCACACCGAAAAGGCCCAGATCCGTCCGGCAGGGCCTCCGGAACCACTCATCAGAAGGAAGACTCAATGTTCTCGAAGAAATCAGCGTTGGCGGCCGCAGCACTGCTAGCCGCTCTTCCGTTGGCCAGTTGTTCGACCGGTTCGTTGTCCAGCAGCGATGATGCGGCGGCAGGGGCGGACTCGGGATCCGGCGGCGGCGAGGTCACCGTTGGGGACGTCGGCGTCC
The DNA here is from genome assembly GCF_902805515.1 of uncultured Arthrobacter sp. GTDB lineage: Bacteria > Actinomycetota > Actinomycetes > Actinomycetales > Micrococcaceae > Arthrobacter_D. The sequence goes on along the minus strand of NZ_CADCTE010000020.1, from coordinate 15,529 downwards.
AGGGCGACCTTCAGGACATCAGCGAGTTCTGCGGCGAGGAGGACCTGAAGGTCGCGCTCGCCGACGGCTTTGGCGGCAACTCCTGGCGGAAGATCACCCGCGCGATCTTCGAAGAGGAAGCCGCGAAGTGCCCCAACATCACCGATGTGCTGTACACGGACGCCCAAGGTGACACCCAGAAGGCCATCTCCGACATCAATTCGCTTGTCGCCCAGGACGTCGACGTCATTGTGACCTTCGTCGACGGCGGAGAGGCGCTCCTGCCCACCATCAAGAAGGCGACCGACGCCGGCGTGAAGGTGGTCCCCTATGTCGGCTCGCCCGGCGGTACCCCCGGAACGGACTACGTCGACTTCGTTGCCGAGGACGTCGCCACCTACGGCAAGAACCTTGCCCAGTGGACCATCGACGCGATGGGCGGAGAGGGAAACCTCGTCATGCTGGGTGGGATTGCGGGCAACTCCTACTCGCAGGGCGTCTTCGACGGGGTGAAGGAGGTCGCCGCGGCGAACCCCGGCATCACACTGCTCAATGAGGACGGGCCTGTCGCGACGGACTGGGAGCCAGGCAAAACCCAGCAGGTGGTCGCCGGACTGATCACCAAGTACGGCGAGATCGACGGCATCGTCGCCGACTACGGAGGTGGCTCAGTCGGCGGTATCCGCGCCTTCCAGGCCGCGAACAAACCACTGCCGGCCTGGTCGGCCAACGACTCCAATGAGTTCGCCTGCCTCTGGTACGAGCACAAGGACAGCGAGCCCAGCTACCAGATCGCCACGGAGTCCTCGCGCAACTGGATCGTCTCCGCGGCCCTCCACAAGGGCCTCGCAGCGGCCAACGGGTTGCCCAACGACGAGCCTTCCATCTACAACCTCGAAATCATCGAGGACTCCACCAACCCGGACCTGCAGCCCAAGTGCGAGAAGGACCTGCCGCCGGACGCCATCCTCTCCTCGGGGCTGACGGTCGATTCCCTCAAGAAACTCTTCAAGTAACCCTTCGCCCCAGCACCGCGGTTCCGGGCCGGCCGGCCCGAAACCGCACCCTATTCCACCCACATCCCAGAACCGGAGCCATCATGAACCGCCTCAAAGGCAAAGTCACCATCGTCACAGGCGCCTGCCGCGGCATCGGGCGCTCGATCACCGAGACGTTCGCCCGGGAAGGAGCGACGGTCATCGCGACCGGCCGTGCCGCCGAGGACCCCACCTTCGACGAGGGCATCCAGTACCACCAGCTCGACGTGGCACAGGAAGAACACTGGCAACGGGTGATCGCCGATGTCATTGCCGAACACGGCCGGGTCGACGTCCTCGTCAACAACGCGGGCATCATCGCGTATGACACGCTGCACGAGCTCAACCTCGCCGACTGGAACCACGTCGTCGCCGTGAACCAGACCGGAACCTGGCTGGGCATGCGTGACGTCATCCCGCACATGGTCGCCCAGGGCGGGGGGTCAATCATCAATGTGTCCTCCATCTGGGGCAGCGTCGCCGTCTCCGGAGCGCACGCGTACCACGCAACCAAGGGCGCCGTGCGGAACATGTCCAAGAGCGCGGCCATCACCTACGCCAAGGAGAATGTGCGCGTGAACTCGGTTCATCCGGGCTTCATTGTCACCCCGCTCACCGACGCCCAGGACCCCGAGGTGAACGAATTCGTCGTTTCCATGACCCCGATGGGACGCGCGGGCCAGCCCAGCGAAATCGCCAACGGCATCCTTTTCCTCGCCTCGGACGAGTCGAGCTTCGTAACGGGCTCCGAACTCGTTATTGACGGCGGATACCTCGCCCAATAGCCGGCCAGGCCCCGCACCACCGGACCATAAAGGAGTTGCCGCGGTGACAAACCCCGATCTGTTCGATGTACCAACCCTTCCCGGGTCGAATGGCGCCAGCCGCTTCGGCCCGGCCGTCCTGGCCCTCGACGGCATCGTCAAGACCTTCACCGGCGTCCGCGCGCTCACCGACGTCACCCTCAAGGTGCTCGCCGGCGAGGTGCATGCCCTCGTCGGTGAGAACGGTGCCGGCAAGTCCACCCTGATGGCCGTCGCCTCGGGCGCCCTGATGCCCGATGCCGGCACCGTGCACATCGGAGGAGTGCGCCTGGAGTCGTCCTCGCCCGGTGAGGCCCGCCGGCTCGGGCTCGGCATCGTCCGGCAGGATCCGGCGCTGCTGCCCGATCTCACGGTCGCGGAGAACATGGCAGTCGGCGTCGGGTACCGGCGCGTGGGCGGGCTCGGGCGGGCAGCCGCGTGGTCCCAGAAGGAGCTCGACAAGTGGGAGATGGGCATTGACGCCCGCACCCGCGTCTCCGACCTCTCGGTGGAGCAGCGCTTCATCGTCGAGATCGCCAAGGCCCTCGCGCTTGAGCCGAAGGTGTTGATTCTCGACGAACCGACCGAACACCTCAGCCTTGACGAGGTCCAGAAACTCTTCCGCACAGTCCGCGGGCTCGCGGCCCGGTCCACAGCGGTCGTCTACATCTCGCACCGCATCCCCGAGGTGAAGCAGATTGCCGACCGGATCACCGTGCTGCGGGACGGGTTGGTCCGCGGAACGTTCGACGCCGACGAGGTCGACGAACAGCAGATCATCGAACTCGTCATCGGCCGCACCCTCGACACCGTGTTTCCACCCAAGGGTTCGGCGGCCGGAACCGTCGGAACCGAGGACCGGCTGAGCGTGAGCGGACTGGACGGCACGGATTTCCACAATGTGAGTTTCACCGTAAAAGCAGGGGAGATCGTCGGACTCGCCGGGGTGCAGGGCAACGGCCAGGCCCAGCTGATCCGTGCCCTTGCCGGCCTCGAACCGGCGGCCGGAGGCATCGCCGTCGCCGGCAGGACCGTTCCGCCCGGCAGCAATGCGGCCGCAGCACGGGCCGGCGTGGTCTATGTGCCGGCCGACCGGCACGGTGAAGGCGTGTTCCTGCCGCTCTCGGTCGCCGAGAACATCTCGGCGAAGACCCTTCCCGGGGTCTCCCGGGGAGGGCTCGTGCGCGAGCGGCGGGTCCTTGCCGTCGCCGCGGACCAGATCCGCCGGCTCTCGGTGAAGACCCCGTCACCGCGCACGCCCATCTCCTCCCTCTCCGGAGGGAACCAGCAGAAGGTCGTGCTGGCGCGCACGCTCCTCGCCGAGCCGGCGGTGCTCCTTGCCGAGGAGCCCACCCAGGGTGTGGACGCCGGTGCCCGGGTCGACATTTACGGCATCCTGCGCGGTGCCGCCGACGCCGGCGCCGCGGTGGTAATCCTCTCCTCCGACGGGGTGGAACTCGAGGGGCTCTGCGACCGGGTCCTCATCTTGTCGCGCGGCGAGGTCGTTTCGGAGCTGACGGGAGGGGACGTCACGGAGGCCGCCATCGCCCGGGCCGCCCTGACCTCGACGACGGTGCGGGAACGCACCGACGCGGATAAGGCCGCCCGCGGGGTGAAGCTGCGTCGCTGGCTCCGCGGGGACTCCTCTCCCGCCGCCGTCCTGGCCGCCATGTTCCTCCTCCTCGGGGTGGTTGTCGCGGCGACCAGCCCCTCCTACTTCGGTGCGTTCAACCTCAATAACCTGCTTCTGATGGCCGCGCCGCTGCTTTTCGTCGGGGCGGCCCAGCAGGTGGTCGTGCTGGGCTCGGGCTTTGACCTCTCCGTGGGCCCGCTGATGGGCTTCCTTGTGGTCCTCGCATCCTTCTGGATCGTCGACGGAGGCAACCTTTATCTGGGTCTTGGCCTGATGGCCGTCGGGGCGGTCGGCACCGGGGTCATCAACGGACTCCTGGTGACCCGGTTCAACATCAATCCCGTCGTGGTCACCCTCGCCATGTACATGGCGCTGCAGGGTACCTACCTCGCACTCCGGAGCACCCCCGGGGGCATCATCTTCAGCGGTGTCGCCGAGCAGATCCAAGCCCGGATCGGGATCGTTCCCGTGGTGACGATCGTCGCCGTCCTCGTGCTGCTGGCGCTCGAGGTGGCACTGCGCCGCACCCGGTGGGGCGTGGAGCTGCGCGCCGTGGGATCCCGCATTGACGCGGCCGGGCGGCTCGGCATCCGGGTCAAGCGCACCCAGTTCCTCTCCTACGTGCTGTGCTCAGCGCTCGTCCTGCCCGCCGCCGTCATCATGATGGCCCAGATCGGGATCGGCGATGGGAGGCCGTCCCTTTCGTACACGTTGGCCTCAGTCACCGTCGTCGTCCTGGCCGGTGCGAGCATCTTCGGCGGGCGGGGTTCCTTCATCGGCGTCCTCGCCGCGGCGCTGCTCGTTCAGCAGGTGCTCAACGTCTCGCCGTTTCTCGGGCTCTCCCAGGCCTGGTCCTACTGGCTTCCCGGCCTGATCACCCTTACGGCGGCCGTGCTCTACGCCCAGTTCCGCCGTTCGCGGGGAACCTCTTCAGTAAGGAAGGCGTCATGACCACCACCAAAGACCTTATCGGCCGCCCCGCCGCGCCGGTGCAGGATCGGGACCGCCCGGAAGCCGCCTGGCGGCGCATGCTCTCGGGCAGCGGAACAGGCATCGCCGTGGCCACCGTGCTCCTCTTTGCCCTGAGCCCCATCATCGCGCCCGGCAGCCTCGGCGCCGCCCCGCTGCTGAGCATGCTGCCCTTCGCCGCTGTGCTCGCGATCATCGCCGCCGGGCAGACCCTCGTGGTCCAGCAGCGCGGCCTCGACCTTTCGGTTCCGGGCATGATCGCGCTCGCCGCGGTCCTCGCCACAGGGCTGCCGCAGAGCCACGGCTGGCCGCTGTGGGCCGCGGTGGTCGCCGGCGTCGCCGGTCCCGGCCTCGTGGGACTGGTCAACGGACTGCTGGTCACGGTCTTTCGGGTGATGCCCCTGGTGGTGACCCTCGGCATGAACGCTGTGCTGCTCGGCACGGTGTTTTTCCTTGCCGACGGAACACCGTCGGGCGCTCCGGATGCACTCAACCGCTTTGCCCTCAGCCGTACCTTCGGCATCCCCAATACGCTGCTCATCGCTGTGGGCATTGTCGGCATTGCGGCGCTGGTGACGCAGCGGCTGATCGTCGGCCGCAGGCTCACGGCAGTCGGAGTGAGTGAGCGCGCCGCCGCGGCCCTGGGTGTCCGGGTCAACGCCTACAAGATGGTGGCCTACGGTTTCGCGGGACTGTGCTACGGGGCAGGCGGCGTGCTGCTGGCCGGCTATGTCAAGACGCCGGCACTGTTCCTTGGCGAGTCCTACCTGCTGCCCTCGGTCGCCGCCGTGGTGCTGGGGGGAACCGCGCTGACGGGCGGGCTCGCAAGCGTTGCGGCCACCGGCGTCGCCGCGTTGTTCCTAACCCAGCTCGGGCAGCTGTTCCGTTCGATGGGCTGGCAGGACGCGATGCAGCTGATCGCCCAGGCCGCCGTGCTGATCACGGTTGTGCTGGCCCGTGAGATGCTGCCGGCTTTGTCCCGCCGCCGGGCTGCCCGGCGGGCTGCATCCGGGGCTCCGGACGGTGTCGACCGCGGCGCCTCAGGTGCGTAAACGCCCGGCCCCCGGGACGGCCGGACGCCCAGTCTGCGCTGGATCGTGATCCACATGACCGAGAAGATTGCCCGCCCGCGGCCCGCCGGCTCCCATGGCCTCAAGCGGTCAGCCGATAGGCCTTCATTTTGCGGTACACCGTCGCCCGTGAGAGTCCGAGGATCTCGGCGGCCTTGGAGCGGTTGCCGTCGGCCTCCTGCAACGCCTTGCGGATCGCTTCCAGTTCGACCCGTTCGATCATCGACAGCGCCCGGGCGCCCTGCATGACCGGTGGAAGATCCCCGGGGAGCACAGCGCCGCGCTTGCCGGTGATGGACAGGTGCTCGATGGTGCCCCGGAGCTCCTTGAGATTGCCGGGCCAACGGTAGCCCTTGAGCACCTCAAGCGTCTCCGGGCGCAGGTCGAGCCGGGCGCCGGGGGCGGTCCGTTCAGTGAAGACGCGCCAGAGAGACGGCAGGTCCGCGATCCTGTCGCGAAGCGGCGGCACCCACACCACGGGCAGGCCGAGCCGTCCCCCGAGCACCTCTGCTTCCTCCGGCGACGCCGCAGAGAGAGTGAGCAGCACCGGCCCGCGGCCGGCGGTGTTCTCCAGGACCGACTTCAAGCCGTCAAGGGACTGGCCGTCGAGCGTTTCGATGCCGCGCACGGTCACCGGCGTGGAGGAGCCGAGCCGTTCCGCCACCTTGCCCAGCCACTTCCGGCTGCCCAGCAGGTGCCGCTCGGCCGCGTCGGTGACAAGCGACTGCGAGTGCGCCGTGCCCGGGCGGAATGGCAGTCCCAGCGCCAACGACGCCTTGCCCGTCCCCGGTTCCCCGGCGATGATCAACGGACGCCGGGAGCCGCGGTGGCGGGCCACCTGATGGACCGCCGCCAGCCAATCCGGGGCGCGGCCGATGAGCGAGGGCCGGGGCGGGCTGGAATTCGTTGGAGCACTCCTGCGCTCTCGCTCGATGGCGACCACCGTGCCGGCTCCGTCGTCGAGGGCCGTGACCTTCACCGTCGCGGTTCCCGTGGAGAGTTCGAGGGCGAAGCTGCCGCTCCTGCGCGGCTCGGAAGAGGCTTGGATCAGGTCGAGATCGGCCACTGTCAGGCGGCCTGCCTCCTGGCTCTGCATCACGAGGCCCTGCGGGCCGAAGGCTACAACCGGTCCCGCATGCGAACTCGTCCGCTCAAGGAAGGAAGCGAGCATCCTGCGGGCCGCGGGCTGCTCGACGTCGAGCACCTGCTGCTCGAGCTGCGACGTCACCGAACGGATCAGGGGCTTCAATAGCCCGCTGCGTTCGAAAATGCCGCTGGAGATGGTGACGACCGCAAGGAGCTTGCCGGTCAGGGGGTGGTGGACCGGGGCGCCGGTGCATACCGCGTTGCTGTAGAAGTCGGCGAAGTGTTCGGTCCCGGACACCTGCACGCACTTGCCGGTGGCAATGACGGTGCCGACCCCGTTAGTGCCCACAGCGTCCTCGGAAAGCACCGCCCCGCGCACCGTGCCAAGCCGGTCCAGGTAAGCGAGTGCGTCGTGGTCATGGGACCAGCGCTGCAGGATGCGCCCCTGCGCGTCGGCGAGGAGCAGTCCGAGGCCGGTTCCAATAAGCTCGTCCGACACCCGGGTCAGTGGGGCCTGGAACATGTCAAGGAGGTGCAGGTCGAGGACATCCTCGGGAACCTGCGGAACATCGCGGATGTTGCCGGGGGCCCCGATGGCCGCCTGCGACCGCTGCCATGACTTCACTAGATCAGGGTTGAGCAGGCGGACGGTCCGGTCCGGCGGGGCGATGGTGTTCTTGACCTCTTGCACCTTGGCGTCTGAATGCATGGGAACGATGTACTCCTCGGGTATGCCCACCGTTCCACCCGTCGGCACTGCGCGCCTCGTCGTTGAGAACCATGGACCAATCGTGCTAGGAGATTACTAGTATTATCGTATTAGCGCTAGAGCGGCACTTCGGCGCCGAGGCGCTTCGAGTACTCGATGACGGCGAGTTCGCCGGCCAACCGGATGTGGTGCTCACAGGCGGCCCGTGCGGCATTGGGATCTCGCTCCACAGCGGCCGCCCGGACCACGCGGCGCAGCTCCTGCATCGAGATGGCCACCCGTTCCTCATCGATGAAGGCATAGCGGCGGAACAGGCCAATGCGCGTATGGATTCCCCTCAGGCTGCTGTCGAGAACGGGATTGCCCGCACCGGCGAGCAGCAGGGCGTAGAACTCCTCCTTGCTGGCCTCCCGTGACTCCACCGAGCCATGGAGGTAGTCGGACTCCATCGCCATGATGAGAGAGGTTAGCGCTGCCGCCTGTTCGGCACTGGCATGCAGAGCGAACAGTTCGCCGGCAAGCCCCTCAAGGGACCGGCGCACCTCGTAGAGAGACTCGATGTCCCGCCGGGACAGCACGGTGACGATGGGCCCGCGGTTGGGAACCATCGTGATCAGGCTTTCAGTCTCCAGCTGGCGCAGCGCCTCCCGGATGACCGTGCGGGAGACACCGTAGGACTCGCACATCGCGCTCTCCAGGAGGCGGCTGCCCGGGGCAAGCACCCCTTCGAGAATGTCCTCGCGGATCAGCCGCACCACCTGCTGGCGAAGCGGAGCGGCATGGCGTTCAACCTTCAAGTTCGTTCGCATTGGCTCTTTTCCGGGTTCCGTCCGACTGTCTCAACTTGATGCATCCCGGCCTTCCGGCTGGTCCACGATCGTACGCTAATACGAGATTACCCGAGGACGTATGCCGGCGAGAGGGAGAGAAAATGACGACTTTGACTTCGACCGAGGGCAGGGTGAACCTGCGCGGCCACTCGGTGCCGGTGGGCCTGTACATCGATGGGGTCTGGCGGAACGCACCGTCAACCTTCGACGTGATCAACCCCTCCACCGGCACCGTCGTCGCGCAGGTTGCCGACGGAGGTGCGGCCGAGGCGCTGTCCGCCCTGGACGCAGCCGCCGGCGCGCAGGAGGCCTGGCGCCGGGTGGCCCCGCGGGAACGGGCGAACCTCTTCCACCGGGCGCATTCCCTGCTGCTCAGCCGGGCGGACGCCATCGCCGAGACCATGACGATCGAGAGCGGCAAGCCGCTGGCCGAGGCGCGCAGCGAGTTCCAGCTTTCGGCGGACTTCTTCCTCTGGTACGCCGAGCAGGTGGCGCACCTCCATGGGACCTACGCCTCGGGCTCCCCGGGAGGGTACCGGGTCGTCACCACCTACCAGCCGGTTGGACCGAGCCTGCTCATCACACCGTGGAATTTTCCCCTGCTCATGATCGCCCGGAAGGCTGGCGCCGCGCTGGCCGCGGGCTGCACCGTCGTCGTGAAGTCCGCGAAGGAGACTCCGCTGACGTGCTCGCTTTTTGTGGAAACCCTTCACGATGCCGGATTCCAGCCGGGCGTCGTCAACCTCCTTCACACGACCCGCTCAGCTGACGTGTCGGCCGCGGTGATGGCGGACCCGCGGCTGCGCAAGGTGAGCTTCACCGGCTCGACGGGGGTCGGCAGCACCCTCCTGCAGCAGGCCGCCCCGGGGATCGTGAACGCCTCGATGGAGCTCGGCGGCGACGGTCCGTTCGTCGTCCTCGAGGACGCCGACATCGACCTGGCCGCACAGCAGGCGATCATCAGTAAGTTCCGCAACGCGGGCCAGGCCTGCGTCGCCGCCAACCGGATCATCGTGCACTCGGCGGTGGCCGAGGAGTTCACGCGCAAGTTTGTCGGGCTGACGCAGAAGCTGCGCGTGGGCGACGGCTTCGACGAGGGCACAGAGGTTGGGCCGATCATCTCCGCCACGCAGCGCGACACCGTCGCGGGGCTGGTGGAGTCCCTGAAGGCCATCGACGCCGAACTGCTCACGGGCGGCTCCGCCGTCGAGGGCGGCGGCTACTTCTACCAGCCGACTGTCTTCAAGGTGAATGACAGGGACAACGAAGTCTGCAATCAGGAGCTGTTTGCCCCCATCGCCACCATCTACACAGTGGACTCGACGGCGGAGGCGGTGCAGGTTGCCAACGACACCCGATACGGCCTGGCGGCCTACGTCTTCACCAGGGACCTCTCCCGCGCCTTGGCTGTCAGCGAAAGCCTCGACTCCGGCATGGTCGGCATCAACCGGGGCATCATGGCCGACCCGGCGGCCGCCTTCGGAGGCGTGAAGGCCTCCGGCCTCGGCCGCGAAGGCGGGCACGACGCCATCTATGAATACCTCGAACCCAAATACCTCGCCATCACCGTCGATGAGACCAAAGGACTTGAATAAGCGATGAGCACCCTCTCTCCGGCTCCCGGCTCCACGACCGGCCCGAAATCCTCCGGTGGCGCCGTCGAACCCGCGGCAACCCTCGGACTGCTGCGCCAGCCGAAGACGGTGCTCTTCGGGCCCGGCCAGCGCCACCAGTTGCCCTTCCTCGTCGCGGGAATCGCCAGGCACCTGTTGGTGACGACCGACGCCCGCATGGCGCAGAGCTCGGATTTCCTCGAGATCATCGAGGGCATCCGCGCCAAGGGGACCGAGGTCTCCATCTATGCTGAGGCCGAGCCCGACCTGCCCCGCGAGAACATCGTCGACGTTGCCATGCAGTTCCGCGGCAGCGAGGTCGACGCAATCCTCGGAATCGGCGGGGGCTCCTGCATGGACCTGGCCAAGGTGGTCGCGGTGGTGCTGGCCAACGAGGGGGACGTGCGCGACTACTATGGTGAATTTCTGGTCCCCGGCCCCGGCCTTCCCGTGATCACCGTTCCCACCACCGGTGGAACCGGCGCGGAGGTTACGTGCGTTTCGGTTGTCTTCGACCGCGAAAAGGGGATGAAGGTCGGCGTCGCCAGCCCCTTCCTGGAGCCCTTCGCCGCGGTAATCGATCCCGAGCTGACGCTGAGCTGCCCGCCGGGCCTGACCGCCGCGACCGGGGCCGACGCACTGTCACATCTCATCGAGACCTTCACCGGGCGGGTGAAGCGGCCGACCCCGGAGGACATCGACACGAAGTTGTACGTCGGCAAGAACCGGCTGGCCGACATGTTCGCCCGCAACGGCCTGCACCTGCTCAACACCTCGCTCGAAGCCGTCGCTGCGGACCCCTCCAACCTTGAGGCGCGCTCGGACACCATGCTCGCCGCCTACAACGCCGGCATGGCGATCAACACTGCCGGCACCGCCGGGGCGCACGCCATCCAGGGCGCCATCGGGAACCTGACGCACACCCCCCACGGCTTCGGAATCAGCGCACTGCTGCCCTACGTCATGCGCTTCAACCTCCCGGAGCGGGTCCCGGAGTTCGCCGAGATCGGGCGGATCTTCGGCGTCGCCGATCCGGCCGACGCGGAGCTCGACCAGGCCCGCACGGGCATCGTCCGGGTCGAGGAACTGCTCGCCGCCCTCGGCGCGCCGCTTGACCTCAAGACCCTCGGCCTCGACCCCGGGGACTTTGACTTTGTCGCGGACCAGGCGATGCTCGCCACCCGGCTCACGGCCAACAACCCGAGGGAGCTGACCCGGGAGCGTATCGTCGCGATTCTGGAACGGGCCTACGCGGATGACCGTTCCTGGTGGGTCGTGGGATGACGTCTCGCGAAGGGCTGCCTCGTGTCGTCGCGGTCGTCGGCGCCGGCTCTATCGGCGTGGCGTTTGCGGTGCTCTTTGCCGATGCCGGATTCCGGGTCCGCGTCTGGGACGCGTTCCCCGAGGCCTTCGACAGGGCGTCCGCCGAACTCGCCGAACGGCTCGACCAGCTCGCCGGCCACGGCCTGCTGTCCGCCACGGCCGCAGTCGTCGCGGAGCGGGTGTCCTTCCATCCCGGGCTCGCCGAGGCCGTGGCCGACGCCGAACTCGTCCAGGAGTGTGCCCCGGAACAGATCGAGCTGAAGCGTGAACTCTTCGCCGCCGTCGAAACCGCAGCGCCTGCCGGTGCCATCCTCGCCAGTTCGAGCTCGGCCCTCGTGCCCAGCACCATCGCCGAAGGCCTGGACACGGCGGACCGGCTGATCGTCGCCCATCCCGGAAACCCGCCCTACCTGCTTCCGGTCATCGAACTCGTTCCCTCTCCGGTGACGTCCCCGGCGGTTATGGAGAGGGCCGCAGCCCTCTACCGCGGCGCCGGGCTCCGGCCGGTGCTGCTGCGCAGGGAGGTCGAGGGCTTCCTCTTCAACCGGCTCCAGGGCGCCGTCCTGCGCGAAGCCTACGCCCTGGTGCGCGACGGCGTAGCGACAGCGGCAAACATCGACGAGGTGATGCGCAGCGGCCTCGGCCGGCGGTGGAGCTTCATGGGCCCCTTCGAGACGGTTGACCTCAACACCCGCGGGGGCATCGCCTCGCACGCCGGGAAGATGGGACCGGCCTACGAACGGATGGGGGCCGAACGCGGTCAGCACGATCCGTGGACCCCGGACCTCGTGGCGGCAGTGGCGGCCGAACGACGGGCGGCGCTTCCGCTGGAAGAATGGGAGCGGCGCGTCCAATGGCGCGACGAGCAGCTTCTGCTGCTCAAACCCCGGTGGGATGCCGCAGCCGGGCAGCACAACGAGGCTCCGCCGGCCCCCACGACGCCGGCTTCCAGCACAAGGAGCACGAAGTGAACCAGGCCTACCTCTATGACTCGATCCGCACTCCCTTCGGGAAGTTCGGCGGCAGGCTTGCCGGAGTCCGTCCGGACGACCTCGCGGCCCACGTGCTCCGCGCTTCCCTCGACCGGGTGCCCGGCCTCGACCCCGGATCCATTGACGAGGTGACGTTCGGCAACGCCAACGGCGCCGGCGAGGAAAACCGCAACGTTGCACGGATGGCCACCCTGCTCGCCGGACTGCCCACCTCCATTCCGGGAAGCACGGTCAACAGGCTGTGCGGGTCGAGCCTGGATGCCGTCATGGCTGCCTCCCGCTCGGTCGCCGTCGGCGACGCCGACATAGTCCTCGCCGGCGGGGTCGAATCGATGAGCCGGGCGCCATGGGTGCTGCCCAAGACCGAAAAGCCCTACCCGCCGGGCAACCTCGCCCTCTCCTCCACGACGCTGGGCTGGCGGCTCGTCAACCACCTCATGCCGACGGAGTGGACGGTCTCCCTGGGCGAGGCGACCGAGCAGCTGCGCGAGCGCCACGGGATCAGCCGGGAACGGCAGGACGAATTCGCCGCGGCATCGCACGGGCTCGCCGCGGCCGCCTGGGCTGAGGGACGGTACGACAACCTCGTCGTTCCGGTTCCCGGCACCGACCTCGTCCAGGATGAAAGCATCCGCCCAGCCACCACCGTGGACGTCCTCGCCGGCCTGCGTACCGTCTTCCGGCCCGCGGGCGAAGGCATCGAAGGCGGAACGATCACCGCCGGCAACGCCTCACCCCTCAATGACGGGGCGTCGGCGGCCATCATCGGCAGCGGAGCGGCCGGCAGCCGATTGGGAATCGACCCCCTGGCCAGGATCGCCGGCCGTGGGGCGTTCGCGCTGGAACCCCAGTACTTCGGCTTCGCCCCGGTGGAAGCCGCAAACCAGGCCCTTTCCCGTGCCGGCGTCGGCTGGAACGAGGTGGGGGCCGTGGAACTCAACGAGGCCTTCGCCGCGCAGTCCCTCGCCTGCATCGATGCCTGGAAGATCGACCCCGGCATTGTGAACGCATGGGGCGGGGCCACGGCCATCGGTCATCCGCTGGGCGCCTCGGGCATCCGGATCCTGGGCACCCTCGCCCGCAGGTTGGAGGACAGCGGCGAGCGCTGGGGCGTGGCAGCCATCTGCATCGGCGTCGGACAGGGGCTCGCAGTGGTCCTCGAAAATACGCGGCGGTAGGAGGACAATGCTTCTCATCGCCGCAACGGCCGACGATGCAATCCGTGGCATCTCCGACGGGGCCACGGTGCTGATCGGCGGCTTCGGCAACGCCGGGCAGCCCATGGACCTCATTGACGCGCTGCTGCGTTCTGGCACCACCGGTCTCACCGTGGTCAACAACAACGCAGGGCAGGCGGACGCCGGGCTTGCCGTGCTGATCCGCGAACGCAGGGTCCGGAAGATCATTTGTTCCTTTCCCCGGCAGAGCGACTCCTGGCACTTCGACGCCGCCTACCGCGCCGGAGAGATCGAGTTGGAACTCGTTCCCCAGGGAACCCTCGCGGAACGGATCCGCGCAGCCGGCGCGGGCATTGGCGGTTTCTTCACGCCCACCGGGTACGGGACGATGCTGGCCGAGGGCAAGGAAACCCGGGTCATCGACGGCCGGGGCTACGTCTTCGAGACGCCCATCCATGCCGATGCCGCCCTCATCAAGGCTTTGAAGGCTGACCGCTCGGGGAACCTCATTTACCGCAAGACGGCACGGAACTTCGGTCCGGTCATGGCCGCGGCGGCGCGGCACACCATAGTGCAGGTCTCCGAGGTGGTTCAGTCCGGAGAGCTCGACCCCGAGCACGTTGTCACGCCGGGAATCTACGTCGACGTGCTCGTCGCGGCGGAGCCCGGGCGCGCTGCCGCGGCTCAGGGGAGGGGCGGGTTGGAGAGGGTGGACACCCCGTGAACGGAAAACTTGACCGTGGAGGGATTGCCCGGCTTATTGCAGGGGACATACCGCCCGGCTCCTATGTCAACCTGGGCATCGGGCAGCCGACACTGATCGCCGACCACCTAACCCCCGAGCAGAACATCACCCTGCATACCGAGAACGGCATGTTGGGCATGGGGCCGGCAGCCACCGGGGACCAGATCGACGGCGATCTCATCAACGCCGGGAAGCTTCCCGTTACGGAGCTGCCCGGCGCGTCCTATTTCCACCATGCCGACTCGTTCGCCATCATGCGCGGCGGGCATCTCGACGTCTGCGTGCTCGGAGCCTTCCAGGTCTCCGGCACGGGGGACCTCGCGAACTGGCACACCGGGGCGGAAGACGCCATTCCCGCCGTCGGCGGCGCCATGGACCTGGCCACCGGAGCCAAGGAGGTCTGGGTCATGATGTCCCTCTTCGACCGTGACGGGACGGCCAAACTGGTGCCGCGGTGCTCCTACCCGCTGACCGGGATCGGCTGCGTCACCAGGGTCTACACCAATGAGGCGGTGTTCCTCCTGGACGCAGGCAGCGTCCGGGTCCGGGCAACCTACGGCGTTCCGTTCACCGGACTCGCCTCACGGATCGATGTCCCACTGCTTCCGCCGGCCGCCCGCCCCCGGGCAGGGGACAAGCCGGCCGGGCGGCCCGGCTAGCGGGGACCGCCCCGGAGCGGGTCGGAGCCCTCCGGGCGTTACCCGGCGGGATAGGGGTTGTCGCGGAGCAGGCGGGCGAGGTGGGCGGCATTGCGGGCGACTCCGGCCGTGGTGGCTGCCACCTTCTCCGGGACGGCGTCGAGGTCCAGGTAATCGACCGTCTGCATCGCCTCTCCGACCCAGTAGGTGCCGCCCTGGGCCGGGATGCTGAAGCCGACGTCGTTCAGGGCCTGCAGCATGTCGGCAATGGTCTTGTGGGCGCCGTCCTCATTGCCCACTACGGCGACCACACCCACCTTCTGGTACATGGTCGGGCGGCCCGCGTCGTCAGTCTCGGACAGCTCGGCGTCAAGTCGCTCCACCACCCGCTGGGCGATGCTGCACGGGTGGCCCATCCAGATGGGGGTGGAGAGCACCAGGATGTCCGCAGCGAGGATCTGGGCCCGGATGGCGGGCCAGTCGTCGCCGGAGCCCATATCCGTCTGCACCCCGGGCAGTACGTTGGAATCCACGACGCGCACCGTGGATCCGGTGACGCCCTGAAGGGCGAGCTGATCAAGGACATGGCGGGCCAATCGATCGCTGCTCGAGGGTGCAGGGGAGGGCGAGAGGGAGCAGATCAGTGCGACGGCGGAGAGTTCGGTCATGGCGGTCCTTTCCGGAGAGTGCCGGCGGGAAGACTTTCAGGTTAAACGGTCCGGCCACCGCAGCGAGGGGAAACACTGCGGTGGCCGGTGGTGCCGGGCGTGGACTCAGAATGAGCCGGCCCGGCTCCGGGTTGTGCGCTCAGGCATTACGCCTGATCGGCGCTGCGGCGGCGGACCAGGTAGGTTCCGCCTGCTGCTGCGGCCAGGACGAGGCCACCGCCGAGGGCCAGGGCGCCGGTGTTGGACCCGGTCTCCT
>NZ_CADCTE010000019.1 GCF_902805515.1 uncultured Arthrobacter sp. | reverse complement strand
CCCGACGGTGTGGACACCCTCCGAGTAGAACAAGCGGTCAGCAGCCTCGAGGAGGCGCTGCCGTGCAGACGGACGCGTTGAAACCATGCACCAAGACTATCAGACAGATCTGTCTAAAAACAGATTGACTTTGCTAGACCGATCTGTCTAACCTGTTAGACCGATCTGTCCAAGGAGAATCCCGCGTTGCCCCGTCTACTAGCACCCAGCACTTCCTCTTTCGCCGGACTTACGGTGGTTTTCGCCGCGTTCTTTTTTGCTGCCGGTGCCCCCACACCGCTGCTCTCGCTCCGCCAGCAGGAGTGGGGCTTCTCGGCCAGCAGCCTGAGCATCGCCTTTGCCGTTTACGCGTTGGGCCTCCTAGCGGCACTGCTGGTGGGCGGCTCCCTTTCCGACCACGTCGGCCGGCGCCCGGTCATGCTCGCCGCGCTGTTTGGGGAAATTGTTTCAATGCTGGTGTTCCTGCTCGCACCCACAATTACCTGGGTGATTGTTGCCCGTGCCCTGCAGGGCCTGGCCACCGGTGTCGCCACCAGCGCCTTCAACGCCGCCATCAACGAGCACGCCCCGGCGAATCTGAAGAAGCTGGCCGGCGGCCTCGCCACAGCATCCGTTGCCGGCGGTCTCGGCATCGGTGCCCTGGTAACCGGCGCCGCCGTCCAGTTCACCCCGGACGCCAACAGGCTCATCTTCACGATCCTCACCGGCGTCATGGTCGCGGGAGTAATTTTTCTGAGCTTCACCTCGGAAACAGCTGCGAAGCGTCCCGGCGCCCTTCGTTCACTCTTGCCACGCCTCGTCCTCCCGGCGAGCATCCGCACTGACTTCTTCGCCGGCGTCCCCGTGCTCATCGCGGGCTGGATGTTCCCCGCCTTCTTCCTCGGGCTTTCCCCCGTGGTACTGCGGGTCCACTTCGGACTCGACGGCGGTCTGGTGGGCGGCTTGACCGCATCCGTTGGCCCATTCGCGGCAGCAGTATCCAGCTTCGTCTTCGCCAAGCAGCCCGCCCGGCGCAGCATGGTGATCGGCATGATCCTTGTCTTCATCGGGGTCGTCCTGGTACTTACAGGAATAAACGAAAGGTGGTTGGCCGCCGTCTGGATCGGAGCTCTCTTTGGAGGCTCCGGCTTCGGCGCTTCATTCGGCGGACAGGTCCGACTCATCGCCCCGCACATCCAACCGCACCAACGAGCCGGCGTCTTCTCCGGCGTCTACACCGCCGCTTACCTGGCGTTCAGCATCCCGGTCATCATCGTCGGGCAGCTCGCACCGCTCGTAGGGCTGGTGACAACCGTGCAGTTCTATGCCCTCACCATTATGGCCTTCGCCGCACTCTCCATCCTTGTGCAGGCGCATCGGCTGCGGAAAGACATCGGACTGCAACCCTCAGCAGCCAGCTCCCCCGCCTGACCTACCCAAGAGGGC
>NZ_CADCTE010000018.1 GCF_902805515.1 uncultured Arthrobacter sp. | reverse complement strand
CCCGGCAGCGGTGATGCGGATGAACTTGCCCTTGGCCTTCAGCTCGGGGATCGTCCGTGCACCCGTGTAGAACATCGTCTGGCGCAGGCCGCCGACGAGCTGGTACGCCACCGAGGCGAGCGGGCCGCGGTAGGCGACACGGCCTTCGATGCCCTCGGGGATGAGCTTGTCGTCACCGGAGACATCGGCCTGGAAGTAGCGGTCCTTGGAGTAGGAGGTGTTCTTTCCGCGGGTCTGCATGGCGCCGAGCGAGCCCATGCCGCGGTAGGTCTTGTACTGCTTGCCGTTGACGAAGATCAGCTCACCCGGTGCCTCGGCCGAACCGGCGAGGAGCGAGCCGAGCATCACGGTGTCGGCGCCGGCCACGAGGGCCTTGCCGATATCACCCGAGTACTGAAGCCCGCCGTCGGCGATGAGGGGGACGCCCGCGGGGATGGCCGCCTTGGCGGATTCGTAGATCGCGGTGACCTGGGGAACGCCGACGCCGGCGACGACGCGCGTGGTGCAGATCGAGCCCGGCCCGACGCCGACCTTGATGCCGTCCGCACCTGCGTCGATGAGCGCCTGGGCGCCGGCACGGGTCGCGGCCTGGCCGGCGATGATGTCGACGTGCGCCAGGGACTTCTCGGCCTTCAGCCGGGCCACCATCTCGAGGACCCCGGCGCTGTGGCCGTTGGCCGTGTCGACGAAGAGGGCGTCAACCCCGGCGTCGACGAGGGCCATGGCGCGCTCCCAGCCGTCACCGAAGAAGCCGATCGCCGCGCCGACCCGGAGGCGGCCGTCGTCGTCCTTGGTGGACAGGGGGTACTGCTCGGCCTTCGTGAAGTCCTTGACGGTGATGAGCCCGCGGAGGATTCCCTCGTCGTCGACGAGTGGGAGCTTTTCGATCTTGTTGGTCCCCAGCAGCGCGATTGCCTCATCGCCGCTGATGCCGACCTTGCCGGTGATCAGGGGCATCTTGGTCATGACTTCGCGCACCAGGCGGTTCGGGTAGTCGCGTTCCAGGACGAACCGGGTGTCGCGGTTGGTCACGATGCCGAGGAGATGGCCGAAGTCGTCGACGACGGGAAGGCCCGAGACGCGGTACTGGCCGCACAGCTCGTCCAGCTGGGCGAGGGTGGCGTCGGGGCCGATGGTGAGCGGGTTGGTGATCATGCCCGACTCGCTGCGCTTCACCCGGTCGACCTGCTCGGCCTGGTCGGCGATCGAGAGGTTGCGGTGGATGACGCCGAGGCCGCCCTGGCGGGCCATGGCGACGGCCATGCGCGCCTCGGTCACGGTGTCCATGGCGGCGGAGAGCAGCGGGGTCTGGACGGAGATGCGCTTGGAGACGCGCGAGGAGGTGTCGGCTTCGGACGGGATGACGTCGGTGTGCCCGGGAAGCAGCAGCACGTCGTCGTAGGTCAGGCCGATGAATCCGAAGGGGTCGTGGGGTTCGTTCTGCTCAGACAGGGTCACTACTGGTCCTCTTTCGGGGTGTCACCGCGGGTGGGGGTGCCATCGGCGGCTCTGCCGTCCGGCTCTTAACCATTCTAAAACCAATCCCCTCCGTGCCCTATTCCCCGGCCGGCATGACGGCGGCCACCCCGGCGCAGCGGAGCCCCGCGCAGCGGAGCCCGGGGCGGCGTCTCACCAGCCGGTGAGGGCGAGGAACCGCTCGTTGAAGACCGGCTGGATCGTCTTGACGTAGGTTCGAGTGAGGTGGTCGCGGTCCTTGTAGACGAGCACATTGCCGATCAGGCCCGGGCAGGAGGTGGCGGTGCAGACCTGGTCGGTCAGGTCCAGCACGCCGATCCCGGGATTGTCCCGGGCGACCTGCTCGAGCGGGGACACCGGAGCGAGGAGCTCGGAGCGGGGCAGGGCGCAGGCGTCGGGGTCTTCGCTGTTGAGCTCGATGCATTTGGCCATGTCGAACTCGAACCGTGGAGTGTCGCGCAGTGCCACGACCTCGATGCCCCGGTCAAGGAAGGGCTGCACGCCGGCGGCGTAGCCGTCCGGGACGGTTTCCGCGGGCGAGCTCCAGTCCGTCTTGGACCCGACCGTCAGAACGGCGTCCGGCGCGAGGTCCAGGGCGTAGTCCAGGGCCGCGGCGTTGTGCGCATTGCACTCCGGGCTCATGGCGGGTGATTCCGCCCCGAACCGGCAGGCGGGCTTGTGTACCAGGACGGCGTTCCAGTTGCGCTCGGTGGCCAGGGCACCGACAGCGGTCAGCCATACCTGGGCGTGGGAGTCGCCGAGGATCAGGATGGTGCGCTCCGGCGACTCGGCGTTGCCGGCCTGGGAGCAGAATTCGATCCGGTGGTCGGCGGGGGCCAGGGCGCCTTCGCAGTGGCCGTCGTACTCGGCCCACTCGTCGCCCAGGGCGCTGGCGAGCGGAAGGACCGCGGCGTCCTCGGCCCCGCGGTGCTCGAACCCGGGGGCCAGCGCCCGCGCGCCGGGGTTGTCGTCCGCCGTCTGCATCCGGGCCGCGTTCTCCTGGGCCTGGACCTGCAGCTCCCACCCCGACAGGGGCACGGCGACGACGGCCAGCGCCGAGGCCACGACGAGCCCGGTGCGGCGCCTGCGCGGCGTGGGCCAGGACCAGGACCGCACGGGCACCTCGACGAACCGGGTGGTGGCGGAGGCGAGGACCAGCGACGCGGCGATCACGAGGGCGCCGTCGAGCAGCCCCGCCTCGGGCTTGCGTGCGGTCAGGAGCCAGAAGACGAGGATCGGCCAGTGCCACAGGTACAGGGCGTAGGAGTTGTCGCCGAGGCGCACCAGGGGTGCCGCGCTCAGCAGGCGGTCGACCCCGAAGCGGCTCCCGGTGCGGCCGGCGGCGAGGATGCAGGCCGCGGCCAGGGTCGGCCACAGGGCGATCCAGCCGGGGAACTGCTGCTGCACCTGCAGCAGCAGCCCGCAGCTGAGCATGGCGGCCAGCCCGACCCAGCCGAGCACCACCCGGGTACGTATTCCGAATCGGGCATATGGCAGCAGCAGCGCGATCAGGGAGCCCAGCGCGAACTCCCACAGACGGGACCGGGTGTCAAAATAAGCGGCGGCCTGGTCGTGGGTGGTCTGCCAGATGGAGAAGGCGAGGGACAGGGCGAAGACCGCCGAGAAAACGGCGATGAGGACGGTGCGGTAGCGCCGCCGGGCGGCCCGCGCCGCGAGGGCGGAGACGGCGAACAGCAGCGGCCACAGCAGGAACACCTGGCCCTGGATGGAGAGGGACCAGAAGTGCTGCAGGGGGCTGGCGTTGCTGTCGTCCTGGGCGTAGTAGTCCACGGCGTTGGCGGCAAGTTCCCAGTTCTGCACATACAGCAGGGACGCCCAGGTCTGGTCGAAGATCCCCGGCCAGCGGGAGGGCGGGGCCAGCACGGCCGTGGCGGCCAGGACGGCCACCAGCACGACGACGGCGGCGGGCAGCAGTCGCCGGAAGAGCCCCAGCCAGTACCGCAGGAGCTGCAGCGGCCGGCCCGACTCGACCTTGCCGACGAAGGAGAACGTGAGCAGGAAGGCGGAGATCAGCAGGAACACGTCGACGCCGCCGGAGACCCTGCCGAGCCACACGTGGTAGAGCACCACCATGACGACGGCGAGGGCCCGCAGGCCCTGCACCTCGGGACGCCGCTGGCGCGCCGCGGGGGCCGCGGGGAGGTTCTCCTCCGGCGCGGTTCTGGTTACACCCACATCGACCCTTTCGGTTCCTGACGGCGCCGCGGAGCGCCCGGTGTGCCGCAGGCAGCGGCGGCACAAAGCTCCAGTTTACCGTTTCGTGATCTGGAGGCGCTCCGGGACCCCTGCGGTCGTTGCCGCGAGCCCTGGTCGGACGCCGGCCGGGAGCAACCGTGTGCCGGCGGCCGGCCGCAGACGGTGAACCGCGCCGTTAAGCGAAGCACCCCGGCCGGTGGAGCCGGCCGGGGTGCTTTGCTGCCTGCCGGCACGGCCCGTGGCGGGCCCTGCCGTGCGGGGACTAGTGGCTGTGGCCGTGGCCGTCCTCGTCGTCCTCAGCGGGCTTCTCGACGACGAGCGTCTCGGTCGTCAGGACCAGGGCGGCGATCGAGGCTGCGTTGCGCAGCGCCGAGCGGGTCACCTTGACCGGGTCGATGATGCCGGCGTCGATCAGGTTTTCGTACTCGCCGGTGACGGCGTTGAAGCCGTGCCCGTCCTCGAGTTCGGAGACCTTCGCCACGACGACATAGCCTTCGTGGCCGGCGTTCTCGGCGATCCAGCGCAGCGGCTGCGCCAGGGCGCGGCGCACCAGGGCGACGGCGGTTGCGGCGTCGCCCTCGAGGGCGAGGACGCTGCTGTCGGTGTCCAGGGCCTTGCCGGCCTGGACGAGCGCGGAACCGCCGCCTGCGACGATGCCCTCATCGAGTGCGGCGCGCGTCGCGGAGACGGCGTCTTCGATGCGGTGCTTCTTTTCCTTCAGCTCAACCTCGGTGGCGGCACCGACCTTGATGACACCCACACCGCCGGAGAGCTTCGCGAGGCGCTCCTGGAGCTTCTCGCGGTCCCAGTCGGAGTCGGTGCGCTCGACCTCGGCGCGGATCTGCGCCACGCGGTCGGCGACGTCGGAGGCTTCGCCCGCGCCGTCGACGATGGTGGTGGCGTCCTTGGTGACCGTGATGCGCCGGGCGGAGCCCAGCACCTCGAGGCCGACCTGGTCCAGCTTCAGGCCCAGGTCGGGGGAAACGACCTGCGCACCGGTGAGGGTGGCGATGTCCTGCATCATGGCCTTGCGGCGGTCGCCGAAGCCGGGCGCCTTGACGGCGACGGCGTTCAGGGTGCCGCGGATCTTGTTCACCACGAGGGTGGACAGCGCTTCGCCTTCGATGTCTTCGGCGATGATGAACAGCGGCTTGCCGGCCTGGAGGGCCTTCTCCAGCAGGGGAAGGAATTCCGCCAGGGAGGAGATCTTGCCGGAGTTGATCAGGATCAGCGCGTCCTCGAGGACGGCTTCCTGGCGCTCCGCGTCGGTCACGAAGTACGGCGAGAGGTAACCCTTGTCGAACTGCATGCCTTCGGTGAGGACGAGCTCGGTCACGGTCGAGGAGGATTCCTCGATGGTGATGACGCCGTCCTTGCCGACCTTGTCGAAGGCCTCGGCGAGCAGGTCGCCGACCTCGGTGCTCTGGGCGGAGATGGCCGCGACGCTGGCGGTCTGGTGGCCGACAACCTCCTTGGCGTTCTCCAGCAGGCGCGCGGCGACGGCCTCGACCGAAACCTCGATGCCGTGCTTGAGCTGTCCCGGAGCGGCGCCGGCGGCAACGTTGCGCAGGCCTTCCTTGACCAGGGCCTGTGCGAGCACGGTGGCCGTGGTGGTGCCGTCACCGGCGACGTCGTTGGTCTTCGTCGCGACTTCCTTGGCCAGCTGGGCGCCGAGGTTCTCGTAGGGGTCGTCGAGTTCGACCTCGCGGGCGATGGTGACGCCGTCGTTCGTGATCGTGGGCGCTCCCCACTTCTTGTCCAGCACGACGTTGCGTCCGCGCGGGCCAAGGGTCACCTTGACGGTGTTTGCAAGCTTGTCGACGCCGGCCTCGAGTGCGCGTCGGGCTGCATCGTTGAACTCCAACTGCTTTGCCATGGTTTGTTCCTTTCAGGCTGGTGCAGTGAGAAGACCCCGGCCAGTACTGGCCGGGGTCTTCATCGGAAAAAGCTTACTTAACGACGACCGCCAGGACGTCGCGCGCAGAGAGCACCAGGTATTCCTGGCCGCCGTGCTTGACCTCGGTTCCGCCGTACTTCGAGTAGATGACGACGTCGCCCTCGGCGACATCGACGGGAACGCGGTTGCCGTTGTCGTCGACACGGCCCGGTCCTACAGCTACAACCTCGCCCTCCTGGGGCTTCTCCTTAGCGGTATCCGGGATGACCAGACCGGAAGCAGTCGTCTGCTCGGCTTCCAGCGGGCGGACAACAATACGATCCTCAAGAGGCTTAATAGAGACCGACACTCGGGCTCTCCTTTGCGTTCGTTACTAATGGATTGAAGGCCGTTGGTTCCGCACTGGCCGTCGTCGCGGTGCCGGCCGGCACTTTCCTCGGGATTAGCACCCTCCTACTGAGAGTGCCAACCCTGACTTTATGCACTGGTTAGCACTCGGTCAAGGCGAGTGCCAGATCGCGCGGGTTTCCGGGAGCGCGCTCGCACCCGGAAGCGCGGAGCGGACCGCCGGGTGTGTCGCCTAGGGTTGGATCATGGCTTCCGAAAACCCCGTCACCGACTCCATCGCACCGATCCTCACGCCCCAGGGCTGGGAGCTGCTGAACTCGCTGGGTCCGTACTCGGAGGCCGGCAGCCTGCAGCTGAGCGAGCAGCTGCGCCGCACCGGCCACGCGCCCGAGGTCGTGGCGGCGGCCCTGACCCAGTCCCGCCTGCGGGCCAAGGCCCACGCGAAGTTCGGCGGATTCGCGGACCGGATGGTGTTCACCTCCGCGGGGCTCGAGCAGGCGACCCGGCTGCGGGTCGCGGCCCACCACGCGCAGCGGTTCGTCGCCGCGGACCTGGTACGGGTGGCCGACCTGGGCTGCGGAATCGGCGCGGATTCGATGGCGCTGGCCACCCTGGAGCGGGAGGTGACCGCCGTCGAGCTCGACGAGACCACGGCGGCCGCCGCGACCATGAACCTGCTCCCCTGGCCGAACGCGTCGGTGCTGAACGCCGATGCGTCGGCCGTGGATGTGACGAAGTACGACGGCGTCTGGCTGGATCCGGCCCGCCGCAGCACCTCCACCTCGGGCACCACCCGCATCTTCGACCCCGAGGCGTTTTCTCCCCCGCTCTCCTTCGTCGAGGACCTCGCCGCCCGCGGCACGCCCGTGGGAGTGAAGCTGGGCCCCGGCATCCCGCACGAGGCGGTACCGGCGGACTGCGAGGCCCAGTGGGTCTCCGTGGACGGCGACGTGACCGAGGCGGCCCTCTGGTTCAACGCGCTCCGCCGGCCCGGGGTGCGCCGCGCCGCCCTCGTCCTCAGCGCCCACGGCGCGGCCGAGCTGACCAGCACCGAGGACTTCGGCGCCGGCCCGGAGGCGCCCGTCGGCCCGCCGGAGGGCTACCTGTACGAGCCGGACGGAGCCGTGATTCGGGCGGGCCTCGTCGCCGACGTCGCGGAGCGGCTCGACGGGCACCTTCTCGATCCCCGGATCGCGTACATCTGCGCGCCGGAGCTTCACGAGACGCCGTTCGCCCGCCCCTACCGGATCGTCGAGACCCGCCCCTTCAATATCAAGGCTCTCAAGCAGTGGGTGCGCGCCGAAGGCATCGGCGTCCTCGACATCAAGAAGCGCGGCACCTCGGTCACCCCGGAGGAGGTGCGGCGCCAGCTGCTCAGCGGCTCCGGGAGGGCCCGGAAAAAGGCCACGCTGGTCCTGACCCGGATCGGCGATGACCGGGTGGCCATCGTCGTCGAGCCCGTCCCGACGCACCCGGCCCCGGCGGCCGGCTAGGCCCCGAGCCTGCGGGTGCGCACCACTCCTAGCAGCACACCACCCAGGAGGGCGGCCGCGCCGCCGGCGATCAGCGCCGCCCGCACGTCGAAACTGTTGACGAGCACCCCACCCACCGCCGCGCCGAGGCCGATGGCCAGCTGGAAGGCGGCGACGGTGACCCCGGAGACCGATTCGAGGCTCTCCGGGTGGGCCCGCGCCATCCAGGACTGGATGAGGGTGGGGATGGCACCGAAGCCGAGTCCCCAGAGCACGATGGCCGCAACGGCGACCGGGAGGCTGCTGCCCAGGGTGGCCCACATGATGGTTGCGATGCCCACTGCCGCCCCCATGACGACGACGGAGCGGTGGAGTGCGCCGTCGGCGGCCGGGCCGCTGGCGAGGTTGCCCACGAACGAGGCGATGCCGAACGCGGCCAGCGCCAGGGCGAACCCCTCGGCGGTGAGCCCGGCGACGAGGTCACCGGCCAGGCGGATGTAGGTGAAGCCGGCGAAGTGTCCGCCGGCGATGAGGAACATGCCGACCATTCCGACGATCACCAGGGGCGACCGGAGGGTCGCCACGAAGGCCCGGCCCGGTGAGGGTTCGGGGGCGACCGGCGGAAGCCAGGCCGCGGCCAGGACGAGGCCGACAACGCTCGCCGCGGCCGCCAGCAGGAACAGCACGCGCCAGCCCCACAGCTCGCCGAGCAGCAGACCCAGGGGAACGGCGAGGATGGTGGCCAGGGAGACGCCGACGTTGACGACCATCATGCCGCGGCCGATCCTTTCGCGGCTGACCAGGGCGGCGACGACGGCGATGGCCAGCGCCCAGAACCCTCCGACCGATACCCCGAGCAGGAGCCGCGCGGTGAGCAGCACCGCGAACGACGGGGCCAGGGCGACCAGGAGGTTGGACACCGCGGCCAGGACCACGAGCCCGATCAGCGCGATCCGCCGGTCAAGCCGCGGCAGCACCAACGCGATGGCGGGACCGGTGACCGCTGCGGCGACGGCGGTGGCGGTCACTGCCTGGCCCGCGAGGCCCTCGGAGATGCGAAGATCCGAGGACATGCGGGAGAGCAGGCTCGCCGGAAGGAATTCGCTCGTCACGATCGCGAAGAGGACTACGGACAGGGAAGCCACTCCCCACCATGGCGACCGGGTGCGGGGCGGACTGGGGTGCGGCGGGGCGGCATCCTGCGCGGTGGCGGTGCTGGAGTTCATGAAGGGCTCTTTTCGGATTGGAACGTTCATTCATCGGAGGCGGCCGCGCTGCCGCTTGTCAGTTATTGAACAACCATTCAAGAAGTGCGGTAATTCCCCGCCCCGCCGTTCCGTACTAGACGGCCACCCCGCGGGCCAGCCGCAGAATTTCTCCGGACGCGGGTGCGCGCTTACTAGACTCGGGGAAAACCCGGACAGCTAAGGTGGCAGCCATGACCCCCCAGCCAGCATCACCGCGCCGCGGTGTCCTCTTCGACGTCGACGGAACCCTCGTCGACTCGAACTACCAGCACACGATCGCCTGGTGGCAGGCGTTCCGCCGCTTCGGACACGACGTGCCGATGGCGGAGATCCACCGGGCGATCGGCATGGGCGGTGACAAACTCGTCGCGCACCTGCTCGGTGAAGACCGCGATGCCTCCCTCGACGGCGAACTCGACGCGACGCACGGCGCCGTGTTCTCGACCTTCTGGCCGTCCCTGCGCGCATTCGACGGCGCCGGCGACCTGCTGGGCCGCTGCTTCGACGAGGGACTCGTCGTGGTCCTCGCCTCCTCCGCCTCCGGGAAGGAGCTCGAGGTGCTGCGCAGCGTCATCGACGCCGACGCCGCCATCACCGGCGCCACGAGTTCCTCGGACGCCGAGAACAGCAAGCCCTCCCCCGACATCCTGCAGGCGGCGCTCGAGGCCGGCGGTCTGGAGGCGGGCAACACGATGTTCGTCGGCGATTCGGTCTGGGACGTGTTCTCGGCGACGGAACTGGACATCCCCACCATCGGCATCACCACCGGGGGCACGAGCGAGGCCGAACTGCGCGAGGCCGGCGCCGCCGAGGTGTACAAGGACGTCCGGACGCTCCTGAAGAACTTCGACGCCAGTCCCCTCGCGAAGCTGCTCGCCTGACCTGCTGCCCGCTCAGCACTGCCGCGGCGTCAGCCCTGCCGGGAGAATTCTCCGGCGGCGGCTACCTGCTCCGGGGAGGGCCGAACTCCCGTGTAGAGCACGAACTGCTCCTCCGCCTGCAGTGCGATGACCTCGGCGCCGGTGATCACGGGCTTGCCCGCGCCGCGGGCCGCACGGATCAGCGGGGTCTCCGAGGGCAGCGCGACGACGTCGAAGACCACCGAGGCAGCCTCGATCGCGGCGGCCGGGAAGGAGACCTCGTCCGCGTCCGGGCCCGCCATCCCCACCGGGGTGA
The DNA here is from genome assembly GCF_902805515.1 of uncultured Arthrobacter sp. Classification (GTDB taxonomy): domain Bacteria; phylum Actinomycetota; class Actinomycetes; order Actinomycetales; family Micrococcaceae; genus Arthrobacter_D. The sequence goes on along the minus strand of NZ_CADCTE010000018.1, from coordinate 8,037 downwards.
CGTTGATCAGCAGCCCTGCGGTCGAGGAGCCGACCTCCTGCTGCCAGGCGAACCCGTACAGCCCGGCCAGCGCCCGGCCGGCCTCCTCGTTCCGTGCCACGACGGTCACGTCGCGGAATCCGGAGTCGCGCACCGCCGCCACAACCGCCTTGGCCATGCCGCCGGAACCACGCACCAGCACCGTGTGGTCCGTGGACACCTTGTGGTCGGCCAGCAGCCGGGCCACGGCGAGGTAGTCGGTGTTGTACGCGGTGAGCACGCCGTCGTCGTTGACAATGGTGTTGACCGAATCGATCGCCGTCGCCGAGGGGTCCATCCGGTCGACGAGGGCAATGACGTCCTCCTTGAACGGCATGGAAATGGCGCAGCCGCGGATCCCCAGCGCGCGCACCCCGCCGATCGCCGCAGGCAGGTCCGTGGTGGTGAACGCCTTGTAGATGTAGTTCAGTCCCAGCTCGTCGTACAGGTAGTTGTGGAACCGGGTCCCGATATTGCTGGGCCGCGCGGCGAGGGAGATGCACAGGGTCATGTCTTTATTGAGGATCGGCACGTGCTCATTGTTCCATCCGATCGCCGCGCGCGCTGGTGCGGGCCCTGCACTACGATTGGCTCAGTTCTCATTCGCGATGACGCGCTGCCGAGGCGAAAAACCAGCACACAGTCCGGTACCGGTCAGGAGCCAGCCCATGAAGATCGATTTTGCACGCTCAGCCCAGTCCACCCTGGGCGTTGAGTGGGAGCTGGCTTTGGTCGACAGGCACAGCGGGGAGCTCGTGTCGGCCGCCGAGGAGGTCCTGCGGGGCGTCACCGCCAACCATCCCGAACTCCAGGACGACGAGGAACACCCGCACATCAAGCAGGAGCTGCTGCTGAACACTGTCGAACTCGTCACCGGCGTCTGCACGACTGTGGCCGAGGCGAAGGCGGACCTGAGCAGGTCCCTGGCCGCGGTGCGGGAGGTCACCGATCCGATGGGCGTCGAGCTGTTCTCCGCCGGATCCCACCCCTTCAGTGCTCCGCGCTCCCAGCCCGTCTCGGACAAGGAACGCTACTTCAAGCTGATCGACCGCACGCAGTGGTGGGGCCGCCAGATGGTGATTTACGGCGTGCACGTCCATGTCGGGCTCGATTCGCGGGACAAGGCCCTTCCCGTGCTTGACGGGCTCATCAACTACTTCCCCCACTTCCAGGCGCTCTCGGCCTCCTCCCCCTTTTGGGGCGGGGAGGACACCGGGTATGCCTCGCAGCGGGCTCTGATGTTCCAGCAGCTTCCCACCGCCGGGCTGCCCTTCCAGTTCCCGGACTGGGAGGCGTACGAGGCGTACGTCTCGGACATGTTCACTACGGGGGTCATCGATTCGGTGAGCGAGATCCGCTGGGACGTCCGGCCGGTCGGCAACCTCGGCACCGTCGAGATGCGCGTCTGCGACGGGCTCTCCACGCTGCAGGACGTCGGAGCGGTGGCCGCCCTGACCCAGTGCCTCGTCGACGAGTTCTCCACCCAGCTCGACGCCGGCCGGACCATCCCCACGATGCCGCCCTGGCATGTGCAGGAGAACAAATGGCGGGCCGCCCGGTACGGCCTCGACGCCATCATCATCCTCGATGCCTCCGGCAAGGAACAGCTTGTCACCCAGCACCTCACGGAGGTGCTCAACCGGCTGGAACCGGTCGCCGCGAAGCTGGGCTGCAGCGACGAACTGGCCGACGTCGAGACGATCCTGACCCGGGGCGCCGGGTACCAGCGCCAGCGCCGGATCGCCGAGGAAAATGGCGGCAACCTGCGCGCCGTCGTGATGGACATGGTCGACCAGCTGCGCCGGTAACGCCTGGTCCCGGCGGCCGTTCCGGCGGGCCAACGGCCGGCGCAGGGACCGGTTACCGGGCACTCTGGTGCCCGGTGAGCCCGCGTGAAAGGATCAGCCATGCAGATCACCCTTTCCCTCATGCCCGCTGAACGGCTCGGCCGCTGGCTTGCCGGCAGCATGAACACCTACATCGGCGAGCGGATGAGGTCCGGGGAGACGCCCGGGCAGGCACGGGCCAACGCCGAGCGTTCGCTCCAGGCCTTCTTCCCCGCCGGACGCCCCGCGCCCGGCCATCGTGTCTATCACCTGATGGCGGACGGATCGCCCGTGGGGTACCTCTGGATCGGGCCAACGGAATCGGAAGAGGCTGCGTGGTGGGTGTACGACATCGAGGTTGACGAACCGTTTCGGCACCGGGGCGTGGGCCGGCAGGCCATGCTGCTGGCCGAGGAAGATGCCCGCCGCGGCGGTGCGACCTCCCTCGGGCTCAACGTCTTTGGGCACAACCAGCCCGCGCAGCGGCTCTACGAACAGCTCGGGTATACGGCCACTGCCATCCAGATGAAGAAGCAGCTCTCCGGCCAGGACGCACCGGCGGGCGGGGAGCCGTTCGTGAAAACGGAAGGAACCCACCGATGAGCGACGTGCACTCCTCCGACGGAACCCGCATCGGCTACGAAACCCAGGGGACGGGCCCGGCGATCATCCTCATCGACGGCGCCATGTGCCACCGGGGCGCGGGGCCGATGCGCGCCCTCGCCCCCGGGCTGGCGCCGACGCGCACGGTCGTGCTGTACGACCGCAGGGGCCGCGGTGGCAGCAGCGACACCCTTCCCTATGCCGTGGACCGCGAGATCGAGGACATCGCAGCCCTGATCTCCGCGGTCGGCGCCCCGGCCGCCCTCCTGGGCATGTCCTCCGGTGGGGCGCTGGCCGCTCTCGCGGCCGCCCGCCTCGGCGGGAAAGTCTCGGACCTCATCGTCTACGAAGTCCCGTTCATGCCCGAGCCCGCCCGGCCGGCGGCCTTCGCCTATACGGCGGAGCTGGGCTCGGCGCTGAGCGCCGGGGACCGCGACGGTGCGGTGACGGCATTCCTGACCCGGGTTGGAGTACCCGGCAACGCGGTGGAGCACATGAAATCATTGCCCGCCTGGGAGGGGATGACGGCCATCGCCCCCACCCTCGGATACGACGACGCCGTCATGGGCGACAGCAGCGTTCCTGCCGAGCTGGCCTCCATCACTGCCCGCACCCTGTCCCTGGCCGGTGGCGACTCCCCCGACTTCCTGCAGTGGGGTGCCCGCGGCATCGCGGAGCTGGTTCCCGGGGCGGAATTCGATCTCCTCGACGGCCAGGGACACGACGTCGACCCGGCCCGGCTGGCCGAGCGCATCAGCGACTTCCTCGGCCGGTGACTCTGCCCGCCGCCCCTGCCCGCTGATTGCGCCCCAATCCGGCAGGAACCCGGCAGTAAACGGGCGGGCCCCCGGGGTTCTGTGCCGCTCAGGAAGCGGGCGGGTCCCGGTCGGGGTCGGCGTCCTCTTCCTCGAGTTGGGTGGTGATCAGGTCCACCCGGTCGGCCTGAATCAGGCCCTCGTCGTTCTGGATGGCTTCGATGTCGCTGCTGTCGATTTCCTGCGCCGGGTCGGGCGTTTCACTGGTCATGGCATCCTCCCTGCTGTGATGTCCGTGTGTTCGCACTGGGATCTTCCGCCGATCGTACCGCCGCGGCCCTCCCCCGCCGCCGGCATTTGCCCCCTGCGCCGAGCATCCGCTTTCAATGGCCTCCCGCGCCCTCCCATGGTAGGAGTGTGCAGCTCAAAGGCTCCGGGAGCTGCGGCACGCCGAGGTCCGGGACCTGGCGCCACGGTCGGGAGCTAGGGCACCACGACCTTTTCCGCAGGCACCGCCGCAGCGGTGGTCAGCGCGGACTTCCCGGCGAGGAGCCAGATCCCGAAGAAGAGTTCGAAGAGCCCTCCCGGGACGGTGAAGACCATGCCGAGCCCGGCGAAGCCCAGGAGTTCGAGCACGGCTCCCACGGCGAACACCGCGTAGCCGGCCAGTCCCCAGACGGCGAGGAACCGCGGTACCAGGCGCTTGCGCAGCAGCAGGGAGCAGAGAAAGACGCTGCCGAGTCCCAGTCCGGCCATCGCCACCTGGTAGGAGAGGAAGCCTCCGTTGACGGCGAGGGCCGCGAGGGTCCCGTAGTAGCCGGCATCGAGGGTACCCGCGGTGGCCTCCTGAGCGATACCGGTCAGGGACAGGAGGCTCACGACGCCGACGGCGAGGAGGACCGCCTCGAAGATCCTCGTGGCGAGGTACCCCGCGGCGACGGCCTTGCTGTGCCGCACCAGGGCCGGGAACATCAGCACGCCGATGCCCGTGACGACGGCCGAGTTGAGCAGCATCAGCACCGCACCGACGGGAAACAGCGGGTTCGAGGACACCCCGGAGAGGTAATCCGGCGCCGCCGTGGCGGTCGAGGTGAGGATGCTGCCCACCCCGTAGGTCAGGAAGCCGCCCAGGAACAGCGCCCCCACCAGCCGGGCGGCCCTCGATGATTGCGTCTGTGTTTCATTCATTGCGATCGTTCCCTTCGGTACTGGCATACCTGACGATGTAAGGTAAAGAACTGCCCTCACCATACGCCGTAAGGTAGGCTTTGGGAAGAGCGGCGGCGACCGGCTGCGCAAATCCATGGCGGGAGAGGGATGACATCGACACGAGGGGCAAAAGCACCCCGGGAGCCCGTCTCCCGGGACCGGGCGATCCGGGTGGCGGTGGATCTCGCCGACGCCGGAGGCCTCGAGTCCCTGAGCATGCGCAGGCTCGCCCAGGCGCTGGGAGTGGAGGCCATGTCGCTCTACTACCATGTGAAGAACAAGGACGACCTCATTGACGGCATGGTCGATCTGGTGTTCGACGAAATCGCCCTGCCCCCGACGGATACCCCCTGGCGGACGGCGATGGAGGACCGCGCGCACTCCGCCCGCGCCGCCTGGGCCCGGCACCCGTGGGCGATCAGCCTGATGCGCTCCACGCCGGGCGCTGCAACGCTCAGGCACCTCGACGCCGTGATCGCCTGCCTCCGCGGTGCCGGATTCTCGATGACGCTCACCGCGCACGCGATGTCGCTGCTCGACAGCTACGTCGACGGATTCGCCCTCCAGGAGGCCTCCCTGCCGCTCAGCGAGGCCGGGGACGTCAACACGGCGACCGAGAGCATCCTGGCCCAGCAGCACATGATGTCCGGCGCCTTCCCCCACCTCGCCGAGATGGCGGAGACCCATATCCTTCAACCCGGCTACGCCTATGGGGATGAATTCGCGTTCGGGCTCGGGCTCATCCTCGACGGAATTGAGGCCGCCCACCGGGCCGCCTCCGGCTGACCTCGGCGCCTCAACGCGGAAGCGCTCCCCCTCCGGCCAGGAGAGGGAGCCCTTCCGCATTAGTTCGCCGGCCTGCCCCACCTACACCGCGGCGCGGGCCTTCACGAGGCCAAGGACCGAGGGGAACAGGGCGTGCTCTGCGTCCAGGCCCGTAATCCGGGTGACTGCCTCCTCCGCCGGGTTGCCCCCGATGATGCGGGCAAGTTCCTCGACTTCAGGATCTGCAGGATCATTGAAGGCCAGTGCCGCCTCCATCGCCGCCAGCAGGGCGGCCGGATGCGTCCCGCCCTCGGCGAGTTCGGACGCGGGGCCGACGAAGCGTTCGTGGCGTCCCAGCTTGCGCAGCGGCGCCCGTCCGACCCGCACCACCGTGTCCGGCAGGTGCGGATTGGAGAACCGGCGCAGGATCTTCTGCACGTACGCCTCCTGCTCGTCGGCTGCGAAGCCGTGCTTGCTGACCAGCAACTGCTTCGTCTCCTCCAGCACGGCCCGCACCCGGCGCGCCACCTCTGAATCCGCCATGGCATCGGAGATTTTTTCGACCCCGGCCGCGTAGCCGAAATAGGCGCAGGCCGCGTGCCCGGTGTTGACCGTGAACAGCTTGCGCTCGATGTAGGGGGCGAGGTCGTCCACGTAGGTGGCCCCGGGGATCCGGGGCTCGCTGCCACCGAACGGGGTCCGGTCGATGACCCATTCGTAGAAGGTCTCCACCGTCACGTCGAGACCCTGCCCGGGCGCCTGGTTCGGCACGATCCGGTCGACGGCGGTGTTGGCGAACACCGCACGCGTGTCCAGCCCGCTCCGGTCCCCCGAGTACGCGTCCACCACGGCCTGCCGCAGCAGGTCGGTTGCATTGATCGCGTTCTCGCACGCCATCACCTGCAGCGGCTGCGCCTCCGGTGACCGCCGCGCGATGGCGGCCGCGATCACCGGAGCGAGGAACTTCAGCACCCCGGGCCCGACGGCGGTGGTGACCATGTCGGCCGTGGCGACCTCCTCGATCACCGCGGCCTCCTCGGCGCGCGAGTTCAGGGCCCGGTAGTTGTCCACCGTCTTGTCGGTGGGCTCCTCTCCCACCTCGTGGACCGTATAGGACGGCGTGGAGGCGAGCTCGTCGATCAGCGCCTCGGCCACATCGGCAAACACCACCTCGTACCCGGCTTCGTGGAGCAGCAGCCCCACGAAGCCGCGGCCGATGTTCCCCGCCCCGAAGTGCACGGCCTTCACTAGGCGTTCACCTTCCCGAAGAGCGCAAGGACCTCGTCGACGGTTTCGGCCCGGTCGAGGCGCGCCACCTGCTCCTTGTCGGAGAAGACGCGGGCGATGGCCGACAGGATCGAGAGGTGCTCGTTGTTGACCCCGGCCACGCCGACGACGAACTTCACCTGCTTGCCGTTCCAGTCGATGCCCTCGGGGTAGCGCACGATCGAGACGGCCGAACGCTTGATGTATTCCTTCGCGGCGTTCGTGCCGTGGGGAATGGCGAGGAAGTTGCCCATGTAGGTGGCAACCGACCGCTCGCGTTCGTGCATGGCGTCGATGTAGCTTTCCTCAACGGCGCCGCGGTCCACCAGCAGCCGGCCGGCCTCGTTGATGGCATCGGCCTGGTTGGTCGCCCTTCCCTGAAGGACGACGCTCCGCTCGGCGAGCACTTCCTCGCCTGCAGGCTGGGCCTGCTCCGAGATGTCGGGCGCGCCGCTGTCGGGTGCCGGCGTGCCGTCGCCCTCGCGCTGGTTACGGGCCAGGTCGACGATCTCGTCATACCGCGGGCTGTTCATGAAGTTGTCCACGGAGACATGCGTTGCTCCGGCGGTCAGCGGCCGGGCCCGGTCCGTCAGATCCTGGTGGGTGACCACCAGGTCGTAGGAGTCGGTGAGGTTCGCGATCGAGGAGTTAGTGACCTTCACATCGGTCAGGCCGGCTGCCTTGAACTTGTTCCGCAGCACTGAGGCTCCCATGGCACTCGAGCCCATGCCGGCGTCGCAGGCGAAGACAACATTGCGGATCGGGCCGGCGGGCGCCTCGCCCTTGGCACCGATCAAACCGGAGACCGAGCTCTTGCGGCCCTTGAGGTTTTCCATACGGGCGGTGGCGTTGCTCAGGCTGCCGTCGTCGTCGGCCGGGTTCCTGGTGGTCTTGAGGATCACCGAACCGATCAGGAAGGACACCGCGGTGGCGAGCAGCACCGAGAGGGTGACCCCGACGTAGCTGTCGGAGGCCGTCGCGGCGTAGACGGCGAGGATGCTGCCCGGGGCGGCCGGCGAGCGCAGCCCTGCACCGGTGATCACGAGGGTCAGGATGCCGGCCATGCCGCCGCCGATCGCGGCGAGGATCATGATGGGCTTCATCAGCACGTAGGGGAAGTAGATCTCGTGGATGCCGCCGACGAAGTGGATGAGCGCTGCACCGGGAGCGGACGCCTTGGCGATGCCCCGGCCGAAGACCATGTAGGCGAGCAGGACACCGAAGCCGGGGCCGGGGTTGGCCTCGAGGAGGAACAGGATCGACTTGCCGTTCTCAAGGGACTGCTCGGTGGCCAGCGGCGTGAGGATGCCGTGGTTGATTGCGTTATTCAGGAAGAGCACCTTGGCCGGTTCGATCAGGATGCTCGTGAAGGGCAGCAGTCCGTTGGTGACGAGGAAGTCGACGACGGCGCCGGCCGCGTTGCTGAAGGCGGTCACGAGGGGTCCGACGGCGAGCAGGCCGAAGACCGCCATCACTGCGGCGACGATGCCTGCCGAGAAGTTGTCGACGAGCATCTCGAAGCCGGGCTTGATCTTCCCGGCCCAGAGCCCGTCGAGCTTCTTCATGATGAGGGCCGTGAGCGGGCCCATGATCAT
>NZ_CADCTE010000017.1 GCF_902805515.1 uncultured Arthrobacter sp. | reverse complement strand
GCCGTCACCATGCCACCGGACCGTTCTCGTCCGACACGGGGCCGGTCGGGCCGTCCGCAGTGACGTCGGCGGCAATCGGTGACGAGCCCCGGGCCCTCGAAATCCGGGAGATAAAGGAGATCGTGCAGCAGTTCCGTGACGCTGCCCGCCGGTCGAAGCAGGCCGGGTTCGACATGGTCGAACTGCATGGTTCGCACGGCTACCTCCTCACCCAGTTCCTCTCGCCCCAGTCGAATCTGAGGACGGACGAATACGGTGGCTCGTTCGAGAACCGCGCACGCTTTCCACTCGAAGTTGTCCAGGCTGTCCGGGAGGAAGTCGGTCCTGATTTCCCGATCAGCTACCGCATCAGCCTCGAAGAGCGGGTGCCCGGCGGCATGGAGGCGGAGGAGGGACTCGCCTTCTGCAAGCTCATCGAACCATATGTCGACGTCTTCAACGTCACTGCGGCGACCTACGAAAGCATGGACTCCATCTTCATGATGCAGGGCCGGAAGCCTGCGGAACTGCTGCCGCTCGCCGCCCGGGTGAAGGCGATGGTCGCCAAACCCGTCATCGGCATCAGCCGCCTGGGCTGGGCGCTGGAAACATGCGCCGACGCCGTCGAAGGCGGGCAGCTGGACTTCGTGGCGCTCGCGCGGACCCAGCTGACCGACGCCAACCTGGTGCTCAAAGTGAAAAACGGTGAATCCGACCGTGTCCGGCGTTGCATCGCGTGCAACGAGTGCATCGGCACTTTCCTCTTCGGAGGATGGCGCGTCCACTGCGTGATCAACCCGGAGCTTGGTTACGAGAAGGACGCCGACGAACTGCTTCGGCCCCAGGCAAGGGCCAAGCGGGTACTCGTCGTGGGCGGAGGGCCGTCCGGGGCGGAGGCGGCGAGGGCCGCGGCGCTCCGCGGCCACGAAGTGCGGCTGCTCGAGGCGAACCCGCGGATCGGCGGCCAGGTCCTGACAGCCACCGCGGCGGATTACAAGCGGATGGAGATGGAGGCCTACGTAACCTACTTCGAGCGTGAACTCGAGTATGTCGGCGTCAAGGTTGAGGTGGATACCCGCTTCAGTCCGAACCATCCAGCCGCAGACTGGGCTGAGGTCATCGTTGCGGCCACCGGCGCTGTCCCGGCGGGCGAGGCGGCCGGGACTCTCAACGCGGTGGAGGTGATGGATTCCCGACTCACCTTCGACGGGCCGGTCACGGTTCTCGGAGCGAATGAGATCGCGCTGAACGCCGCCGCGTTCGCAGCCCAGCAAGGGCAGCCGACCGTGGTCGTGACCGGAGGCCGGCCCGCGGGATATGACATGAACCCGCTGCTGGCCGCCCACACCGTCGCACTGCTCGAGCAGGCCGGTGTACGTTTTGTCGAGGAGGACGAAACCTCCTCAGCCACCCGGCTATCCGCTCCTGACTGGGTGCCGGACCGAGGAGCCTGGGACCTCCCGGGCAAGGAAGTCCTAACCGTCGGAGCCAAACTGAAAGGCGGCCGTCTTTACAATGCGACGCAATCCGGCTTCTGGGCCGGAACACGAATCTAGGGTCCCCCAGGTGGGTACGGAAAACCGACGGGAGAGCATCAGCGAAGCCGTTGAACGCGACGGACAGGTCCGTCTCAGCGAACTGAGCCAGAGGTTCGGCGTTGCCCCGGTGACCATCCACCGCGACCTCGAATATCTCGCCTCGGAAGGTGTGCTCGAGCGGGTGCGCGGTGGCGCGAGGAGTTCGACCGGGGTGCCGCCGATCCGGAGTGAATACTCCATCCGCAGGGACCAGGCCCTCAGCCAGAAGAAGGAGATTGCTGTCCGAGCCCTGGAGGAGATTTCCGATGGAGCAACGCTGTTCCTCGATTCCTCCACCACGGTGTTCGCCCTGGCCAAGGCTCTCGAAAAGGAGCCCAACCGGGGCCTGACTGTGGTGACCAATTCACCGGCGATCGCCAACGACGTGGTTGCGCCCTCGATCCATTTCATCATGCTGCCCGGGGAGTTGAATCAGCCCCTGCGGGCCATCACCGGGCGATGGGCCGCCGAGTTCATGGAGCACTTGTCGTTCACTGTCGCCTTCGTGTCGGCGGCCGGCATCACCTCGAGCGGGCTCAACACCACCCAGCGTGAGCTGGCCGAGGTCACCAAAGCCGCCTTCGGCGCATCGCACTGGTCGATTCCACGAAATTCGGGACGAACGCTCTCATTAACATGGCGTCGGCTGATGAGTTGGATCTTGTGGTCACCGACGAGGGCCTGTCCGCGGATGACCTCGCCGACTACCGGCGTGCAGGCTTGACCATCGCCCAGTGAGCCCTCGTACACCGCGCAATCAGGAGGACCAATGAACCAGCCCGTTGTCGCATTGATCGGCACGCTGGACACCAAGGGCGCCGAGATCGACTTCGTGCGCAAGCGGCTAACACAGTTCGACACCGGAGCCGTGGTAATCGATTCGGGGATTCTCGGGACACCCGGGATCGATGCCGACATTCCCCGTGAGCAGGTGGCGCGGGCCGCGGGCTCCTCGCTGGCTGCCGTGCAGCAGGCGGGAAGCCGTGGCGCCGCGGTGGAGATGATGCAGGAAGCGCTCCGCGTCCTTGTCCGCCGGCTTTACGATGAGGGCCGGATTCAGGGCGTCCTGTGCCTGGGTGGCGCGGAAGGGGGGCTGATGGGCGCTGCCGCCATGCAGGCGCTTCCGGTCGGCGTGCCGAAGATCGTCGTGTCCCCCAGCGCCTCGGGGCGCAGGGAGTTCGGGCCGTTCATGGGCAGCAGTGACATCCTGATCATGCACTCCGTCATCGACATCCTCGGGCTGAATTCCGTCGCCCGAAGTGTCTTCGGTAACGCCGCCGCTGCTATCGCCGGGATGTGCCGCTGGGGCAGTGAGAAGCCGGCTCCGGATCGCCCCAGCATCGGCCTGACGATGCTGGGGCAGACGACTCCTGGAGCGATGGTTGTCGTGAAAAGGCTGGAGGAAGCCGGCTTGGAGCCCATCATTTTCCACGCCAACGGAGTGGGCGGACCTGCCATGGACGACATGGCCCGGGACGGAGTGCTGAGCGGCGTGATCGACTTCACGCTGTCGGAGGTCTCGAACACCATGTTCGACGGGGTACACGCGACCGGTCCGCAGCGGATGCGGGCTGCCGTAGAACAACAGTTGCCGCTTCTCGTGGTGCCGGGGGCTTTGGACTTCTTCAATCAGGGGGCCCTCGACACGGTGCCGTCCCAGTACCTCAAGCGGCCGCATTACCGCCACAACCCGGTCGCCACTCTGGTGCGGGTGGAGGAGGAGGAGATGCGTACGCTGGGCCGGGAGATCGCGGAGCGGCTCGCGGATGCCGTTGCGCCCACGGTCGTGATGGTGCCGACAGAGGGTTTTTCCCTGATCGGAGTTCCGGGCGGACCCATCGCCGAACATGACGCTGATTCTGCCCTTGTCGCCGCCCTCAGGGAGCACCTTCCCCCCTCGATTCCGCTGGAGGTCCTGCAGACCGACATCAACTCCCCGGAGTTCGGCGAGGCCGTGGCGGCCCGCTTCCTGGCGATGCTGGAGGCGGCGGCCGGTGGACGTGACGGTGGACGCCGTGCAGGTTCCTAGTCCGCGTCGGCTCCGATCGCGGCGAGGGTCGCGGCGGCGATTGCGGCATCCTGGTCAGGGGTTCCACCTGCGACGCCGATCCCGCCAACCAAGGTTCCACCGAATTTAAGCGGCGATCCGCCGCGGATGTTCGTCAGGAGGCCGCCGGTCCCTAACGGCAGTTCGACGGCGAATGAGTCCTGCATCCAGCCGGTCCTACGGCGGGTGGACGCCGCGGTGTTCGCCTTCCGGCGACTGGTCTCCACGCTGTGCGGCGTCGCGCCGTCAGCCCGGCCGAAAGCGACTGGAACCATGGTCGGATCGACGACGGTGACCACAACGGCGATTCCGGTCCTGGCCGCCTCATCGATCGCCACCCGCACCGCGTTCTGGGCTGCTTCGTAGGTGATGGAGGCTGTTACCCGGTAGTTTTCCATGGTGCACTCCTGTCAGGGGTCGGAGGACTTTCGAACACCGCGCCGGGGTTGAGAATGTTGTCGGGGTCGAGTGCCGTCTTGATCTTCTGGTTGAGCTTCGCGGCGTCTTCTCCGAGATATTGGGGCAACCACGGCTTCTTCAGCCGGCCGACGCCGTGTTCACCGGTGATGGTGCCTCCCAGGGCAAGCGCGAGATCGAGAACCTCTCCGATGGCGACGTAGGCGCGCGCTTTCTGCTCGGTGTCCGCGGCGTCGTAGACAATCAGGGGGTGTGTGTTCCCGTCTGCGGCGTGCGCGATCACCGCGATGGGAACGTTTCGCGCTTCCGAAATCCCCGCTATCCCGCGGACCAGCTCCCCGAGTTGCGGGAGGGGTACGCCCACGTCGCCCAGAAGAAGCGTCCCCATCTGCTCGACAGCAGGAATTGCCATCCGGCGGGCAGCGACGAAGGCCTCCCCTTCGAGGGGGTCCTCCGTGGTGTAGACCGTGCCTGCGTGGTTGGCGGTGCAAATGGCGGCGACGTCGGCTATCTCACGGGCGCCTGTCTCATCTGGTTCATCGGATTGAACGATC
>NZ_CADCTE010000016.1 GCF_902805515.1 uncultured Arthrobacter sp. | reverse complement strand
CGAAACCGTCGCGGCCGGCCCGGCACAGGAGCCCGGCCCGGCACAGGAGCCCGGCTGGGCCGGGAGGGCGGGAGGCCGGGGGATGGCAACATCGTCGTCTTCATTCACCCCGTACTTAATCACCCGGTCCTTATTCACCGTCGTCTTTATGTGACCCGGGTCCTTCGTCGCCATGGCCCTCGTTGTCCACCGGATCTCCCTTGTCCACCCGGATTCACTTACACGTTGGGCGCCCGTCTCCGGCCGGCCACCTGGAGCCGGAAGAGTCCCGTGGGTCAGCTGTTACGGCTGATGACCACGAGAACCGGCTTGTCGACCAAGGAGATTGCCTGTGACGCATTCCACCGCAAAAGTAAGCACACCCCGGCGGAAGGAACCCCTTCGGGCCCTCCTCACCGGCGTGATGACCCTGGCGACCCTCGCCGCAGGTGTCAGCGGAGCCGCCGCCGAACCCGCCAAGGAGGGCAGGACCACCGTGATCGCCCACCGCGGGGCCTCAGCGGACGCCCCGGAGAACACGCTTCCCGCCGTCGACCTCGGGGCGGCGGTGAAGGCCGACTTCGTCGAGATCGATGTCCAGCGCACCCTTGACGGCGAACTCGTCGTCATCCACGACACCACGCTCGGCCGCACCACGGACGTGGAAACCAAATTCGCCGGCCGGGCTCCCTACCGCGTCGCTGACTTCACCTATGCGGAAATTTCGACGCTCGATGCGGGGTCCTGGTTCGGTCCGGGGTTCGCAGGGACCCAGGTTCCGACCCTCCAGCAGGTCCTCGATACCCTGCACGGCAGGGCGGGGTTGCTGCTCGAGGTCAAGAGTCCCGAGCTCTACCCGGGCATCGGCGCCGACATCGCAGCCGAGCTGGACTCGGAGGGGTGGCTGAACGCCGACGCGCGGGCCGGACGCCTGGTCGTCCAGTCATTCAACTGGGACTTCATGAGGGAGTTCAATGCCCTTGCGCCCGAGGTCCCGGCCGGGCTGCTGGGTGGTCCGCCCGCACCGGCCGAATACGCTGAGCTGTCCACGTGGGCCGATCAGATCAACCCCAGCCACACCCGGGTCACCAGCGGGTTCGTGGACCTGGTCCACCAGTACGGGATGGAAACCTGGCCGTACACCGTCGATGACCCGCAGCGCATGCGCGCCCTGACTGCCCTCGGGGTCGACGGCATCATCACGAACAAGCCGGCCCTGCTCAGTGACCTGCTGAAGGCGGACGCCGCGGCCACCCGATAGGCGGCCGGCCCCCGATAGGCGGCGGCCACCGGTACGGGGATCCGACCGCCCCGTACCGGTGGTTCCTCCACCGGATGTGCCGCTGTGCTGCCTGACCGACCCGGCGGGTGCTGCCTTCACCACCGCGGTCCGGGAGACTATCATCCGGGGAAGACGCCGGATTGAGGAGGCATCATCAATGAGGACTGCTGCCGACTTCGAAGGCGCACTCCGTGCGCTCGCCACCGAGGACCAGCGGGCCAAATATGAACGGTTCTTCCCCGGGGACGACTCCTTCATCGGCGTGAGGATGGGAGACGTCTTCAACCTGGCCAAGACCGCCCTTGACCTGTCCGCGGACGAGCTCGAGGCACTGCTCGAGAGCCCCACCCACGAAGTGCGCGTGGGCGCCTGCTCGATCATGGGTAAGGCGGCCACGGCCAGGAAGATCCGGCCCGGGCGCCACCTTGAGTTGTATGAGCTGTATCTGCGGCGGCACGACCGCATCGACACCTGGGACCTTGTGGACCTGGCCGCCCACCAGGTGCTCGGCACGTGGCTTCTCGACAAGCCCCGGACTCCGCTCGACCGGCTGGCCGAATCCGTCTTCTGGCCCGAACGGCGCAGCGCCATCGTCGCGACTGCCGCGTTCTTGAAGCGGAAGGAAGTTGATGACACCCTGAGGATCGCTGCAGCGCTCGCCGGAGATCCCGAAGAGCTCGTGCAGAAGGGGGTCGGCTGGATGCTCCGTTATGTCGGAGACATCGACCGGACAAGGCTGCTGGCCCACCTCGACCGGTACGCGGACTCGATGTCGCGCTCAGGAGTCCGGGCGGCCATCGAGAAGCTCGATACACCAACCCGCGGCTCCTACCTCCGCTCCCGCTGACGCGGCAGGCGCCCTTCGGGAAGCAGCGCGTCCGCCCGGGAAGGCCGCGCCAACCCGGCTCCTACCCGCCCCAGCCCGATGCGCCCAGCACGCCCAGGGCCTGCAGCTCCGGGTTATCGATCCTGAGCAGCGATGCCCCGATACCGCCCACCGCATACAGCGAGACCGGCACCAGCAGGCACCACTCCCGAAGGGATCCCGCGTTGCCCAGGATGGGCACGGCGAAATGGCCGTTCCGCTTCCACATCCAGCCCACCACCGGCAGTGACGCCACGACCCGCGGCGGTCGAATCCGAAGCGGGTAGAGGAGGTTGCAGCCCCCTGTCGTCATCATGTCGCCGACGATGTGCACGACGACGCCGAGCCCGACGGCGATCGGAAACCAGAACTGCTCCTCGGGTGCGAAGGCGGTGACGAAGGCACCGGCGGCCAGGCCCACCGCCCAGGGGAACTTGCGCATGGTATCCGGGATGATCTTCAGCGCCTTGGCGGCGAAGGAGACAAGCAGGACGGTCAGCACGCCCGCTCCGGGATAGACGGTCCCATACGCTGCGGTTTCCGCGGTCCACATGCCTGCCAGCAAGGCCACGCCCACGAAAGCCAGGACGCCGAGCAGGGAGTGGGTGCCGCGGCGGTGCCCGCCGGCGATCCTCCCGATGCCGGTGCAGACGAAGTTCGACACCGGGGGCAGTGAGTTGGCGATCGTCGCGCTGCGGTGGTCCGCGTCCGGGAGCAGTGCGGCCCCGGCGGTCACCAGGGCGCCCGTCACGACGCCGATGGGGCTGACGTCGAACAGGCCGAACCCGAGGCTGAGGGATCCGGGCGGAACCGGAAGCGGCCCGGCCACCTCGATCCGGGTGGTGACAGCGACCCAGGCGGCTGCGCCGCAGGCTGCGTGGTGGGCTCCCATCATGGTGAGCGGTCCCTTTCTGGAGAAACTTCGCCGTGCCGCAGATCTGCGGGCCGGGCGATTGAGCCTCACCATCGTTGCCGCTGCCACTGTCATTGTGCCCGGCATGGCCATTGCCGGTCGAAGAGCGGGCTGGCATTCTTGAGGGAACCGCGGCCGCCAGCAGCACACGGGAGGAACCGAGGATGCCGCTCTATCTGTCGAAATTCAACTACACCCCCGAATCCTGGGCCCGGCTCATCGGCAACCCGGAGGACCGGCGGGAGGCCGCCCGGACCTACATCGAATCGGTTGGAGGAAGCCTCCACGGCTTCTGGTACGCCTTCGGATCGCACGACGGCTACACCCTCTGGGAGGCACCGGACAATGTGTCGATGGCAGCGGTTGCCATGGCCCTCAGCGGAGGCGGCGCCCTCAGTTCACTGGACACGACAGTGCTTCTGACGGTCGACGAAACCCTCACCGCCCTGCGCAGGGCCGGCGAGGTCCGATACCGCCCGCCCGGCGCCTGAACTCCTGGGAACGCCCTCTGGAACGCACGCCCGGAAGTGAAGGGCCAGCGACGCATTGATCGAACTGCACACGGACCAGGAAACCGCCGAAATGGCCGCCGCCGGGGAATTCGTCTCTTCCGGGACGGGGACCTGCTGAGCCTCGACTTCGCGGCCAACGCAAACGGGTGGGTCGCTGACTCCGCCGTCAGCATGGTGGTCGGCACGGCCGACGCCGGTGACCTTGAGCTGATCGAGGTCACCGAGCGCGCGCTGGAGGCCGGGATCGCCGCCGCCGTCCCCGGTAATAAGACCGGGGACATCTCCTACGCGATCGGGAGCATCGCGCGGGAGGCGGGCCTGACGGTCAATCTTGAGTTCGGCGGGCACGGTGTCGGACGGACGATGCACGGCGACCCGCACATCCCCAACGCGGGCCGGCCTGGCCGGGGCTTCCCGCTCAAGCCGGGCCTGGTGCTGGCCATCGAACCCTGGTTCATGCGCGGAACGGACAGGCTCCGCGTCGACCCCGATGGGTGGACGCTGCGCAGCGCCGATGGAAGCCGCGGCGCCCACTCGGAGCACACGATCGCCGTCACCAGCGACCAGCCCATCGTGCTCACCCGGAACCGAGCCACCGGTGGGCAGGCAGCCTGAGACGCAGAGCTACCGCTCCTGCAGCACCGACAGCACGTTTCCCGACGGGTCCTTGAACCAGGCGATGAAGGGGCCGCCCTCCCGCATGACACCGGCGTCGTCCTGGGTCATGCCGTCGTAACGTTCGAAGCGCACACCCCGTTCGGTGAGGGCGCCGACGGCGGCGTCGATGTCGTCCACTTCAAAATTCAGGACCGTGTAGCTCGCCGGAGTCGAGTCGGGTTGCTCGTACACGAGGGTGTCCCGTCCTCCGGCGAGGTGAAGCCACATCAGGCCGTTCTCCTCCGACGTCCTGAGCCCGAGGGTGTCACCGTAGAACCGCCTGGCATCCTCAAGGCTGCGGACCGCCAGGCCGCTGAAGGCCTTGGTATCAGCGAACATGGTTCATCTCCTCCTCATCTGGGCCGCTGCACCGCGGCCGGTAGCCCCAGAATGGCACTGTGCGCGCCCGTGCAACAGGGGATACCGCGCAGCCTTCGGACCACCGCGGCCCGCACGGGGACGGCGTCCGCCAAAATTCTGGCCGTTGCTTGTTGCCAAGGAGCCGCCAAGGGAGTGAAGTAGGTCCCATATTCAAGCCGGAGTCCGGCCGCTGGACGGTGTCGGAACCGCGCACCCGCTAGGGAGGTCACCATGAGCACGACTTCTGAACCAGTAACCGAGCCGGCCCGCGAGGGGGAGGAACCGGCGCTTAAGCGGGTCCTCGGGCCAAAACTCCTGCTCCTGTTCATCGTCGGGGACATTCTGGGTGCCGGCGTCTATGCCGTGACCGGCACCATGGCCGGGACGGTCGGCGGCATCGTGTGGCTCCCGTTCCTCCTGGCCTTCGTCGTCGCGACGATGACCGCGTTCTCCTACCTCGAGCTGGTCACGCAGTACCCCCAGGCGGCGGGGGCGGCGCTCTACTGCCACAAGGCATTCGGGATCCATTTCATCACCTTCCTCGTCGCTTTCGCCGTCGTCTGTTCCGGCATCACCAGCGCCTCGACCTCCGCGAACGTCCTCGCCCAGAACTTCTTTGGCGGGCTCGAGATCAACGGGTGGATGGACGTGCCGGGTCAAGGCGTCATCACGGCGGTCGCCATCGGCTTCATGCTGCTGCTCGCGCTGATCAACCTGCGCGGGGTGGGGGAGAGCGTCAAGTTCAATGTGGTGCTCACCGTGGTGGAGATGACCGCCCTGTGCATCGTGATCGGGGTCGGCTTCTTCGTCATCGCCCAGGGCGGAGGGAACCTCGAACAGATCACCGTTTTCAATGACTACGAGGACAAGGGCCTGTTCCTTGCGGTCACGGCAGCCACCTCCATCGCCTTCTTCGCGATGGTCGGCTTCGAGGATTCGGTGAACATGGTCGAGGAGGTCAAGAATCCGGAGCGGATCTTCCCGCGGACCATGCTGACCGGCCTGGGCATCGCGGTGATCCTCTACATGCTGGTGGCGGTCTCCGTCGTGACGGTGCTTACCCCCACGGAGCTCGAGGGGATCCGGGAGGCCGAAGGCGCCGCGCTTCTCGAGGTGGTGGAGAAAGGCTCCCCGGACTTCCCGATCGACAACATCTTCCCGTTCCTTGCCGTCTTCGCCGTGGCGAACACCGCCCTGATCAATATGCTGATGGCCAGCCGGCTCATCTACGGCATGGCCCGCCAGAACGTCCTGCCGCGGCCCCTGGGCAAGGTGCTCCCGGGACGCCGCACCCCGTGGGCCGGCATCTTGTTCTCCACGGTTCTCGCCCTGGGGCTGATCCTGTACGTCACCAGCGACCCGGACAGCAACGTCGTCGCGAACCTCTCCGGAACCACCGCGTTCCTGCTGCTGTGCGTCTTCACCGTCGTGAACGTGGCCTGCGTGATCCTGCGGCGCAAGCGGGACCCCAACCGCAAGGTGTTCTTCACCTCGCCGGGCCCGCTGCCTCTGATTGCTGCAGTGCTGTGTGCCTTCCTCGCCGGACCCTGGGTCGGCCGTGACGTGATCCAGTACCAGATCGCCGGCGGATTGCTGGCGATCGGCGTGGTGCTGTGGGCTATCACCTGGTTCGTCAACAAGAGGACGAACGCCGCCGTGGACCGGCAGGAGTAACCTTCCGCACGGACCTGCAGACCGTAGACCCGGCAAGCGTCTGATTTGACTCTCGATCGGACAGAATGCAGGGTTTTAGGTCTGTCATGTTCGTCACAAATCGCGCAGGCGGCGAGTGCCCGGCACCACCCGCCTGCTGAAGGAAACCTCTCCATGCCCGAACCCACAGCCAACGCTGCGCCCGTATCCGCGCCTGCCACCGCAGGCTCAAGCAGCAACCAACCCCACCTCTCGCGGGCCCTGAGCAACCGCCACATCCAGCTGCTCGCCATCGGCGGGGCGATCGGCACCGGTCTCTTCATGGGATCAGGAAAGACCATCTCCCTCGCCGGTCCCTCGATCATCTTCGTCTACATGATCATCGGCTTCATGCTGTTCTTCGTCATGCGCGCCATGGGCGAGATCCTGCTGTCCAACCTCAGCTACAAGTCCTTCAGCGACTTCGCCGGCGACCTGCTCGGCCCCTGGGCCGGGTTCTTCACCGGCTGGTCCTACTGGTTCTTCTGGGTGGTCACCGGCGTCGCCGACATTGTGGCAATCGCCAGCTACGTCGATGTGCTTGCCCCCGGAACGCCGCTGTGGATTCCCGCACTGATCACCCCGGTGGTCCTGGTGCTCCTGAACCTTCCGACGGTGAAGGCCTTCGGCGAGGCGGAATTCTGGTTCGCCATCATCAAGGTCGTCGCGATCGTGGCACTCATCGTCACCGGTGCAATCATGATCCTCACCAACTTCACCTCGCCCAGCGGCCAGGAGGCCAGCCTGGCCAACATCTGGAACGACGGCGGCATGTTCCCGCACGGGATCTTCGGCTTCGTCCTCGGTTTCCAGATCGCCATCTTCGCCTTCGCGGGCATTGAACTCGTCGGCACCGCGGCCGCCGAAACGAAGAACCCAGAGAAGAACCTGCCCCGGGCGATCAACTCCATTCCGGTCCGCGTGCTCCTGTTCTACGTGGGAGCGCTCGTGGTCATCATGGCCGTCAACCCGTGGCGCAACATCGACCCGGCCACCAGCCCGTTCATCGGCATGTTCTCCCTCGCCGGCCTCGGCATTGCGGCAGTGGTGATCAACCTCGTGGTCCTGACCTCCGCCGCCTCCAGCGCCAACTCCGGAATCTACTCCACGTCGCGCATGGTCTACGGGCTCGCCCAGGACGGCAACGCGCCGAAGGCCTTCGGCCGGCTCAGCCCGCGCAAGGTCCCGCAGAACGCGCTGCTGTTCTCCTGCATCTTCCTCCTGGCCGGACTCGTCCTGCTCTACTCAGGCGATTCGGTGATTGAGGCGTTCACCGTCGTCACCTCGGTGGCCTCGGTGCTGACCATGTTTGTCTGGTCGATGATCCTCATCAGCTACATCGTGTTCCGCCGCCGCCGCGCCGCGCTGCACGAAGCATCGGCCTTCAAGATGCCCGGATCGGCGTTCATGCCCTACGTGGTGCTGGCATTCTTCGGCTTCATGCTCGTCGCCCTGGCCCAGGCGGCCGACACGCGGCTGGCCCTCGTCGTCGCGCCCGTCTGGTTCCTGATCCTCGGTGTCGCCTGGTACTTCAACCGGCAGACCCCGGTGCAGCAGGCACGGATCGAGGAGCACAAGGCAGTACGGGCCGCCGAGCTCGAAGGCCTCTCCCGCTAGGCCCCCAGGCGCCCGCGCCGGTCACCGGCAAGGCACCGCGCACACGAAGGACCGCTCCGGCTCTGGGGCGGTCCTTCGTCGTTTCCGGCAGCCGGCGGGGTGCCACTGTTGAACCCCGAACGGGCCTAGACGACGAGGAACACCGCCAGCGCCGCCATGAGAACGGCGATCGCCCCGTCCAGGACGCGCCAGGCGCTGCGGCGGCGGAAGACGGGTGCGAGGAACCGGGCGCCCACGCCGAGGGCCGAGAACCACACGATGCTGCCCAGGCCCGCACCCGCGGCGAACCACCACCGTCCGTCGGCGCCGTGGGAGCTCGCCAACGACCCGAGAAGAAGCACCGTATCCAGATAGACGTGCGGGTTAAGCCAGGTGAGCGCCAGGCACGTTCCCAGGGCGGCCTTCCAGGTGCGTTTCTCCTGCGCGCCGGCGACGTCGAGATGCTCCCCGCGGATGGCCCGGACGGCGGCAAGGACCGCGTAGCCAAGCAGGAATGCCGCACCGGCCCACCGGACGACCTCGAGAAGCAGCGGGGCCCGCTCGATGGCCACGCCGAGCCCGCCCACGCCCAGCACGATGAGGACCAGATCCGACAGGGCGCAGACGGCGACCACCAGCGCGACATGGGAGCGTTGGAGCCCCTGCCGCAGGACGAAGGCGTTCTGGGCGCCGATGGCAATGATGAGGGACAGGCCGGCGGTCAGGCCGGCCGCAACAGGAAGGATCACCCTTCTACGGTAGGCACCGCTCGAAGATTAGAACAGCTCATCTTTCTAAAGGATGATAAGAAGAGCTAATGAAGGAAATCGACCCGCATCAGGCGCGCACGCTGGCCGCCATTATCTCGACCGGCAGCTTCGAGGGGGCCGCGGCCGCCCTGTCCGTGACGGCGTCTGCGGTGAGTCAGCGCATCCGGGCCCTCGAAACCGCCATCGGGCGGCCGGTGCTCCGGCGGACCCGTCCCGTCGAACTGACCGACGCCGGCCAGGCCGTGGTGCGCTTTGCCCGGCAGCTCGAACTGCTCTCCGCCGATGTCCTCACCGAGCTGGGATCAGACGACACGGCCACGGGCCGCGGGCTCACGATCGTCATCAACGCCGATTCCCTCAACACCTGGGCTCTGCCTGCCCTGGCGCCACTGGCCCGGACCCTGCAGCTTGAGGTGCTCCGGGAGGACCAGGAACACTCGCTCGAGCTGCTGCGCAACGGTGCAGCCGCTGCCGCCATCACCTCCACCGGCGTCCCGATCCAAGGCTGCTCCGCCCGGCCGCTGGGCGTGATGCGCTACCTCCCGGTGTGCACCGCGGAGTTCCGGCAGGAGTGGTTCGCGGACGGAGTGACTTCCGGGGCACTCACCCGCGCCCCGGTGGTCGTCTTCGACCGGAAGGACGATCTGCAGGACCAGTACCTGCGGGGCCGGGGCATTCAGCCCGGGAGCACGCCCCGCCACTACATTCCGGCTGCCCATGAATTCGGGGAGGCCATCGCCCTGGGCATGGGGTGGGGGCTGCTTCCGGAACTGGAGCTGGCCCGCGATCCCCGCCGGCGGGCCCTTGCCGCCTTCGACGGCGGGGCATTCGTCGACGTTCCCCTGCATTGGCAGCAGTGGCGTCACGGCTCGGCGGCGCTCGATGAGGTGGCTGCGGCCATCCGCGGCGCGGCAGCGGTCCTCCGCTAAGGGGGACGGCCGGGGAGGGCTGAAGATTCCTGCGTCCACCCGCTTGTGCGAGCACGCACCCGCAGTGCGCCGTGGTGCGGGCGGTGCTTGGGATCTCCCGGGGGGCGGCGGAGGATGGATCGGAGACCACAAAGTCTGGACACCGAAAGCTGGTGCAGGCAGGCTGGGCCACGCAGCCGGGACGACCTGGACCACCGAGGCCCGGACCACCGGAGCCCGGACAACAGACGAGAGGGAGCAGCAGATGGCGCGCATCACCGTACTTGGGGGAACCGGCTATACAGGAAGCGCCGTCGCCGGGGAGGCGCAGCGGCGCGGCCACGACGTCGTCGTAGTGAGCCGGAACCGGCCGGCGGACCCGCTTCCGGGGGTCACTTATACTCCTGGATCGGTGCTTAACCCGGATTTCCTCGAAACGGTCGTGGCCGGAAGTGATGTCGTCTTCGAGAGCGTGGCCCCCCGCGGAGAGATGGCGGGCCAGGAGGAAGGTCTGGTGGAGGGCCTGATCGCACTGACCGCCGGAACCGGGATCCGCCTCGGCGTCATGGGAGGCGCTTCCTCGCTCCTTGTCGCACCGGAGGGGCCCCGGCTCTACGACGTCAGCACGGTGCCCGAGCCCGTGCGCCTGGAGGTGGAGACCGGCATCGCGCTCCTTGAGATGCTCAAGAATTCGCCGGAAAACGTCGACTGGTTCTACGTCAGTCCTCCGGTGAGCTTCGGCGCCTGGGCCCCCGCGGAGGAAAAGGGCAGCTACCGTCTCAGTGACGACGTCCTGCTCGCCGACGCGGAGGGGAAATCGACAATCTCCGCGGCCGACCTCGCCCTGGCGGTCCTCGACGAGATCGAGGAGCCCCGGTACCGCCGCCGCCGCTTCCACGCCGCCCACTGATCCGGCGGCCCCCCGGGGCGGGCGCCGCCCGGGCCAGCCGGACCGCCCCAGGACCACCCCGTCAGGCGGTATCGACTAGGTGCCGCTGGGCCAGGTTTCCAACTCGCCGGAGCGGTCCGCTCCCGTCTTGGAGGGTTCCTGCAGCGGTGCCAGCGCCGTCGTCTCATCGAGCCACAGGAAGGCGTCATACCGTCGGTTGAGCACGGTCGGCACGTAGTTTCCCCACCGCTCCGCATGGGGGTGGTAGACCACACCGATGGCTCGGTGGCCCCTGAAGTCCGCGGCCCATTCGGCTTCCCCGCCATCGAAAACGAAAAGGGCCGAACTGCCTGCCCCCAGGACATTGTGGAGGAGGCGTTCGACGCTTCCCTTCCGCGCCGCCGGCAGAGTCATTGATCGGACGGGTGCGCCCCACCGTGAGGCGGCGAGCACGTGTCCGGAGTGGGTGCCGAAACCGACGAGCACCACGTCCTCCGGGGCATGGGCCTCGCGGACCAGCTGGCCGACGTTGACCATGCCTGCGTCGGCCATGTCCGTCCAGCGGGCATCACCGATGTGGGTGTTGTGCTCCCACACGATGGCCCTGGCATCGGGGCCGTGATGCTTCATCAGTTCCTCGAGCGTCTCCACCATGTGCCGGTCCCGCACGTTCCAGGAATCGGGTCCGCCCTTCACCATCACCCGGTAGTAGGCCTCCGCCCCCGCTGCGGACCGGGCGTTCTGTTCGGCATTGAAGCGGCTGGACCGGTCGCCTCCGCCGTCGTCGGCGATGGAGGAACGGAGTTCAGCCAGCAGTCTCAGGACCTCGGGCTCGCACCCATCGGGAACCCATTGCGCGGCGCGGGCATAGGACTGGGGATCTTCGGCGTAGGGCTCAAGGCAGCGGAAGGCCTCATGTGCGGCCCCGACGTGCTGCGGGTGGTGCTCCTCAAGGTATTCAAGGGCCGCCCGAAGCGACTCCCACAGGCTGTAGACATCGAGACCGTAGAAACCGACCCGCCGGTCCGGCTCACGGGCGGCATTTCCATTCCGCAGCCACCGGGCGAAGTCCGCCACCTCGTCATTGGCCCACATCCAGGTCGGCCAGCGGTCGAAGCCCCTCAGGGCCTCACGCGGATCCTCCGGCGCCTCCTGCGCGCAGGTCACAGAGCGCTGGACGGCGTAACAGTCCGGCCAGTCGCCCTCCACTGCGACGAAGGAGAATCCCTTTTCCTCGATCAGGCGCCGGGAGAGCGCCGCCCGCCAGGCATAAAACTCGTGGGTGCCGTGCGACGCTTCACCAATAAGGACGTACCGGGCATCGCCGATGCGCTCCAGCAGCGGGTCAAGGTCGGTCTCCGAGGACAGCGGCCGCGCCGCTGCCCGGATCGATGCTGCCTCTTCATCCATGGATCTCACCTTCCCGGTAAGGGCTCTTCAAGGGTGTGCCCGGGGCTCCGACGCTACCGACCCTAGCCCTCGCGCCCACCACGTGTGCCCTTGTTTTTCCCTTGCACACCGGCTGGAGAGGGCCTAACCCGAGGGCCCCCAACTACGCGATGCGGAGCACAGGAATCCGACCACCTGCCCGCGCACGCAGTTTCCGAAATCTGCTGGCAGCGCAGGGCGCCGATGGCTACCGTGGTGGCCACGGGCGGCCGGATCCGCCGGCCACACCCCGGACTTCCGCAGAAGGAGCAGACCCATGAGCACCATTGCCGCAATGCTTGAGACGTACCCCAAGGACCTGGGAGGTATCGACCGGGACCGGCTCATCGAATGCATCACTGCGTGCTTCGAATGCGCCCAGACCTGTACCGCGTGTGCCGACGCGTGCCTGAGCGAGGACTCCGTGGCGCACCTCACCAAGTGCATCCGCACGGACCTCGACTGCGCCGATATCTGTGCAGCCACCGGCAAGGTGCTGTCCCGCCACACCGCCTACGACGCCAACCTCACCCGGGCGGTACTGGCCGCCTGCGAGGCGGCCTGCCGCACGTGCGCCGACGAATGCGAAACCCACGCCTCGATGCACGAACACTGCAGGATCTGCGCCGAGGCCTGCCGACGGTGCGAGAACGCCTGCCGGGAACTGGCCGCAGCCCTTGGCTGACCCGCTCAGGCGAAGCCGAAGATGGGCGGGAAGGCCAGGACCACGACGGCCGCCCACAGCGCATACACCGGCAGATATCGGGTCTGCCAGCGCTCCAGGGCGGTGAACGGGCGGCGTCCGCGCAGGAATCCGACCGTCAGCCACCCGGTCCGGGCAAGCTGGATCAGCAGCAGCAGGTTCAGCCCGAGCGCCGCGATCTTATTGGGACTGAAGCCGAACTCCGCAATGCGCGTCAGCATCGCCGTCAGCATCACGGCGTCGACGGCGAGGGCTGCGGCGACAAGCACCAGCTGCAGCACGTCGAACACGCCGGGGGGCGCCAGCGAGTTACGGGCCGAGATCGCGTAGAGCAGCAGGCAGAGCACCAGCACGAGGATCGCATCCATGAGGATCAGCAGCCCGCGGTCGACTTCCGCGAGTCCGCCGACGGCGGCGAGCACGGCCAGCACCGCCAGCAGCATGGCGATTGTCAGGGGGGTGAAGACCCGGGTGAGGACCGGGGCGATGTTCTCCACGACGTTCTGCTTGGCCTCAACGAGCCAGGCCGCCACGACAAGCGCCCCGGGCACGGCGAACGGCAGAATCCAGTTCTCGAGGACCGGTTCAAGGTCGGCGCCAACCAGCTGCAGGACGGCGAAGGTGAGCCCGGTCAGGACGGCCCCGCCGAGGGCCAGCAGGGTGAAGTAGATGACGAGCTCGCCGGTGAACCGGGCGAAGTCCATACGCCGGCCATCCGAGCGCCACCTGCCGCCGACGTAGGCGATTCCGGCCAGCAGCCACAGCACCACCGGGGCGTGGAGCACGGCCAGCATTTCGGTTGAGCCACCGGAGGCGAACGGGTAGGCGTTGAGGACGACGGCCAGGACGGCGAAGGGGACGAGGATGCCCACCACCACCCGGGCGTTCAGCCGCCGCTTCCACGCGAAGTATCCGGTGAGGAACGGCAGGACGAGCAGCCCGAGGTTGCGGGCCAGCACTCCGCCACCCTCGATCCACGTGAGGCCGGCCTTGACGGCGAGGCCGGCGCCGACGGCGAGCGCGAGCACGATGGCCAGTTCGCGCCACGGCGGTGCCCCGGCGTCCGCCGGATCCTCGGGCATCAGGACGAGCTGCTTCCACAGCCGGTCGGAGTGTTCCCGGGCGAATTCGCGGGAGACGGCATCGAGGTTTCCCAGGCGCTTGATGGCCACCAGGAAGGCCTCCTCGTCGTCCAGTCCGGTGGCCTGCCGGTCGGCAACCTGTTCCCTCAGGTGGTCCTCCAGCTCATCGACGTCGGCGGGGGAGATGGCCTGGCGCCGCTGGACGTAGCCGCGCCACCTGTCGATCTGGGCCTCAAGTTCCGCGTGCTCCATCACGCCCACCCCTGCACGACGGCGGGCGGGCGTTGCGCGGTGTGCCAGACCTGGCGAAGGGCCTCCGCCACGACCGTCCACTGCTCCTGCCGGTCGGCGAACGCCTCCCGGCCCGCGGGGGTGATGGCGTAGTGCTTGCGGCGGCGTCCGGCCTCCGAGGTGCCCCATGAGGATGAGACGTAGCCGAGGCGTTCCAGCCGGTGCAGCAGGGGATAGAGCATCCCGTCGGTCCACTGCATGCCCCCGCCGGACAGCTCGCCCACGCGTTTCAGGATCGCGTACCCGTACAGGTCGCCGTCCGACAGAATCCCCAGCACCAGTGGGGTTGCCGAAGCGGCGACCAGGTCCTTGTCGATGCGCACTGCGCCTCCATACCTAGAAGTAAAGGGTATCGAACCATAGCAGTGCTAGGTATGACAAGTTCCGGGAGCCGCTCCTAGCCCCCAGCACCGTCCGGAGGCAGCGCCTCGACGACGGCGCCTTCCTGCGGCAGGCCGGCATCGCGGATCCGGGAGGAGCCCGGTCCGCGGGGCCATTCCCGGAAGCGGGCGAAGGCCATCGGAAGACCGCGGGCGGTGGAGGCGTCCGGGCCGTCCATCACCTGGAGGTGGAGGTGCGGCTGGGTCGAGTTGCCCGAGTTCCCGCAGGCGGCGAGGTGCTGACCGGCGGAGACCTCCTCGCCGGGGGCCACGTCGATGGATCCGGCCCGCAGATGCGCCAGGGCGACGAAGGCCGGCGCGTGCCCCAGGCGGATCACGACGTGGTTGCCCGCCACCGGGGCCACGCCCTGGCGCAGGCGCGCAGGCTGGCCCAGCGCATAGGGCAGGAGTGCAAGCTGCGAGCGCCGGGCGGCGTGGTCCGGTTCGCCGTCGTGGACTCCGACGACGACGCCACCGGCAGGGGCGAGCACCGGCTGGCCCCAGGCGACGAACCGGTCGGGGGGTTCGGTGGCGGCGAAGGTCCGCCAGTCGCTGGAGAATGCAGTCCGGTGGCGGGAGTCGACGCCGACGAAGTCGATGGCGTACCGCCCGCCCAGCAGGTCCGTACCGTGGCTGGGCACCCGCCGTGCGGGACTGTTTTGTGCCAGCCACCTTCCGTCAAAGGGCAGGCGGAGCAGTACCGGCTCACCCTGGCCGCCCGGCGGATTCCGCTCCATGGACGGCAGTCTATGTCCACCGTGCCGCCGACGCCCGTCCTGATCCGGCGCGACCTTCCCGGCTGCCGGTCTCAGCTCCCGCCGGAGCCCTCCGTGACGGGGGAGTAGGCGCTGCCGGTCCGGGTCCTTTCAAGGAGTTCGGCATCCACCAGGTAGCGGCGCAGCGTGACGTGGTCGGAGGTGTACCCCTCAAGGCGCTCGTTGACCTCCCTCTCTGACAGCTCCTCCCCGGGAGTGAACGCCTTCCCGGCGATCCACCGCAGCAGGTCGTGGCGCTGGCGCTTGTTCGCCGGGTACTGGTCGATCCTGCCGGCCACGAGGAAACGCTCGATGCCCTCCCTGCGTGCGGTGCCTCCGGAGGCCTCGAGGAGCGCCCGGAAGATCGAGGGGTTGGGGGACCAGCCGTCCTCCCGGACCGCAAGACCGGCGGCAGCGAGCTGGTCCAGCGCCTTGGTGCGCTTCGCCCCGGGCACCGCAATGCCCCTTCGGCGAGCGTCCTCAAGCACCAGTTCGGCAAACACAATGCGGACTTTTTCATTGGCCAGGGCGGCCAGGACCTGTTGCCAGCTGTTCACTGTGGATGACCCGTTCCTGGAGTGATCTTCCCGCCCGGCGGTCCGGTGCGGCATCGCCGGGCGGTTCCCGGCGCGGTGCGTCCCGTTAAATGTCCGGCGGCCCGGGAGGAAAGTAAAGCGGCACGCCGCACGTAGGGACTCCTGCCATTGCCCGCGCCGTGCGGCAAGGGAAATCGCGTCCGCCCGGCGCCCGGACCTGCGGGCTGCGGCGTGCGAGGCTGGGAAAGGGCCGGCCCCGGTGGGAGGCCGGGGTGAGCTGCCGGGCGGCGCGGGATCGACGCAGGCCCCGGAGGGAGGACAGAGGATTGCCAACCGATGCCAAAGAGCGCCTGCCGCTGCGCCGGGACCGTTCGATGTGGGCGGGAGTGATGATCGGGGTGGGGGTGATGGCCGCCGTGGACGAAATCGTCTTTCACCAGCTGCTGGCCTGGCATCACTTCTACGACCGGGCCGGAGGCACAGTCGGCCTGGTGTCGGACGGGGTGCTGCACGCCCTTGAACTGTTCCTGCTCATCGCCGGATTCTTTCTGCTGGCCTCCACACTCCGCCGTGGAACGGCGTCGGCCGGCGCCGCCCTGGCCGGGCTGTTCCTTGGCGCCGGCGGGTTTCAGCTGTTCGATGGGCTCATCAACCACAAGGTGCTCCGGTTTCATCAGATCCGGTATGGCGTGGACGTGCTTCCCTACGACCTGGTCTGGAACGCGGCGGCCCTGGCCCTGCTGCTGTTCGGCGCCGTCCTTGCCGGAGTCATTGCCCGCCGGCGCCGGAGGACCGGAAGCGGCACGAGGGCGGCCCGGCCCGATGCATGAGCACTCCGGCGCGGGTCCCGGCTTCCTGCTGCTTGGAGCCCTCCCGTTCCTGGCCGCGCTGGCGCTCTATCTGGCAGCGGCCGCCGGAGCCCGGCGCGCGGGACGGCCCTGGCCGGTGTACCGCAGCGTGCTCTGGTCGGTGGGGGTAGGCGCGGCCGCCCTCGGTTTCCTCAACCCGGCCGCAGGTCCGACCACAGGGAGCTTTCCGGCCCATATGGGCTCCCATCTTCTGGTGGGCATGGCAGCCCCGCTCCTGCTGGTTCTGGCCGCACCGGTCACGCTGGCCCTGCGGGCGCTCGCCGTCGGGCGCGCCCGCCGGCTGTCCGGCCTCCTCAGATCTCCGCCCCTGCGCGTACTTGCCCATCCGGTTTCGGCCGGCGTCCTGAACACCGGCGGGCTCTGGCTTCTGTACACCACGCCGGCTGCGGCTCTCCTCGGCTCCGGGGCCGGGCATGCGGCGGTTCAGCTTCATTTCCTCCTGGCGGGGTGCCTTTTCACCAACGCGCTCATCGGCGTCGACCCGAACCCGCACCGGGCCGGGTTCCCCCTGCGGACGGCGGTGCTCCTCGCCGCGCTCGCCGGGCACGGCGTCCTCGCGAAATACCTCTACGCGTATCCACCGCCGGGGGTTCCCACAAGCCAGGCCGAAACCGGGGCCTACCTGATGTACTACGGCGGCGCACTGGTCGAGGCGGCACTGATTACCGTGTTCTGCGCCCAGGAGTATGTCCGCAAGCACCGTGACGGGCTCGGGACTGCCGGCGGTCCGGTCAGCTCCAGGGTGTCCGGCGGCGCGGCTGCGGCACGCCGTCCAGCAGCAGATCTACCCGTTCTTCGAAGAAGCAGACGAGCCCCTGAAGATCAGCGGTTTCGATGAACGGCTCGGCATAGGTCCAGGCGAGGTCGGGGTAGGTCCGTTCGGGCAGCTCGGCGTTCAAGTAGCGGGCCCGGCCCTTGTACGGGCAGATCGAGCGGGTGTCACTGGGGACAAGCGGCACCCGGACGGCGTCTGCCGGGAAGTAGTAGCGGGCAGCATCGTCTCGAACACCAGCATCGGGCGCTTCGTCGAGGCGAGCGTGTGCCCGTCGAGCCGCAGTTCGACCTCAAGGGAACTGCGGCGCCGGTCGACCCGCCAGTAGGGATCCCGCGGATGCCCGATGATCTCCTCATCCTCTTCAAGCCACGCGTCGAGCGAGTCGAAGGAAAAGAGAACGTAATCCCGCAGGTCCGCATCGTCCGGGCGGAATGCCTCGGCGGCTGCGGCGCTTCCGGGCATCCGCCCCGTCAGCGGAACGCCGGCACCGGCGTGGACCCGGAACGGGACGGTGGGACTCAGCACCGGAGCGCTCGTGGCGACGTCGGGAAGTTCAATCTTCGCCTCGGGGCCCGACACAGCCGGAGCGGGGGCCTCCGGCACCAGCTCGCAGGCAACATCCCCCACCGGGACTGCATAGGTGGGAAGGACACGCCGTGGTTCCCAGACGAGCAACGCCTTCCGGCTGTCGAAGAGGGTCTGGCCATCGAGCATCCCCCGGATGCGCTTGGCGGTCGGTTCATACCGCAGCTCGCCCAAGTGCCGGCCCAGCAGGTCCCGAACGCGTACGCCCATCCTCTTTCGCCACCCTCCGCGATGATGGTTTCGAGCCCGGGATACCGGAGACCGGACCGCAAACCAAGCCTACGCCGGTTCCTCCCGGTGCGCCCCGATGGGGCGTTCGCTTCCCGGCGGGCTCAGGGGCACGCGCCGGAAGCGAGGGTGATCCCGAAGTCGTACGTCAGCGTGTAGCTGCGGAATCCGGTGGAGTAGGTAATCCGGGCACCTTCGGTGACGCCGCCGCCCCCGCCGGCGCCGTCGGTGACCGCCAGGATGAGGTTCCCGGTGGCCCCGGCAGGAATTTCGCTGCCCACGGCCGGCTCGGCCGCGGCCCACCACCGGCGATGCTGATCATCGCGTGGAACTGTCGACCCGGCACCGAAGGTGGCACCAGCGCCCTCCGGCACCATCAGCAGGTGTGCCTCGACGAGGTCGAGGCCCTGCGGCTCCTGCAGTTCGACCTTCTCCAGCGTCACGGGGTGCCGCGAACTGTTGACCAGGAAAATCTGGCCCGCCGCCGCAGAGCCCTGGTCCGGCTTCGGCATGCAAACGCCTGCACCCGAGTTATGGGTCCTTCCCAGCGGTCCGGGATCAAGCAGCAAGGCGGCGGTCAGTCCCGCAGCGGCAAGCCCCACTGCCGGGAGGACCCGTCGGAACAGGGCTTTTCGGGACAGGGCCTTTCGGAAGGGCGGAGGAGGGGGCGCCGGTGCAGCGCCCGAGGCCCCGCCAGCCGTTGGAGCCGTGCCTGTCCCGTGCCCTGCGCTCATGGCTTCCCCTCGTGCCCGGATGAGTCGGCGGTACGCGCCGGACGGCCACCGGACCGCCCGGTGTGCCGAAGCATAACGGCACGGGCGCCGAAAGCCTACGGCCCGGGCCGTCGGCCACGAGCTCCCGCCGTGGGGAGCGGGTATCGTGTGGCGGGTGGAGATGCCAATCCGTCCAGTCCTCCCCGCAGGGACCGCCTCCGGCAGCCGGCCGGGCGGCGCAGGCGCGGGGGCACCGCCGGCGTCCGATGGCCGCCGGATGCTCCTGGCCCGCCGGATCCGTTTCCTGGTGGCGGCCACCATCACCTACAACGCGATTGAAGCGGTGGTGGCGCTCGGCGCCGGGACCGTCGCCTCCTCCGGAGCGCTGCTGGCGTTTGGGCTCGACTCGGTGGTCGAGGTGCTCTCCGCAGCGGCCGTAGCCTGGCAGTTCGCCGGACCCGACCCCGACGCCCGCGAACCGAAGGCGCTGCGGTTCATCGCGTTCTCCTTCTTCGCATTGGCCGCCTTCGTCACGGTTGACGCGGTGCGCGCGTTCGCCGGCGGCAGCGAAGCCCAGCACTCACCGGTCGGCATCACCCTGGCCGTGGCGAGCCTCGTCGTGATGCCGTTCCTGTCCCTGGCGCAGCGCCGGGCCGGACGCGAGCTCGGGTCCCGCTCCGCCGTGGCGGACTCGAAACAGACCCTGCTGTGCACCTACCTTTCCGCGGTCCTGCTTGGAGGCCTGCTGCTCAACTCCACGCTGGGTTGGTCCTGGGCCGATCCGGTCGCCGCGCTGATCATCGCCGCGGTTGCAGTTAGAGAGGGCCGGGAGGCGTGGAAGGGGGACACCTGCTGCGCGGCCCCGATGGCATCGGCGGCGGCACCGGCGGCGGCACCGGTGGCGGAACCGGCGGCCCCCACGGCCGGCGGCCCGCGGGAGGGGCCGGTCCCGGCAGCCACCGACGCCCCGTCGTGCTCCTGCTGCCCCGACGAGCGGGCGGAACCCTCCACATGAACGCCATCGGTCCCGGTTCGTCCGGAGTCTGGTGTTTCCGCGATGACGTGGACACCGTCCTCGCGCTGGCCCGGTCTGGTTTCGACTGGGTGGCCCTCGACGCCCAGCACGGCAGGTTCGACCGGCGCTCGCTGATCGCCAACGGGCGCGCCCTGACCGCTGTCGGTCTCGCTTTCGCGGTCCGCACCGCGGGCCCCGACCCGGCCGGCATCGGTCTTGCCCTCGATGCCGGCGCCTCCACAGTGATCGTTCCCCAGGTCGACACCTCCGACGAGGCACGCCGGGTCGTGGACGCGGGCAGGTATCCGCCAGGGGGCTCCCGCAGCTGGGGGCCGCTGGCACCGCTGTGGGGCCACGAGGCAATACCGCCTGCTGCGGCTGCTCCCCAGCTCGGCGTCATGATCGAATCCGCAGCGGCGCTGGAAAACGTCCGTGTGATCGCCGAGGTGCCCGGCGTCGACCTCCTGTTCGTCGGGCCGTTCGACCTTGCCCTGTCCCTGGGCACCACCGTTGACGCCCTGCTGGCCGAAGAGGACGGGCCCCTGGCCGAAATCGCCGCCGCGTCGTCCGCGGCCGGGAAGGCGGCAGGCATCTTCGCCGGCGATCCGGAGCGCGCCCGTATCCTGCGCGCCCGCGGTTTCGACCGGATAGTGGTCGCGACGGACTCCGGCGTCATCGCGGCAGGGGCACGCGCGATCCTCGGCGGCCCCTGACCGGACAACCCTGACCCGACCACTCTGGCTGGACCGTTCTGGCCGGACCGGCTTGGCTGGACCGGCTTGACCGGACCGCACTGACCGGATCACACCTCGGCAGCGGGCCCGGATCCCACTGCGGCAGCGGGCCCGGATCTCAGCAGGGGGCCCGGAGCGCAGGGGCACGTTCTCAACCGGAGGGTACGCCCTCAACCGGTGCTCGCCGCACTGCCACTGGCCGAAGCCATGTGGCTGGCGAATGGCACCCTCAGGTGCAGTAGAACCAGCCGGGCGGCCGCCACCCGGAGGGGACCTCATGTCCGCGGGCCGTCCCGCAGCGCGTACACGTGTAGAAGGCCTGTGCCGGCTCGGTGCCTCCGTCCGTCGCCTTTGCGGCCGGCAGATAGGAGGAATAGGTCAGGAAGTTATCCGTGCCGCACTGTGGGCAGGACGGAACCCACGCCTGCGGCGTCGGGCTTTGTCGGGTTGGGCTTTGTTGGGTGGGGCTTTGTTGAGTTGGCGCGGGCCGGGTACGGGGCGCGGTGAGTGCGCCGTTGGAGGAGGGCATGGAAGCGGCGTCCGATCCTATGGTTTTCGGTTCTGCGGATCCGGGAAGCCAGGACCCGCACTGGAGTGTCGACCAGCGGTCCGGTATGAGACCGGACCGGTCCCCTGGATCAGTATCGCCTTCCCGGGCGACAATCAGGAGGGCCATTGGTCCCGATTCGCCGTCTTCCGGATGGTGCCGCCTGACACCAGTTTGAGGGGATCGGTGACCTTAGGCCCTAGGCGGTGATGCGCGACAGAGTCACCCTGTGAGGACGGGCCACCGAGGACGGAAAGTCCGCTGCGGAAGGAGCAGTCATGGAGCGTGGGGTTCGGGGACGTGTTGTGGTGGGCCTTGATGGCTCCGCCCAGTCAGTGAAAGCGTTGCGTCTTGCCGCGCGGATCGCTCCCGCCCTGGACGCCGACATTACGACCGTGGGCGCCTGGGAGTACCCGGAAGAGTACGCCGGCTACGTCCCGCTGGGCAGCGACAACTTCGCCGAAGTGACGAAAAAACGGATGGACGACGCCATCGCCGAGGCCTTCGGAGAGGAGGTCCCCGCTCAGCTTGAGCGGAAGGTGGTGTTCGGGCGGCCGTCGAAGGTCCTGGTGCGGGAGGGCAGGGATGCCGACCTGCTGATCGTCGGGCGCCGTGGACACGGCGGCTTCCGGGGCCTTCTTCTGGGCTCGGTCAGCGCCGCCTGTGTCTCGCATGCGGCGTGTCCGGTGCTGGTTGTCCACGAAGAATCCGAGTAACGCTCCCGCCCCGGCGGCCGGGGAGGCCTCGCTGAGGTCCGTGGCCGGCAGCCCGGGGGCGCCCTACAGTTCGTCGAAGGGGTTGGGGAAGGCCGCGGTCGGGGCGCCGGTGATGGCCTGGCGGTTGGAGGAGGGCAGGTGGCCATTCTCGTCGCGCACCCCGTAGGCCGCGGCCGCCTCTGCAGCGACCAGGGCAAGGCCGCTGAGGCGCAGGATGTGCGGGTCGGCGGCCAGCGCGGCAACGGTCCGCCCGACGAACAGCGGAGTCTCCCGGTTGGTCTCGTGCTCGAAGTACTGAAGGTTGGCGACCACGCTCTCGGTGAGGACCAGCCCCGGATAGAGGGCGATCGAGGCGACGCCGTGATCACGAAGGTCGACGGCCATGTCGGCGGCCAGGCGGTCGATCGCCGCGTGGGCGACGCCGTAGGGAACCGGAGGGACGAAGACCTGCCCTGCGAAGGAGGAAAGGGTGACGATCAGGCCCCTCCCGGCGCGCACCATCAGCGCCGCGGCGAGGGACGAGGCGGCGTAGTGGGCCCGCAGGCCCGCCCGGTGCATCGAATCCCAGAGGCCGAGCGGCTGTTCCCAGAACGGGCCTGGATTGAACTCGCTGCCGTCGGTGAACCGCTCGTACCCGCCCCAGGCGGTGTTGGCGAGGACGTCAAGCCGGCCCTGCTCCGACTCGATGCGGGCGAACGCCTCAGAAAGCTGGTCGGCGTCG
The DNA here is from genome assembly GCF_902805515.1 of uncultured Arthrobacter sp. Lineage (GTDB taxonomy): Bacteria > Actinomycetota > Actinomycetes > Actinomycetales > Micrococcaceae > Arthrobacter_D. Next base: position 34,305 of record NZ_CADCTE010000016.1, on the reverse strand, counting down.
GTGACATCCAGGCGCAGCGGGATGCCGGTGCCACCGGCCTCGGTGACGAGCCGGGCCGTTTCGGCAATGGTCCCGGGCATCCGCGAGGGCGCGGTTCCCTCCTCGGTGGTGCGCCCGCCGACGTAGACGGTGGCACCGGCCTCACCGAAGGCGCGGGCGATGCCGCGCCCCACGCCGCGGCTGGCCCCAGTGACGAAGACGATCTGCCGGTCGGTGCTGATCATGGGGCTCCCTCGTCGGTGGTGCTGGCTACCGCACCAGCATGGCGCACCTCCCTCCGGCGGCCAACCCGCCCGGGTCAGGGCCCGGTGTTGGGGGCGGTCCCGGCCACCGGTGTGCCGCCGGAGAGGACGGTGGCGAGGTCGAAGCGCACGGGTTCCTCAAGCTGGCCGAAGGTGCAGGAGGCCGGATCCCGGTCCGGGCGCCAGCGGTTGAACTGGGCGGTGTGGCGGAACCGCGCGCCCTCCATGTGGTCGTAACGGACCTCGAGGACCCGCTCGGGGCGCAGGGGAGTGAAGGACAGGTCCCGGCCGGCGGCCCAGCGGCTGCCTTCGGCGTTGAAAGGAGTTCGGATTCCGTCGTCCTCCCGGGCGGCGGCCCAGGGATGCTCCTCCGGCGAGGTGACCAGGGGCTGAAGTTCCCGGAACAGCTCACGGCGGCGTGCGGCCGTGAAGGCGCCGACCACCCCAACGGCCATCAGGTCACCCTCGTCGGTGTAGAGCCCCAGAAGCAGGGAACCGATGCCTTCGGCGTCGGCCTTGTGGGTGCGGTAGCCGGCCACCACGCAGTCGGCGGTGCGCTCGTGCTTGACCTTGAACATCGAACGCTTGTTCGGCTCGTAGGGCCCGTCGAGCGGCTTGGCGACGACCCCGTCCAGGCCGGCACCCTCGAACTGGGCGAACCACTCCGCGGCCACGGCGGAGTCGGTGGAGGCGGGCGTGAGGTGCACCGGCGGACGGGCGGCGGCAAGGTGCTTCTCGAGCAGCGCCCGGCGTTCCCGGAAGGGCCTGCCCGTGAGGTCCTCGTCATCGAGGGCGAGCAGGTCGAACGCGACGAAGTGGGCGGGGGTCTCGCCGGAAAGCAGGGCGACGCGGCTTGCCGCGGGATGGATGCGCTGCTGGAGCGCTTCGAAGTCGAGCCGCGCCCCGCGAACGACGATCAGTTCACCGTCGAGGACGCAGCGCGCCGGGAGGCTGGCCCGGACCGCCTCGACCACCTCGGGGAAGTACCGGGTCATCGGGTTGCCGTTGCGGGAGCCGATCTCAACCTCGTCTCCGTCGCGGAAGACGATGGAGCGGAACCCGTCCCACTTCGGCTCGTACAACAGCCCGCCCTCGGGGATTCGAGCAACCGACTTGGCGAGCATCGGGGTCACGGGCGGCATCACGGGTAGCTGCATGCTGATCGTTCTCCTCGGAAGACGGTGGCGGGGCTGGGGTTCAGCGGTTGGGGTCAGGGGCTCAGGTCCGGAGCCCGGAAGGTGTCGCAGGCGTTGATGTCACCGGTGCGGTAGCCCTCGAGGAACCAGGCCTGGCGCTGCTCACTGGAGCCGTGCGTCCACACCTCGGGGTTGACCTGGCCGGTCGCGGCCTCCTGGATCCGGTCATCGCCAACGGCCGATGCCGCCGACAGTGCATCGCGCAGGTCCTCGGTGGTGAATTCCCGCAGGAACGGTTCGCCCGTCTCCGGGTCGGGGGTGCTGGAGGCGTGTGCGGCCCGCAGCCCCGCGTAGCAGTCGGCCTGCAGTTCGACCCGGACGGCGTCGGACTCCGGCCCCTGGGGGTCCTGCCGGCCGGCCTCGAGGGTGTTGGTGAGGTTCTGGAGGTGGTGCCCGAACTCGTGGGCGATCACATACTCCTGCGCCAGGGGCCCGCCGGAGGATCCGAACCGGGTGACGAGGTCGTCGAAGAACGCGGTGTCGTAGTAGGTCTGCTGGTCCACGGGGCAGTAGAAGGGCCCGACGGCGCTGGTGGCGCCGCCGCACCCGGTGTCCGTCTGACCGCTGAACAGGGCCACCCCGGGTGCGCTGTACTCGACGCCGTACTGGTCCAGGTAGGGCAGCCAGAAACTGTCGAGGCTTTCAGCGGTGGCGAGGATGCGGCAGTCGAGGCGTTCATTGGCGTCGGCACCGGTCTGGCACGAGGTGATCGTCTCCGGCGCGCCGGCGCCGCTGCCCTGGCCGGTCCCGTCGTCGAGGCCGAGCTGGCCCCCCACCTCGGGTCCGAACAGGAGGGAGAGGATCAGGACCAGCCCGCCGCCGAGGCCGCCGGCCACGGCCAGGCCGCGGCCGCGGCCGCGCCGGTCGCTGACGCGCGAAGGGTCGAGGCGGACGTTGTCGTTGAAACTCATGGAACCAACCATAAGCCAACTGATGATTCTATGGACGGAGTTGTGCGGCGGCCGCGCCGCAGGGAAACGGCATTGTGCCAGTGCAGCTCCGTTGCACCAAGGGAAATTTAGCTTCGGTCCGACGGCTTGCGGCCCAGCGGGCGCCACGGACAATAAGGGTTACCGCCCTGCGGTCTCCCGGCTCGAGGGAGCCCTGCGTGCGCCGCCGACCCGAAGGAGATCCCCGTGAACCTGCTGCACTCGATGGTCGAAGCCCTTGAGAAGTTCAAGCCCCTCGATACCGTCGCAGCGCCGGTCGCCTCGGCCGTTGAGAAGACCCTGAGGCCGCGCCTCCTGCGCAACGCCCTGAGCGGCACCGCCCTGGGGCACCGGCTGCACCCGGTGCTGACCGACATCCCCACCGGGGCCTGGACCATGGCGACGCTGCTCGACCTGGTGGGCGGCCGGGACTCGGAGCACTCTGCGGACCTCCTCGTGGGGGTGGGTATCGCCTCAGCCGTGCCGACGGCGCTCACCGGAGCAAACGACTGGGCGGACACCGTTGGCAAGGACAGTCGAGTGGGGCTGGTCCACGCTATCGGGAACAGCACCGCCCTGACCCTCTACAGCCTCTCGGCCGTGGCCCGGCGCCGGGGCAGCCGCACCGCCGGCACCCTGCTGGGTGTCGGCGGGTGCGGGGCCCTGTTGTTCAGCGCCTACCTGGGCGGACACCTGAGCTATGCGCGCGGCGTGAACGTCAACCGCACCGCCTGGCGGGAAGGCCCGGAGGCGTGGACGCCTGTGCTGACCGACGGGGAGCTGGCCGACGGCGAGCGCCGGGTGGTGGAGGCCGACGGCGTCTCGATCCTGCTGTACCGCGACGGCGGAACCGTCCGCGCCATGGACAGCGTGTGCAGCCACCTTGGCGGACCGCTCGAGGAGGGCGAGATCGCCGATGGCTGCGTCACCTGTCCCTGGCACGGCAGTACCTTTCGGTTCGACGACGGAACCGTGGTCCGCGGCCCGGCGAGCAACCCGCAGCCCGTGTACGAGGCGCGGGTCGACGACGGCATGATCACCGTCCGCCGGGCCGCTGCGGAGGAGAGCATCAGCTCCTCCTAGGCCGGAGCCTAGTGCGCCGGCACGGCCGAGGGGTCCGGCGCGTTCTCGGGTTTGCGCACGAAGATGGCCGCGATCACTGCGGCCAGGGAGATGACGGCTCCCCAGATGAAGGCCACCTGGATGCCGCCGTCCAGGGCCGCGGTCTCCGACTGCCCCGCGGCCGCCAGGTTGCCCGCGACGATGGTGGTCACCGAGATGAACAGTGCCGTGCCGACGGCGCCGGCGATCTGCTGCACGGTGCCGAAGACGGCGCTGGCGTGCGAGTACAGGTTCGGCTTTACCGAGCCGAGCGCCGAGGTCAGCAGCGGCGTCAGCATCAGGGCCAGGCCCAGGCTCCAGACGATGTGGGCGATCAGCACGAGGTAGATCGGCGTGGATTCCGAGGCGAAGCTCAGGGCCACGAAGGAGACCCCGATCAGCAGCGCCCCCGGCACCAGCAGGACGCGCGGTCCACGGCGGTCGAAGACCCGTCCCGTCCACGGTCCGAGGACACCGATCAGGACGCCACCGGGAAGCAGCAGCAGACCCGCGACCAGCGGCGACTCACCCAGCACGCTCTGGACGTAGATCGGCAGGAGGATGATCGTCCCGAACAGGCCCATGAAGGCGAGGAACGTGGTCAGGATTGCGAGGGTGAAGTTGCGTGAGGTGAACGTGCGGAGGTCGAGCAGTGCGCGGTCGGCGCGCTGGAGCCGGAGCTGGCGCGTGATGAACAGCGCCAGGAAGACGATGCCGGCCGCCAGGGGGAGCCAGGCGGGAACCGCGGCTTCGGCGCCGGCCTCACCGAGCCGGCTGAAGCCGTAGACGATGCCGCCGAAGGCCAGGGCCGAGAGGATCACCGACAGGACGTCGATTGCACTCTTGCGGGGGGAGGTGACGTTCGTCATCTTGGTGGCGCCCAGGAAAAGGGAGACCAGCGCGATGGGCAGGACGAGCCAGAACATCCAGCGCCAGTCCAGGACGCTGAGGATGGCGCCCGCGGCGGTGGGCCCGACGGCGGGGGCCACGGAGATCACGATCGAAATGTTCCCCATCGTGCGCCCACGGGAGGCGGCCGGTACCAGGGTCATGACGGTGGTCATGAGCAGGGGCAGCATGATTGCGGTGCCGCTGGCCTGGATCACCCGGCCGGCCACGAGGGTGGCGAAGCCCGGCGCGAGGGCGGCGAGCAGCGTGCCGGCGCTGAACAGCGACATGGCGACCAGGAACAGTGGCCGGGTGTTGAAGCGCTGCAGGAGGAAGCCCGTGATCGGGATTACGACTGCCATCGTCAGGAGGAACGCGGTGCTGAGCCACTGGCCGGCGCTGACGGTGATGCCGAGGTCCTGGACCAGGCGCGGAATCGCGACGCCGGTGATCGTTTCGTTGAGGATGACGACGAACGCCGAGACGATGAGGAGGCGGATGACCAGGCGGTCCTTCGCCGACACCCCGGGCTCGGCCGGCAACGGTGCCGGTTTTGCCGAAGGTGGATCTTGGGACACCTGTGGTGACGTGCTGCGAGGCATGAGTTCTCTTTCTTCTAAGACGGCGCCTACTTTTGCTTCTGCCGCGCATACCGCGGCGGCCCCTGTACTCCCGGGCGGGAGCGCCGGCACAAGGCTGGGCCTATTTTTCGACAACCCCGCAATCCGCCGCTCTATTCCGGCAACGGCAGATCGGTTCCCGGCCACAGTCGCCGGAAACGGGGCCGGCACCCGTGTCCCGGTCCGGGCCGGACGGGGGTGCCCGCAGCCTGCACTAGCATGGTGCGGGTGCGCCGGAGCACCGCCCAGCGCTTTCCACCTGCAGATCGCCGAAGGAGCAGCGCATGTCCGGCTCGTACTACCGCTCGTTGGGGGAGGGCCGGTACGAGTCGACCGTCCACGCCCAGGGAGCCTGGAATCCCGGGGAGCAGCACATGGCGCCCGTGGCGGGACTGCTCGTGCAAAACCTGCTCGACTGCGAACCCCGCCCGGACCTGCAGCTGGCCCGGGTGGGCTTCGACATCCTGGGCATGATTCCCGGCGGCGAGTTCGAGATCTCCACCCGGGTCCTTCGGCCCGGACGCACGATCGAGCTGCTCGAGGCCGAGCTGCGCGCCCAGGGCCGCACGGCGGTCACCGCGAGGGCCTGGCGGCTGGCGCGGACCGACACCGCCGAGGTCGCCGCCCTCGAGGATGCCGACATGCCCGGGCCGGACGAGGCGGGTCCCTACGACGGCATGACGCAGTGGCCCGGCGGCTTCATCGAATCCCTCGAGTTCCGCGTGGTGCCCGGCCACCGCCCGGGCCGTGGCCGCATCTGGCTGCGGACACCGCTGGAGCTCGTTGATGACGGGCCGACGCCGGACCTCGTGCGCCTGTGCGGAATGGTGGATGCGGCCAACGGGATCGCGGCCAGGGTCCGGCCGGGCACGGGCAGCTGGATGTTTCCCAACGTCGACCTCCAATTACACTTCCACCGCCCGCCATCCGGGTCCTGGCTGGGCCTGGACACGAGGGTGACGTTCGGGGCGGACGGGGTGGGGCTCACCTCCAGTGTCCTGCACGATCTGGATGGGCCCTTCGGCCGGTCCGAGCAGATCCTCACGGTCCGCCCGCTGTGATTCCGGAATGGTCAGTGATTCCGGAATGGTCAGTGATTCCGGAATGGTCAGTGCCGTCCGGTCGTTGGGACAAGTGGGCCGGAACGGTCCGTGCGCACCAAACGCAAAGGAACAGGAACTATGCCAAAGGCAGTCTGGAACAACCAGGTCATCGCGGAATCCGCAACTACGGTTCTGGTCGAGGGTAACCACTACTTCCCGAAGGACTCCGTCAAGGAGGAGTTCTTCCGGCCGAGCCCCACACAGACCACCTGCCCGTGGAAGGGCCAGGCCCACTACGTCACCCTCGAGGCGGACGGCAAGCAGAGCGTCGACGCCGGATGGTTCTACCCGCAGCCCAAGGACGCGGCCCAGAACATCAAGGACCACTACGCGTTCTGGCGCGACGTCGTCGTCACTGACTAAGGTCGGAAGCAGCGGGAACGCCCGGACCCAGCCCGGGCGCCACCGCGCCACCGCACCACCGCACCACCTGCTCCGCCCCGGCCCCCGGGCCGGGGCGGTGGCATGGTGCCGCCCCGCAGGAGAAGTGCAACGGAAGGGATCGCATGGAGTACCGGAAACTTGGCAGCAGCGGCACCTCGGTATCGTCGCTGGCCCTTGGCACGATGACTTTCGGGGCGGAAGCCGACGAGGCGGAGTCCCACCGCATCCTCGACGCCTACGCCTCCGCCGGCGGAAACCTGATCGACACCGCGGACGTCTACACCGCCGGCACGTCCGAGGAAATCATCGGGCGGTGGCTGGCTCGAAATCCGGCCGGGCGTGACTCAATGGTGATCGCCTCCAAGGGCCGGTTCCCCATGGGCAAGGGGGTCAATGACCTCGGCCTGTCCCGCCGGCACCTGCGCCGGGCACTCGACGCCTCACTGACCCGCCTCGGCGTTGACCACCTCGACCTCTACCAGGTGCACTCCTGGGACCCCCACACGCCGCTCGAGGAAACCCTCGGATTCCTCGACGAAGCGGTGCGCAGCGGCAAAATCTCCTACTACGGCTTCTCCAACTACACCGGGTGGCAGCTGACGAAGGCCGTGATGCTCGCACGGGCCGCCGGGTACAGCGCGCCGGTCACGCTCCAGCCGCAGTACAGCCTGCTGGTGCGCGAGATCGAAGCCGAGATCGTCCCGGCCACCCTTGACGCCGGCATGGGCCTGCTCCCGTGGTCACCGCTCGGCGGCGGCTGGCTGAGCGGAAAGTACTCGCGGGACACCCCGCCCACGGGAGCCACCCGGCTGGGAGAGAATCCCAAGCGCGGGATGGAGGCCTGGGAGCAGCGCAACGCCCAGGAGCGCACGTGGCGGATTATTGACGCCGTCTCAGAGACCGCGAAGGCCCGCGGCGTCAGTGCCTCGCAGGTGGCCCTGGCCTGGGTGGCGCGCCAGCCGGCCGTCACCTCGGTCATCCTTGGGGCGCGGACGGTGGACCAGCTGAACGATAACCTCGCCTCCGCCGGGCTGGAGCTGACCCCGGAGGAAGCCGGCCGGCTCGACGCCGTGAGCGCCCCCCGGTTCAGCGACTACCCCTACGGCGGACCGGCGCTGGAACAGCGCAGCCGGACGCTCGACGGAGGGCGCTGAGCCGAGCGCAGCGGGTCCGCCCGCTGCGCCGGCCGGTGCCTACCGGTGCCTACCGCCGACCGGTGCCTACCGCGGCCGGACCCGACCGGTGCCTACCGCGGCCGGACCCGGCCGGTGCCTACCGCGGCCCGGCCGTACTCGGTCCGCCGGCCAGCAGCGTGCGGGCGACCGCCGCCAGGGGCGCCCGGCTCTCGCGCGCCAGGGAGATCAGCCGCAGCAGCGACTCGTCTTCGGTCAGGTGCAGGCGGGCCATCAGGACCCCCCGCGCCATGGCGACGGCGTCCCGGCTGCGCAGGGCGGCCGCGAGCCCGGCGCTGATCCGCTGCGGCGTCTCGGTCGTCTGGATATGGCCGAGCAGGGCCGCGGCGGACGCGGCGAACCGGGTCAGCAGGGCCGCGGTGCCGGCGTCGAACGCGGCAGGGGCTGCCGAGTACACCTTCAGGGCACCGATGGTGGTGCGGCCGCGCTGCAGGGGGACGCTCACGCAGGACCGGATCGGGATCCCCGCGGCGGCGGCACTCCACCGCGGCCAGCGCGGCTCCGTCTGGGTGTCGTCGACCTGAACGGGTGTTGCCTCCGCCCAGGCGGTGAGGCAGGGGCCTTCGTTCAGCCGGTATTGCAGGGCGTCGACCCGTGCCACCAGCGGGTCGGTATAGCCGGTGCTGGTGGGGGTGCCGGCGGCGATCAGGGTCACACCGGCGCCCATGGCGCCGGGGATGGTGTCGCGGGCCGCCTCGGCCAGGAGGTCGACCGCGTGGCTGGCCGTTTCCCGGGTCAGGAGCAGGCCCTTGACCCGCCCGAAAACGACTTCAAATTCGTTCAGCGTGGGTTCTGGTGCCACGGTTTGCCTCGCGTCATGGTGCCGGGCGCTGTGCCCGGCTTGAGAGGCCCTCTGCTGAACCTTCGGATCTGCGGAGTTCTCCGCGGACCGGTACCTTCATCCTAGTTCCCCCGCCGCGGCGTTCTCAATAAACTTCTCCAGCGCCCATCCCCGCGCCGGGCTGAACCGCGGCTCAGCCGAGGACGGCCAGTGCGCGGGGGGCGGCCTCGACCAGAACCTTCGTCTCGGCCGGGGCAGACTTGACCTCGCCGTCGAGCTGGTATGGCATCGGCTTAACGGTGGTGAACTCGTACCTGCTGACGCTGGGCTGCTTTCCGAGCCCCTTGGAGGCTGCACGCAGTGCCGTCAGCAGCACCTTCCACTTGGCCATATGGGGAAAGACCACCACTTCAAACTGTCCGTCGGACGGGTGGTCCTCTGCCTCGCTCAGGGTTGCATACTTCGCCATCTCCGGGATGTTCGCCAGCACGAGGCTGTCGAACCTGCGGTGGACCCCGTCGGTCTGGCGGATCTCGAAGGGCTTGAACTTCGCGAAGGTACGCACCGCGGTCACCATTTCCTTGAGGGCGCCCTTGCTTCCCTTTTCAAGGTCGATCGCCACCACGGGCGTGAGCCCGAAACCGATGTAGGAGTGGGCGTAGTTCGTCTCGGCCTCCGCTCCATCGCCAATCGTGATTTTCAGGAGGTCGAGGCGCCGCACCTCGCCCTCGGCGATCGCCTCGGGAAGGGGTTTGGTCGCGGTGGTGCGGCGGTGGTCGTTGGCGTTTCCCGCGGCCAGAACGGCGCAGACGACGTCGCTGCTGCCGCTCTGCATCACCCCGTTGACCACCTCGTTGTACCCGCCGTCGCCGCTGACCGAGATCACCAGGGCGTTGCCCCGCCGAGCGGCCTCGCGGGCGAGTTCAACGGCGTGACCGGCGCGCTCGGTGGGCCGCAGGGTGATCTCCGGAGAGTAGGACAGGAGCCGGGTCAGGTCGTCGTGGAGCCCGTTGGCGAGCCGTGGCGCGTCCCCGGTGCTGTTGGGGTTGAAGATGATCGAAACGGAATCGAAGGTGCGCGCTGAGTCCATGAAGTGCCCCCGGTGGAGTTCGGTGCTGCGGAACGGTTCCGGTGCGCCGCCGGCACTGCACCGGGGCGGCCCGGACCTTACAACTCCAAGACTGTCATATAGATTGGGCGCGGGCCCGCTGCCGGGCGCAGGCGGCCCCGAGGCGGGTCGACCAGCCCGCTGGAGAGCCGGAGCGCAGGTGGACGAGGCGGAACGAACGAACGGACGGAGCCGGAGGCCATGGGGAACCCCTGGGACGGAGCGGACACGCTTGAGGTGCACCAGCTGCGCCGCACGGCGGGTGCCGCAGAGGACCTCGACGCGGGCATCGGGCTCCTGAGGGAGGTGGCGGCAGGGCAGCGCGGCCCCACCCTGCGGCTGTACCGGCCGGAGCCGACGGTGGCCTTCGGGCAGCGCGACGCGCGGCTTCCTGGATTTCCTGAGGCCAGCGGCAAGGTGCGGGCGGCCGGGTTCGAGCCGGTGGTGCGCCGGGCCGGCGGAAGGGCCGCCGCATACCACCGGGGCTGCCTGGTCGTGGACCATATCGAACCGGCGTCCGATCCGGTGGCCGCCACCCGCGCCCGCTTCGAATTCTTCGGGGGCCTCTTCGCCCGGGCGCTGCGGGACGCCGGCGTCTCCGCCGCGGTGGGCGAGATCCCGGGGGAGTACTGTCCCGGGGAGTTCAGTGTCCACGGCCCGGCGGGCGGTCGGGGGCAGCTCAAGCTGGTGGGAACGGCGCAGCGGGTGGTGGCCGGGGCGTGGCTGTTCTCGTCGGTGCTGATCATTGAGGACGCGGCGCCCCTGCGGGCTGTGCTCACCGATGCGTACTCGGCCCTTGACCTGAAGTGGGACCCGGCCACCGCGGGAGCGGCCGAGGATCTTCGCCCGGGCATTCGGGTCCGGGACCTTGAGGAAACGGTTCTCGGTGCCTACGACCGGCACGTGCGGCTCGTACCGGCGCCGGATCTGTAGAACCACAGCTGTAGAACCACAGCCGTAGAACCGCATCCGTCGCGCCGGGTCTGGAAGACCTGACCTGCTGCTGGACGGCCTGTAGGGACGGCAGCTAGGCCCGGACCTGGTGTGCCGGACCTGTCGGGCCGGCAGCGCGGCAGCCGGCGGGACGCGCCCGCCGGCCGGCCGCTGCGGCCTAGACGCCGAGGCGGGTCTTGACCTCCGCCACGGACGGGTTCGTCGCCGTGGAGCCATCGGGGAAGATGACGGTGGGAACGGTCTGGTTTCCGCCGTTAAGCGAGGCGACCAGTTCGGCCGTCCCCTCGGTCTCCTCGATGTTGATCTCGCGGAAGCCGATGCCCTGGGCTGTGAGCTGGGACTTCAGCCGGCGGCAGTAGCCGCACCACGATGTCGAGAACATGGTGATGGTCCCGTTTTCTGGTGTGTAATCCACGGTGCTCCTCCTGGGATGGCTGCAAAATGTGGTGCTGTTGTGGTTTCAGTACCTACTGATGCAACGCCGCTGCACCGGTTTCGATTCCGTCAGGCGATTTCGACGATGGAAACGGTTCCGTCCGGCTCCACCCTCAGGCCGGGGTTGTAGCAGACCTCCCACCGGAATCCGTCAGGATCCGCGAAGTACCCGGAATACCCGCCCCAGCTCATCTGGGTGCCCGCAGCCACGATCGTTCCGCCGGCGGCTGCAGCCTCGTGGAGCACCGCATCGACCGCCTCCGGTGAGTCAACATTGTGGGCCAGGGTGAACAGCTGCGGGTTCCCCGGCCCGCCTCCGCCGGCCTCCGCGGCGAGGTGGTCGAGGCGGAACAGAGACAGCAGCAGCCCATGGCCCACCTGGAAGAAGGCCACCTCCTCCGGGACGGAGAGTTTGGGCGCCCAGCCCAGCCCGTCCGCGTAGAAGGCGAGGGAGGCCCCGAGGCTGCGCACCCCGAGGGTGATCACATTCACCGTTGAATCCATTCCCCGATCCTCTCACCGCCTCCGCCCGGTTGCCGGACGGACGCCCGGGCGTGGCGCGGCGGTTGTTGGTCGCGCCCGAGCGCAGCGGATACGATCAGAGGACCGCGGCGACGCCCGATTTCGGGCGCGCCGGCCCCGGATGCACGCCAGCCATAAGCTCGTACCTCTTTCGCAAGGAGACCACTGTGTCAGCGCCCCTACCAATCACCCTCATCGTCGATGGCGAAGAGAACCAGGTGACCGCGGGCACGACCGGTGCCGACCTCTTCCGGGAACGCCGCGACGTCGTCGTGGTCCGGGTCAACGGTGAATTGAAGGACCTCGACCAGCCGCTGCCCGAGGGTGCGCAGGTCGAGGCAGTGACAATGGGCTCGCCCGAGGGCCTCCAGGTGCTGCGGCACTCGGCCACGCACGTGCTCGCCCAGGCGGTGCAGCAGCTGCGGCCCGGTGCCCGGCTCGGCATCGGGCCGTACATCACCGACGGCTTCTACTACGACTTCGACGTCGAGGAGCCGTTCACCCCCGACGAGCTCAAGCAGCTCGAGAAGATGATGCAGAAGATCGTCAACGCGAACCAGCTCTTCGTGCGCCGCGAGGTGTCCGAGGACGAGGCGCGCCTGGCCATGGCCGACGAGCCCTACAAGCTCGAACTGATTGGCCTCAAGGGCGATGCCTCCGACGAGGAGGGCGCCTCCGTTGAGGTCGGTGCCGGCGGGCTGTCGATCTACGGCAATGTCGACCGGAAATCGGGCGACGTCATCTGGGAGGACCTGTGCCGCGGGCCGCACCTGCCCAACACCAAGTTGATCTCCAACGCCTTCGCGCTCACCCGGTCCGCGGCGGCCTACTGGCGCGGCAGCGAGAAGAACAAGCAGCTGCAGCGGATCTACGGAACCGCCTGGCCCACCAAGGATGACCTGAAGGCCTACCAGGAGCGCCTGGCCGAGGCCGAGCGCCGCGACCACCGCCGGCTGGGCACCGAGCTCGACCTCTTCTCGTTCCCGGACGAACTCGGCTCGGGCCTGCCCGTGTTCCACCCCAAGGGCGGCATCATCCGCAAGGCCATGGAGGACTACTCCCGCCAGCGCCACACCGAGGCCGGGTACGAGTTCGTCTACACCCCGCACATCACCAAGGGCCACCTCTACGAGGTCTCCGGCCACCTCGACTGGTACCGGGACGGCATGTTCCCCCCGATGCACGTTGACGCGGAGCTCAATGAGGACGGGTCGGTGCGCAAGCCCGGGCAGGACTACTACCTCAAGCCGATGAACTGCCCCATGCACAACCTGATCTACAAGTCCCGCGGGCGTTCCTACCGGGAACTGCCGCTGCGGCTCTTCGAATTCGGTTCGGTGTACCGGTACGAGAAGTCAGGCGTCATCCACGGCCTCACCCGGGTCCGCGGCATGACCCAGGACGACGCCCACATCTACTGCACGCGCGAGCAGATGAAGGAGGAGCTGACCGGGACGCTGAACTTCGTGCTGGGGCTGCTCAAGGACTACGGGCTCGACGACTTCTACCTCGAACTCTCCACCCGGAACGAGGAGAAGTCCGTCGGCGCCGACGACATCTGGGAGGAAGCGACCCGCACCCTCGCCGAGGTGGCCCAGGAGTCAGGCCTCGAACTGGTTCCCGACCCCGGGGGAGCGGCCTTCTACGGCCCGAAGATCTCCGTCCAGGCCAAGGACGCCATCGGCCGCACCTGGCAGATGTCGACCATCCAGCTCGACTTCAACCTGCCCGAGCGCTTCGAGATGGAGTACCAGGCCGCCGACGGCACCCGCCAGCGCCCCGTGATGATCCACCGCGCCCTGTTCGGCTCGATCGAGCGGTTCATGGGCGTGCTCACCGAGCACTACGCCGGCGCGTTCCCGGCCTGGCTCGCACCGGTGCAGGTCCTCGCCGTTCCCGTGGCGGAGGCCTTCAATGACTACCTGTACGACGTCGTCGACCGGCTCAAGGCTGAGGGCATCCGCGCCCAGGTGGACGCCGGCACGGATAGGTTCCCCAAGAAGATCCGCACGGCGAGCAAGGAGAAGGTGCCCTTCGTCCTGATCGCCGGCGGTGAGGACCAGGAGGCCGGCGCCGTCTCGTTCCGCTTCCGCGACGGAAGCCAGGAGAACCAGGTGCCCGTTGAGGATGCCGTGAAGCGCATCGTGGACACGGTCCGGACCCGGGATAAGTCTCTCTGATGGAGCGGACCCCAGACGCCGGAGCGGACTACCCCGGGGATGCCGCGGCGACGGATGACTTCCAGCTCGCCGGCGTGCCCGATGCCTTCCAGCGCCTGTGGACCCCGCACCGCCTCGCCTACATCAAGGGCGGCCAGGACCAGGTCACCGGCGAGAACGACTGCCCGTTCTGTGTGGCCCCGACCCGCAGCGACGAGGAGTCCCTCATCGTCCACCGGGGCGAGCACTGCTATGTGGTGCTCAACCTCTACCCCTACAATCCCGGTCACCTCCTCGTGGTTCCCTACCGCCACCTTCCGGACTACACCGATATCGACGGGCCCGAGACGGCGGAATTCGCCGACCTGACCCAGACGGCGATGCGGGTGCTCCGGACGGTGTCCAACCCCACCGGCTTCAACATCGGCATGAACCAGGGCCGCACCGGGGGCGCGGGCATCGCGGCGCACCTGCACCAGCACGTCGTCCCGCGCTGGGGCGGGGACGGGAACTTCCTGCCGATCATCGCCCAGACCAAGGCGGTGACGCAGACCCTCGACGAGGTGCGCCGGCAGGTGGCCGCAGGCTGGCCCGGCTCCGGTGCCGCCGCGGGTGTGCGGAATGCCGATGCTGCGGAAGGGCGTGCCTGAATCATGCTCAACAAGTACGCCAGGACCTTCTTTACGACCCTGTTCACCCCGCTGGCTGCCCTGCTGCTGCGGTGGGGGGTCAGCCCTGACGCCGTGACCATCACCGGCACGGCCGGCGTGGCCGTCGGCGCCCTGGCCTTCTACCCGCAGGGCGAGCTCTTCTGGGGCACGCTGTTCATCACCGCGTTTGTCTTCTCCGACGTCATCGACGGCATCATGGCCCGGCTGCGGGGACCCAGCGGCCCGTGGGGGAGCTTCCTCGATTCCACGCTCGACCGGGTGGCCGACGGCGCGGTGGTCGCGGGCCTGGCCATCTGGTACTTCACCGGCGGGGACTCCGTCCCGACGGCGGTCGCGGCCCTGCTGTGCCTCGTCCTCGGAATGCTCGTCTCCTACGCCCGGGCCAAGGCCGAGGCGCTCGGCTTCGACGCCAGCGTCGGCATCGCCGAACGCGCCGAGCGGCTCGTGTCGGTGCTCGTCACCGCCGGACTGACCGGCCTTGGCCTGCCGGGGGAGTTCCTCCTCGGCGTCCTGGTCCTGCTCGCCCTCGCCAGCGGAGTCACAGTGTTCCAGCGGGTCGCCGCCGTGCGGCGCCAGTCGATGGACCCCCGCCCCGCCGGGCAGGGCTGAACCCGGTGCCTGCCAGCGGCCGTACAGTTCGATGAGCGTGCCGCCGGCCGCCGCGCCCGCCCCGCCGCGGGCCCTGCTGATCGTCAACCCCACCTCCGGGCGCGGCCGCAGCATGAGATTCCGGGCCGGGGTCCGCAGCGCCCTGGCCGGGCAGGGCTACGACGTCGTCGAGCATGTGACTGAAGGACTGGCCGACGCCCGCACGGCCGCCGCCACGGCCGGCCCGGACACCCTCGTCGCCTCCCTCGGCGGCGACGGCCTCCACGGCGCCGTGGCCGCCGGCATCCGCGGCACCTCGGCGGTGCTGCTGACCCTTGGCGGCGGGCGGGGCAATGACACGGTCCGCCGGCTGGGTCTGCCGGTCAACCCCGTCCGGGCCGTTCGCTCGCTCTCAACCCTGACGGTGCGCCCCCTCGACCTCGGCTGCGTGAACGGGGTCCCGTTCCTCGGCGTCGCCCACATCGGATTCGACGGGCTCGCGGCGGAACTGGCCAACGCCGCCCGGGTCGGCCTGGGCCCCCTGAGCTACCTCGCCGGGGGAGTGCGGGCACTTCTCACCTGGAAGGGCGTCGGTTTCGGCGTCGAGGTCGACGGCGACCGGGAGGACTTTCCCGGTTGGTTCGTCGCGGTCGGCAACGTCGGCCAGTACGGCGGCGGCATCCGCATCGCCCCCGACGCCGCCGCCGACGACGGCCTGCTCGACGTCGTCCGCCTGCGTGGCGGCGGCAGGGTCCGCCTCGCCTCCGTGTTCCTCCGCGCCTTCCGCGGCGCCCACCTGACCCAGCCGGGCGTCGCCTCCTCCCGGGGCCGGCTGGTCCGCCTGACGGCGGCGCCGGGCCTGAATGTTTACGCCGACGGGGAACTGGTCGGGCCCGTCCCCGCCGAGGTCACCCTGCTGCCCTTGGCCGTGCTGGTCCTGGTGCCGCGATCCTCTCCGGCGCTTCGGGAAAACCAGGCCGCGGCGCCCGGGCGCCCGCGCGCCGGCGCGGAAGGATAGCCGCCCTTTCCGGACGGGCCCGCCGGAACCGCCGGACGGGAACGGAACGGGCAGCGGTGCGCCGGCCCGTCCGGGCGTATTATGGGATGCGTTACCTTTTACCAATCTTTAGGGGCTTTCTGTGTCCACCGTTGACGACAATTCAACAACCGCCGCTTCGACCGGCGGCAGCCGCGTCAAGCGCGGAATGGCTGAAATGCTGAAGGGCGGCGTGATTATGGACGTTGTCACGCCGGAGCAGGCCCGGATCGCCGAAGATGCCGGCGCGGTGGCTGTCATGGCCCTCGAGCGGGTCCCGGCCGACATCCGCGCCCAGGGCGGGGTCTCGCGCATGAGCGACCCCGACATGATCGACGGCATCATCGACGCCGTGTCCATCCCGGTGATGGCCAAGGCCCGGATCGGGCACTTCGTCGAGGCGCAGGTGCTGCAGTCGCTCGGCGTCGACTACATCGACGAGTCCGAGGTGCTGACCCCGGCCGACTACTCCAACCACATCGACAAGTGGAAGTTCACGGTGCCCTTCGTCTGCGGCGCCACGAACCTGGGGGAGGCGCTGCGCCGCCTCAATGAGGGCGCGGCGATGATCCGCTCCAAGGGCGAGGCCGGCACCGGCGACGTCTCCAACGCGACGATGCACATGCGCAAGATCCGCTCGGAGATCGCCCGGCTTTCCTCAATGGCCGAGGACGAACTCTACGTCGCCGCCAAGGAACTGCAGGCGCCCTACGAACTGGTCAAGGAGGTCGCCCGGGAGGGCCGCCTGCCGGTTGTCCTCTTCACCGCCGGCGGCATTGCGACCCCCGCCGACGCCGCCATGATGATGCAGCTCGGCGCCGACGGCGTGTTCGTCGGTTCGGGCATCTTCAAGGCCGGAAACCCCGCCGAGCGGGCCGCCGCCATCGTCAAGGCGACGACCTTCCATGACGACCCGGACATGGTCGCCAAGGTCTCCCGCGGCCTGGGCGAGGCCATGGTCGGCATCAACGTCGACGAGCTGCCGCAGCCGCACCGCCTCGCCGAGCGCGGCTGGTAGCAGCCGGCGCAGCAGGCTCAGGGCATAAAAGAACAAGGCATAAAAGAAGGGGCACCGCCATCAGGCGGTGCCCCTTCTGCGTTCCCCGGAGGGCCGGGAATCAGTGCCGGCCGCGGCCGAGATCGCCGTCGGGCTCGATCTGCTCCTTGCGGACCTCCTCGTTGACGGTGTGCTGCTCGGTCACCGTCTCCTTATCGAGGCGGACGCGTTCGACCGGAACGGCTTCCTTCTCCACGACGGGCCGCTCCTCGTGCAGGACGACCTCGTGCTCCTCCTCGCTGATGGCCGGGCCGGCCATTGCGGCACCGCGGTTGGCGTCGGTGATCGGCTCACGCTCGAGGCGGACCTCCTCACGCTGCACCGGAACCGTCTGGCTGACGTTCTCGGACACGACGAACTTGCGCAGGCGCACCCGGCCGGCTTCGCGCGACTCGGTGCCCACGCGCAGCTGCTCCTCCGAGCGGGTCATCGCCTCGTCGGTGGTGGGGCCGGAGGTGTCGTGGCCGACGGCTTCGCGGCCGGTGGTCGTGCCGGCGGTGTCGTAGTCGACGCCGCGCGTCCCGTCGGAGCCGCCGTTGAGGCTGTAGTGCCGGTACAGGCGGTCCTCCTCCTCGGGGCTCAGGTGGCCGTCCTTGTCCACCTTGGGAGCGTCCTTAACGAGGTCCTTGCTGTAGGGGACGCGGACGTCGTTGCCGTCAACCGATGCCGCCTGGAGCGGAACGAACGACTCGGAGGTGCCGAAAAGGCCGGTGTTGACCGTGACCCAGCTGGGCTGCCCGGTCTCGTCGTCAACATAAAGCTGGCCGATCGAGCCGAGCTTGCTGCCGTCATTGGTGTACACGTTTCCGCGGCCGGCGGCCAGGTCGTTCAGGTTTTCCTGGGTAATCATGTTTCTCCTTGGTGTTCACGAAGGTGTTCACTGGCTCCGCCGCGGTGGGCGGCGCCGTAGTGGAGGTCATGGGCACGAGGCCCCGGGCTGCTTGCACCGCCCACTCTAGGGGCGCATGTGAGAAATGGCAAGCTTACTTACTACTAGTCCATCTAGCGGTTGGCTACTAGCGTTGAATCAGCGATCGGCACCGCGCGTGCCGGTTGGATCAACACACACGCACCGCATGTTGAAGGAGATTTTCATGGCACAGCACAACACCTCCGGTTCGAGTACACCGAAGGGTAGACGTGACGAGATGGTCGCCGAGGAGCGCCGGCAGTTCGGCGGAATGAAGTTCGGCTCGGCCTTCTTCGGCTGGATGACGGCCACGGGCATCGCGGTGGTCCTCACCGCACTTCTCGGCGCGGTCGGAGCAGGAGTTGGGGTCGCGAACAACGCCGACGCCGGACAGGTCGCCAACCAGGCCTCCCAGGACCTGCAGACCGTGGGCATCGTCAGCGGACTCGTGCTCGCGGCAATCCTTTTCATCGCCTACTACTGCGGCGGGTACGTCGCCGGGCGCATGGCGCGCTTCGACGGTGCCAAGCAGGGCCTCGCGGTCTGGCTGTGGGCCATCGCCGTAGCCATTCTCCTTGCCGTCCTCGGCGCCGTCGCCGGCAGCCAGTTCAACGTCCTCGGCAGCCTCAACGGCTTCCCCCGCATCCCCGTCAATGAGGGCGCACTGACCACCGGCGGAATCGTCGCCCTCGTCATCGCCGTCATCGTCCCCCTGATCGGGGCCGTGCTCGGCGGCAAGGCCGGAATGCGTTTCCACCGCAAGGTCGACCAGGTCGGCGCGAACTCTGCGGCCGGCCTGAACGTTTAGCTGACACAGGCCGGCGCAACGACCCGTCGATAACGGGTCTTTGATCCAGCAACCGGCACTCGACTGGCCCCGCTGCCGCTCCCGCCCCAACGCGGGAGCGGCAGGCGGGCCAGTCGGATTCGGCCATCCGGCAGGCCGGTAAGGCCGGCGCTCATCCGGTGCCGGCGCAGGAGCAGGCGGAAACTTCGGAGGTTTCGAATGGCGCGGTTTGGAGGACGGACCCGGCCCCGGGGCGCAAAACGTGTGGCCGGGCTGGTCGTGGGCTGGCTCCTCGTGGCCATTGGGCTCGCTGCCCTCGTCCTCCCCGGCCCCGGCCTGCTGGCACTCGTCGCCGGACTCACGGTGCTCGCCCAGCAGTACGAATGGGCCCGCCGGTGGCTGCAGCCGGTCAAGACCCGGGCCTTCGCGGCCGCCGCCCATGGAGTTCGGACCCGGCGCAATATCGCCCTCAGCTTCACCGCCGCCCTCGTGCTGGCCCTCGTCGGCGTGCTCTGGGGAATTCAGCCGCCCGCGCCCGGGTGGTGGCCGCTCGAGGCACAGTGGTGGCTGCCCGGCGGCTGGAGCGTCGGCTCGGGACTGATCGTTTCGGCACTGCTCGCGGCGGCGTTTATCGCTTACAGCATCCGGCGGTTCCGGCCCCGGCCCGCGCCGGAAGCCTAGGGCTGCCGTCCCCCCTGTCGTCCACCCTGCCGGCCAAGGCCTAGAGCGCCATCCACAGGGTCTTGCCGCGGCCCACGAGGTCGAAGCCCCGGGCCGCGAAGAACTCGGACCCGGAGGGTGCCGCATTGACCGCCAGGTGCCGGGCCCCGGAGGCGGCCGCCGTCTTGGCCGCGCGGCTCAGCAGCGCGGTGCCGAGGCCGCGGTGGCGGTACTCCGGCAGGACCTCGAGCGAGAAGATCCCGCCGAGGCCCCGCAGCCCCGGAACCCCGGAGGGGTAGAACGCGTAGGCCGCGCCGACGACGTTCCCGCCGACCCGTGTCTCGGCGTGCCAGGCCTGCCGTGGCTGGGACCGCACCACCCGCAGTTCCCGGGCCAGCGGCCCCAGATACTCGGGCACGTCCGTCGACAGTTCGGCGGCGCCGTCCTCATAGGCGGCCGGAATCCCGACCGGCGCGGCCATCCACCACGGCTGCCACCCCGGGGAGAACCCCAGGGACGACAGGGCGCTGCTGCGCACCGCGCCGTTCAGCCAGACGCCCACCGTCTTCGCTCCCAGCCTGCTGCCCTCGGCGAGGCCCGGCCGGATGCCGGCCAGCGAGACCTCCTCCGGGAACAGGAGCAGAAGCTGTGACCGCGCCGGAAGCCACGCCCACGTGCACCCGTGGGTGGAGAAGGTCTTCCCGCCGGTGGCGGTCGCAAGCGCCGCGAACCAGGCGGTGTGCAGGCGCTGGACCTGGGCAATTGTGACCATCCGGGTTCAGGCCAGGCCCCGCCGCTTCAACAGCGGCTCCAGTTCGGCATCCCGGCCCCGGAAGTTGCGGAACGCCTGGAGCGGGTCGATGCTGTTCCCTCGTGAAAGCAGCTCGGTGCGGAAGGTGTCGCCGTTGGCCCGGGTGAGTCCTCCCGAGGACTTGAACCACTCGACGGTGTCGGCGTCGAGGACCTCGCTCCAGATGTAGGCGTAGTAGGCGGCGGCATAGCCGCCGGCGAAGATGTGCTTGAAATAGCCGGTCCGGTAGCGCGGCGGAACCAGGGCAAAGTCGACGCCTGCCTCGTGGAGCGCCCGCTGCTCGAAGGCCGCAGGGTCCTCAACGGGAGTGCCGGGCGTCAGGGAATGCCAGGCGAGGTCGAGCAGGGTCGCTCCGAGGTACTCGGTGGTGGCGAAGCCTTCGCCCCATGTCGACGCCGCTGTGACGCGGTCGATGACCTCCTGCGGGAGGGCCTCCCCGGTCTCATGGTGGCGGGCGTAGTTCGTCACGACCTCGGGCCACAGCATCCACATCTCATTGACCTGCGAGGGGTATTCGACGAAGTCGCGCGGGACGCTGGTGCCTGAAAAGGTGGGGTAGGTGACGTTCGAGAACAGGCCGTGCAGTGCGTGGCCGAACTCGTGGAAGGCGGTGACGACCTCGTCAAAGCTGAGGAGGGTCGGCTCCCCGGGCGGAGGCTTGGGAATGTTCAGGTTGTTCACCACGATGGCGCGGGTGCCCAGGAGCTGCGACTGGTCAACGAATGAGTTCATCCAGGCGCCCCCGTTCTTCGTGTCGCGGGTGTAGTAGTCGCCGAGGAACAGGCCCAGGCCGGATCCGTCCTCGTTGAAGACCTCCCACACGCGCACCTCGGGATGGTAGCCGATGAGGTCCGGGCGTTCGGTAAAGCGCAGCCCGTACAGCTGACCGGCCGCGAAGAAGACGCCGTCCTTCAGGACGCGGTCCAGCTCAAAGTAGGGCCGGAGCGCGGCGAGGTCGACGTCGTACTTCGAGCGCCGGACCCGCTCGGAGTGGAAGGCCCAGTCCCATGGCTCCAGCGGGTGCCCGGCGTCGGCCTCGAGCTCGGCGGCCTCCGCCCGGGCGTTGCGCACCGCGGGGCCGGCCAGGGCGGCCAGGCGCTCCCGGATGGCCCCGAGCGAGGGTGCGGTCTGGTCGTCCGTGGCAGCCGCGGCGTACGTGTCGAAGCCCAGGAGGGCGGCGCGGTCCGCGCGCAGGGCCGCCATGCGTGCGGCCAGCTCAAGCGTGTTGTCCCGGCCGTCGTGGAAGCCGCGGTTCACCGACAGTTCGTAGAGCCGCCGGCGCACCGCGCGGTCGGTCAGCAGCGCCATCGCCGGCTGGTTGGTCGGAAGGATCAGGGTGAGCAGGTATTTGCCGGGGTGGCCTGCCGCAACGGCGGCGGCTGCGGCGGCTGAGATGTCATCGGCCGGGAGGCCGTCGAGCTCGGCAGCGGTGTCGAGCAGGAGCGCGGAGGCATTGGTGTCCCGCAGCAGCCGCTGCTGGTACTCGGTCGACAGTTCGGACAGCTCGGCGTTGAGCCCGCGCAGCCGGGCCTGGGCGGCGTCGTCGAGCTCGGCGCCCGCGGCCGTGAACCGCCGAAGGTACTCGGCCAGCAGCCGGGCCGGTTCGGCGTCGAGGCCGTCCGCGGGGACCGCCTTGAGGCGCTCGAAGAGGGCGCGGTCGAGGTGGATATTGTCCGAATGCTCGGCAAGGCGCGGCGCGATCCGCGTCTCGATCTCCTGGATGGCGGCCGTGGAGTCGGCCGAGGAACGGTTGGAGAATGCGGCCGCCACCCGCTGCAGGACCTGCCCCGAACGCTCAAGGGCGCCGATGGTGTTCTCGAAGTCTGCGGGCTCCGGGGTGGCGGTGATGGCCCCGATCTCGGCGAGCTGCTCCGCGAACCCCGCCTCGAAGGCCGGCAGGTAGTGCCCGTCCTCGATGCGGTCGAAGGGCGGCAGCTGGTAGGGGAGCGTGCTCGGCTCGAGGAAGGGGTTGCTCATAAGCCTTAACTTTTGCATGCCGCGGCGCCGGCCGGGAACTGGTTCCCCTCCGGCGCCCCTACCGAGCGGTCCGGGAACCGGATGAGCTGCCTGACTGGCCTGCCTGAATGACCTGCCCGGATGACCCCGCTGGCTTACTGGGCGGAGCCAAGGGGCGGGGCCAACGGACGCGGGTCAGCGCGGGCGGGAGTCAGCGCGGACGGCTGCCCGCATGGCGCCGGGCGAGGTCGGCGAGGGTGTCGTCAACCTCGCCTGGCTCGAAGGTCCCGTACTTCCGCTCGACTGCGGTCCGGATAAGGAAGTCAGCGATCGCCGGGTTTTTCGGGAGCAGCGAGCCGTGGAGGTAGCTGGCCACCACATTGTGGTGGCGCGCGCCCTCGTGGTTGTCGCGGGCGTTGTTGCCCTCACCCTTGGTGACGGTGGCAAGCGGCGTCACTCCGGCGCCCAGGAAGGTCTGCCCGCTGTGGTTCTCGTACCCGTGGATCTCGCCGAACTCCCCGCTGGTGGCGACGACGTTGCCGATGAGGCGCTCCTTTCCACCGTGGGTCTCAAGGTCGAGCACCCCGATGCCCGGGATCACCGTGCCGTCCACGGTCCGAAAGAATTTGCCGAACAGCTGGTAGAGCCCGCAGATGGCAAGCATCGGCTGCCCGTCCTCGGCCAGTCCGCGCAGGCGGGGCCCAATGGCCTGAAGGTCCTCCTGGATCACCAGCTGGCCGCTGTCCTGCCCGCCTCCGCCGATGATCAGGTCGGCGTCGTCGGGGAAGCTGTCGCCGGCGTTGTGTTCGGAGATGACGGCGTCGTATCCGTGCCAGGCCAGGCGCTGCTTGAGCACCAGGACGTTGCCCCAGTCACCGTAGATGTTCATCTCGCGGGGGTACAGCTGAAGGATGGATATCGTGCCCTTGGACATCAGGAAACCACCTCGACGGTCGTGATCTTGGACAATTCGCGCCGCACGGCGAGCATCGCCGTGTAGGTGCAGAAGATGCGTTTTGGCTGACCCGGGCTGCCGGCGATGAACTCCTTGAGCGCCGCCGGGATCTCGGGCTCGATGCCGCGGACCTCGACGTCGTCGTATTTCAGGCGCAGCGCCATGTCGTAGGCGCGCACCCCGGTGACGAGGTCGACGCCGGCGGCGCGCAGCGAGTCGAAGTCAACGTCCCACAGCCACGACATGTCGCGGCCGTCGGCGTAGTTGTCGTTGATCGCAATCATGGTGGCGTGTCCGGCCGGATCGAAAGACTTGAGTCCAAGCCGGAAGCCGCTGGGGTTTTTCACCAGGACCAGTTCGAGGGGCTGGCCGTTCACGGTGAGGCTCTCGCCGCGCCCGAAGGCCGGTTCGACGGCCGACAGCGAGGCGAAGAGGGCGTCCTCGTCGGCGGCCCCGCCGAGCACGGTGCGGGCCGCGGCCAGAGCGGCGGCCGCATTGAAGATGTTGTAGACCCCTCGCAGGCGCAGGTCGGCCGGCACCGACCTCCCGCCGACGCCGAACACCGCGCCGTTGCCTTCGACCTGCTCCAGCACGACATCGGCGGGGAGGTCCGACGGCGCCGGAACGCCGGTGGCGCCCCGGAGTTCGTCGTCGTTCGGGAAGGTGCTGCGAAGCGAGGGGTCGAGGCCGAAGTAGACGACGCCGGCGTCCCGCACCGTCGGCGCGAGGCCGGCCACCCGCGGGTCTTCGCGGTTGAGGATCACCGTCCCGGCGGTGGCGGCGGCGATCCTGCCCAGCAGGCGCGTGGTCGCGTCGATCTCCCCGAACCGGTCGAGCTGATCCCTCAGGACGTTCAGCAGCAGGGAGTACTTCGGGCGGACAAGGTTCACGAAATGCACGGCGTGGGCCTCGTCGAGTTCAAGGACGGCGATGTCCGCGTCGAGGCGTCCGCGCCAGTCCACCTCGCCGAGCAGGGCCGCGGCGACGCCCCGGGTGAAGTTGCTGCCCGTGCGGTTCGTGAAAACCTTGAGGCCCTGACCCTCGAGCAGTTCAACGACCATCTTGGTGGTCGTGGTCTTGCCGTTGGTGCCGCTGACCACCATCACGCCGTGCTCAAGGGTGGACAGGGCCCGGCCCATGAAGCCCGGGTCCATCCGTTCGACGACGAGGCCGGGAAGGGCCGAGCCGCCACCCCGCAGTTTCGAGGCGCGGCGCACCGCTTTGCCGACCAGCACGCTCAAGGGATTCATGCTGTTAAACGTAGCGCAAGCACCGGGGGGAACCGGTCAGCCAAGGTGCACCGCTTCGCTCGAGGTGGAAAACATCCTCCGGTCCACCCGCACCATAAACCAGCTGATGGGCGCGGCTGCCGCGAGGGCGACGGCGGCGGCGAGGAAGACGCTCGAGTAGCCCTCGACCAGTGGAGCCAGGGTGGCCGGTTCGCCGCTGCCGGTAGCCGCGGCGGCCGCATAGAGGGCGGTGAAGACGGCGGTTCCGATCGATCCGCCGATCTGCTGGGTGGCGGTGACGGCGGCGCTGGCCACCCCGGCGTCGCGGGATTCGATGCCGGCCAGGGCGACGTTCTGCAGGGGCACGAAGACCAGGGCCAGTCCGATGCCCAGCAGCAGCTGGCCGGGCAGCACCTCGAGGACGTAGTTGCCCTCAACGCTGATCCGGCTCAGGTAGAGCAGCCCGGCGGCGGCGGTGAGCGGGCCGGCGGTCATCAGGATCCGCGGCCCGACGACGGGGAGCGCCTTGGAGACGAGCGCCGCGCTGACGATGATGGCGGCCGTCATGGGCAGGGAGGCGAGGCCGGAGGCCAGCGGGCTGAGGCCGAGCACGATCTGGAAGTAGAGCGTGAGGTAGAGCAGGCCGCCAAGGAGTGCGGCCCCGACGAGGATCGAGACGAGGTAGGCACCCCCGCGGACCCGGTCGGCAAGCACCCGCAGGGGTAGCAGCGGGTGGTTGGAGACCGCCTCGACGCGGAGGAAGACGGCGAGCAGGACGGCGCCGGCCGCGAGGAAGGCGATGGTGTCGGGCCGGGCCCACCCGTATTCCGCCCGGGAGAATCCGTAGACGACGGACGCGAGGCCCGCGGTGACCAGGACGGCGCCGGGGAGGTCGTACCGGGTGTCCCCTTCGGCGCGGCTTTCCTTGAGCAGCGGGATTCCTGCGGCGATCGCGACGGCGGCGATCGGCACGTTCACGAGCAGGCACCAGTGCCAGCTGAAGTATTCGGTGAGCACGCCGCCCAGGAGCAGGCCGATGGCGGCGCCGCCTCCGGCGATCGTCCCGTAGACGGCGAATGCCTTCACGCGGTCCCTGCCCCCGGGGAAGGTGACCGAAAGGATCGCCAGCGCGGCCGGGGCGAGCAGGGCCGCGAACGCGCCCTGGAGGCCGCGCGCGGCCAGCAGCATCTCGGGGGTCGTCGCCACGCCTCCCAGGGCGGAGGCGAGGGCGAAGCCGGCCATGCCGGTGAGGAATGACCGCTTGCGTCCCCAGTAGTCGGCGACGCGCCCGCCCAGGAGCAGGAGCGCGCCGAAGGCCAGGGCGTAGAGGGTCACGACCCAGCTGCGGTCGCTGTCGCTCATGCCCAGCGCCTGCTGCGCCTGGGGGAGGGCGATGTTCACGATGGTGCCGTCGAGCACCACCATCAGCTGGGCAAGGGCGACGACGGCCAGGACGATCCAGCGTGCGCGGGTGCTGCCGGTGGTGCCCGGCGGAAGTGATTCCGCCGGGGCGGGGGCAGGGGTGGACATGGTGCTCCTGTCGGATGCGGTGGGGGAAGGGTCCCAGCTTAGGAAGCAGATTCACCGACGTCAAACGAACTAGTTCGTTCGGTGCGTTGTGCGGAACTATAGTGAAGGGATGGAACACGCCCCGACCGACGTCCGCACCAGGGTGGTCCGCGCTGCCCGCACCGAGTTCGCCGCCAAGGGACTGGCCGGAGCGCGGATCGACAGCATCGCCCGGGGCGCCAGCGCCAGCAAGGAGCGGCTCTACGCGTACTTCAGCGACAAGGCGAGCCTCTTCCAGGCCGTCCTCGACCTCAACGCCTCCGAATTCCACGAGGCGGTCACCCTGGACCCTGCGGATCTTCCCGGCTTCGTGGGTGCCGTGTTCGACCACATCCACGCGAATCCCGAGAACCTCCGGGTGATGACCTGGGCTCAGCTTGAGGGCGTCGACTACCGGCTGCCCGCTGCGGTTCCGTCTCCCCAGCAGAAGATGGAGGCCATTCGGGACGGCCAGCGGCGCGGGCTGATCGATCCGGGGTGGGCCGCCGACGAGCTGCTGCACCTGCTCTTCTCCCTCGCCCATGCCTGGGCGCAGGCGCCGCTGATGGCCCGGGGCGCCGGAGACGACCCTCGAGCCCACCGGCGTGCCGCCGTCGAGGCAGCCCGCCGGCTTGTGGTGCCACCTCCGGCAGCCGGCGCGTCCGCCTAGCCGTCCGCCCGGCTGGTGCTCCAAAGAACTGGTGCTCCAACCAGTTGGTGCTCCAACCCGCGGCTCGGTTCACCGGCAGCGCGGCCTCCCGCCTAGAATTGGAGGATGGCCACTTCCTCACCTTCGCCCTCCTCCGGCGTGCGCATCGGCGTGCTGGCCGTCCAGGGGGACGTGCGCGAACACATCCGGACCATCGAAGCCCTCGGCGGCACCGCCATCGCCGTCCGGCGGCCCTCCGAGCTGGAGGGCATCGACGGGATCATCATTCCCGGCGGCGAATCGACGACGATCGACAAGCTCAGCCGGGCCTTCGACCTTACCGAACCGCTGCGCGCGCTGCTGAAAGGCGGCCTGCCAGCCTACGGTTCCTGCGCGGGCATGATTATGCTCGCCGACGTCATCGCCGACCCCTCCACCGACCGCCAGGGCAACCCGCAGCAGACCCTTGGGGGACTGGACATCGTGGTGCGGCGCAACGCCTTCGGCCGCCAGCGGGAATCCTTCGAGACCGACCTCGCCTTCACCGGGCTCGCCGACACCGTCGGCGCCGGCGGAGACGACCCGGTGCGGGCCGTCTTCATCCGCGCACCCTGGGTGGAGAAGGTCGGTCCCTCGGTGGAGGTCCTCGCCGAGGTGCCGGCGCCGGAGACGCCCCCGCCCGGCGGGTCCGACGACGGCGGCCCGGATAAGTCCGGGACGGTCGCTAGAATTGTGGCAGTGCGGTCAGGCAACCTGCTCGCGACGAGTTTCCATCCGGAAGTCACCGGCGAGCGGCGGGTCCACGAATTGTTTATTCGAATGATCAGAGGAGAAGCGTAGGCATGTCGGGGCACTCTAAGTGGGCTACAACCAAACATAAGAAGGCCGCGATCGACGCCAAGCGCGCGAAGTCCTTCGCCAAGCTGATCAAGAACATCGAGGTGGCGGCGCGGGCCGGAGGCGCGGACCTCGCCGGCAACCCGGGCCTCGAGCTCGCGGTGTCCAAGGCGAAGAAGACCTCGGTCCCCATCGACAACATCAACCGCGCCGTCAAGCGCGGTGCCGGGCTCCTCGGCGACGCCGTCGACTACCAGACCATCATGTACGAGGCGCGCGGGCCCCAGGGCTCGGCCCTGCTCATCGAGTGCCTCACCGACAACAAGAATAGGGCCGCTTCCGAGGTCCGCCTCGGGATCACCCGCAACGGCGGCAGCGTCGCCGACCCGGGCTCGGTGGCCTACCTGTTCACCCGCAAGGGCGTCGTCACGCTGCCGAAGAACGGCCTGTCCGAGGACGATGTCCTGATGGCGGTCCTCGACGCCGGCGCCGAGGAGGTCAAGGAGTCCGCCGACACCTTCGAAGTGATCTCCGAGCCCCAGGACCTGCGGGCCGTCGTGGCCGCGCTCGAGGAGAACGGCATCGAATACGACACCGACGAGGCCGAATTCGTTCCCTCGATGCAGGTCGAGCTGGATGTCGACGGCGCGAAGAAGTTCCTCAAGCTCGTTGACGCCCTCGAAGAGCTCGACGACGTGCAGAACGTGTACTCCAACGCCGACCTCTCCGAAGAGGTCCTCGCCGAACTCGAGACCGACGATTAGCACCGTCCGGGCGGGCCTGCGGGACGGTGAGCCGTGACGATCCGCGTCATGGGCATCGACCCCGGGCTGACCCGGTGCGGCCTGGCCGTCGTCGACGTCGAACCGAACCGCCACTCGACCCTGGTCGCCGTGGGCGTGGTGGGTACGGAGGCCGGGCGCAGCCTCGACCAGCGGCTGCTGGTCATTGCCGAGGCCGTCGACGAGTGGCTCGACCTTCACTCCCCGCATGTGCTGGCCGTCGAACGGGTGTTCAGCCAGCTCAATGTCAGCACCGTGATGGGAACCGCTCAGGCCTCCGGGGTGGTCATCGCCGCCGCAGCCCGGCGCGGAATCCCCGTTGCACTGCACACCCCCACCGAGGTCAAGGCCGCGGTGACCGGCAACGGGCAGTCCGACAAGGTGGCCGTCACCAAGATGGTCACGAAGATCCTGCGCCTTGACGCCCCGCCGCGGCCGGCCGACGCCGCCGATGCCCTGGCCCTGGCCATCACCCACGCCTGGCGCAGGGGAGTGGGCCTGCAGGGTGCGGCCGCCGCCTCCGGTGCGGGAGCCGCCACGCCTGCCCAGCGGATGTGGGCCGAGGCCGAGGCGAGGGCCCGGCGCCGCTGATCGGCACCGCGGGGGACCCGCCGAAGGATCGGCCCGCTGAGGGGCACCGCGGAGGATCCCGCAGCGCGAACGGCGATGGTCCGGTGTGGCGTTGTACGTCCGGAGCCCCGGAACGGTAACGTAATAGAAAGTATGTTCGGACGCTGGTTCGGGCGATCGATCCCACCACCTCTTTGGAGCTCCCCGACATGATCAGTTCCCTCCGCGGCACGGTGGCCTCAGTGGGCCTGCAGTCCGCCGTGCTCGACGTCAACGGTTTCGGCATGCAGGTCCAGGCGACGCCGCAGACCCTGGCCACGCTCCGGGTCGGCGGCGAAGCCCAGGTCTTCACCACCATGGTCGTGCGCGAGGACTCGATGACCCTCTTCGGCTTTGAGGACGCCGAGCAGCGCGAGGTCTTCGACACCCTGCTGGCCATCAGCGGCGTCGGCCCGCGGCTCGCCCTGGCCGTGCTCGCCGTGCACGCCCCCGAAGCCATCCGCATCGCCGCGTCCTCTGGGGACGACAAGGCCTTCAGCAAGGTGCCCGGCATCGGGCCCAAGGGGGCGCGCCGGATCGTCCTCGAACTCGCCGGCAAGCTGGTGCCCCTCGAGGCGCCCGGCGTTCCGAAGAACACCTGGCAGGGCCAGGTGCTCAACGCCATGGTCGGCCTTGGCTGGTCCGAGAAGGACGCCGGCGCCGCCATCGACGCCGCCACCGCCGAGGCGCCCGAGGTCGCGGCCACCGGCGACGTCGCCCAGATCCTCAAGCTCACCCTCCGCCGCCTCGGCTCCGACGGCGCACGGAGCTCGGCCCGGGCGAAGAGCCTCTGATGGCCTCCGCGCAGCAGCCCGGCGACGCACCCCTGGTCGCGGCCGGCTCCGACCCCGAGGACCGCGCCGTCGAGGCCGCCCTGCGGCCGAAAAATCTCGACGACTTCGTCGGCCAGAAGCGCGTGCGCCGGCAGCTGTCCCTCGTGCTCGAGGCCTCCCGGCTCCGGGGCCGCAGCGCCGACCACGTGCTGCTGTCCGGCCCGCCCGGGCTGGGCAAGACCACGCTCGCCATGATCATCGCCGCCGAGATGAACGCGCCGCTGCGCATCTCCTCGGGGCCCGCGATCCAGCACGCCGGCGACCTCGCCGCGATCCTCTCCTCGCTCACCGAGGGCGAGGTGCTGTTCCTCGACGAGATCCACCGCATGTCCCGCCCGGCGGAGGAAATGCTCTACATGGCGATGGAGGACTTCCGCGTCGACATCGTCGTCGGCAAGGGCCCCGGCGCCACGGCCATCCCGCTCGACCTTCCCCCCTTCACCCTCGTCGGGGCCACCACCCGCGCCGGGCTGCTGCCCGGGCCGCTGCGCGACCGCTTCGGCTTCACCGGCCACCTCGAGTTCTACTCCACCGATGAGCTCGAACTGGTGCTGCGCCGCTCGGCCATGCTCATGGACATGAAGGTCAACTCGGCCGCCTTCGCCGAGATCGCCGGCCGCTCCCGGGGCACCCCCCGCATCGCCAACCGCCTGCTGCGCCGGGTGCGCGACTGGGCGCTCGTCCACGGCATCGACCTGATCGACGCGTCCAGCGCCGGGGCGGCGCTGGACATGTACGAGGTCGACGAAAAGGGCCTGGACCGGCTCGACCGCTCCGTGCTGACCGCGCTGATCACCAAGTTCAACGGCGGACCGGTGGGCCTGTCGACGCTCGCCATCGCCGTCGGGGAGGAACCGGAAACCGTCGAGACGGTCGCCGAGCCGTACCTGGTGCGCGAGGGCATGCTCGGGCGCACCCCGCGCGGCAGGATCGCCACCGCCGCGGCCTGGCACCACCTCGGGCTGGTGATGCCGCCCTCGGTGGCCGCAGCGATGCCCGAGGACCTCTTCACCGCCGCGCAGGAGGACGAAGTTTCAAGCGGGGACCCGGCCGAGGACTGGATGACCTGACCCCGCCTGACCGGCCGGGGGCCGGTTTCCCTTTACACTGGGAGGACACGCGGCGTGAGCCGGCTGAACCTGCGCCGGCTGTGCCGACCCCAGTTATAGGAACGGAACTTTTCTGTGTTCGCAAACGTAGTAGCTTCGACCGCGACGGAAGCCGGCGATGCCGCCGGTTCTTCGTTCGACATCTTCAACCTGATCCTGCCGCTCGCGCTGGCGTTTCTGATCTTCTCCATGTTCCGCCGGCAGCGCAAGGCCAAGCAGCAGGTCACCGAGATGCGTTCGCAGATGGAGCCCGGCGCCGAGGTGATGACCCAGTTCGGCCTCTTCGGGACCATCGTGTCGATCGACCAGGAGAACAACAAGGCCGTCATCGAACTCTCCCCGGGCAACACCGCCACCGTGCACACCCAGGCCCTGAGCAAGGTCGTGAAGCAGGAGCCGGCAGGGGACCTCGATGACGAGCCCTCCGTCGCCGCGCCGGACACCATCGCCACGACCGGGACCGCCGGCACCGCGGGAAGCACCGCCGCCGAAACCCCCGAGGAAACGGTGGCGCGGCTGAACCGCGAGAACAACAGGAACAACGACAACTAGCATTCAGTCCCGGCCCCGGGCAGCCCCGGCGGCCGGGTTCCACCGGCACGGCGCGGACACCGCGCTCCACTCCTAAGGACAATCGACAATGCCACGTACCGGCCCCGGCACGGCAGCCAAACGAACCCTCGTCTGGCTGGGCGTACTTCTTGCTCTGCTCGCCGCGCTGCTGGGCGCCGGCTCCGTCTGGAGCAACGCGAGCTGGACCCCGAAGCTCGCCCTCGACCTCGAGGGCGGCACGCAGCTGATCCTCTCGCCCAAGCTGCAGGGCGGCGGCTCCGAGATCAGCCCCGAACAGCTGGACCAGGCGGTCGAGATCATCCGCCAGCGGGTCGACGGCAGCGGCGTGGCCGAAGCCGAAATCTCCACCCAGTCAGGCCGGAACGTCATCGTCTCCCTCCCGGGAACCCCCGACTCCGAGACCCGTGAGCTGATCCGGGCCTCGGCGCAGCTTGAATTCCGCCCCGTGCTCGCGGGCGGACCGGGCCAGGCGCCCGCCGCGGAGACTCCCACCCCCGCCGACCAGCTGCCCAAGCCGACCGCGGAACCCGCGGACGCCAGCGACCCCAACTGGATCACCCCGGAGATCTTCACCGCGTTCGAGACCCTGGACTGCCTCGACCCCGCCGCGCTCGAGCCGAGGACCGAACCGGCCCCCGCCGACCAGCCGATGGTCGCCTGCGAGCCCGAAACCCAGGGCAAGTACATCCTGGGGCCCGTCGAGGTGCCCGGCACCGACATCGACGGCGCCACCCACGGGCTCGCCCGCGGCCAGCAGGGACAGTCCCTCAACAGCTGGGTCGTCAACATCGACTTCAACGACGAGGCCACGAAGGTCTTCCGCGGCGTCACCGAGCGGCTCTTCGCAATCGGCCAGGGCGACCCGCGCAACCAGTTCGCCATCGTCCTCGACGGCCGGATCGTCTCCGCCCCGACGACGAACGCCGTGATCCCCGACGGCAACCCGAGCATCAGCGGCAGCTTCACCGAGGAATCGGCCGCCACCCTCGCCGAGCAGCTGAAGTACGGCGCCCTGCCGATCAGCTTCGAGATCCAGAGCGAGCAGCAGATCTCCGCGACCCTCGGCGCCGACCAGCTGCGCCTTGGCCTCATCGCGGGCCTGATCGGCCTGGCGCTGGTCGCCGTGTACTCGATGTTCCAGTACCGCATGCTCGGCCTGGTCACCATCGCCTCGCTCGTCGTGGCCGGCGTCCTGACCTACCTGGCCATCGCCATCCTGGGCTGGACCGAGAACTACCGGCTGTCGCTGGCCGGTGTGGCAGGCCTGATTGTGGCCATCGGGCAGACCGCGGACTCCTTCATCGTGTACTTCGAGCGGATCCGCGACGAACTGCGGGACGGCAGGGGCATGATCTCCGCCGTGGAGAACGGGTGGCGCCGCGCCAAGCGGACGGTGCTCGCCTCCAAGGCGGTCAACCTCCTCGCCGCCCTTGTCCTCTACTTCGTGGCCGTCGGCAACGTCCGCGGCTTCGCCTTCACCCTGGGCCTTACGGCCATCGCGGACCTCGTCGTCGTCTTCCTGTTCACCCACCCGGTCCTGCGCCTGCTGGCCCGTACCCGCTTCTTCGGCGAGGGCCACAAGTGGTCCGGGCTTGACCCGGAACGCCTGGGCGTGGCGCCGCTCTACCGCGGGGCCGGACGCTTCCGCAGCCCCGCCGAGACGGCCGCCCGGCCGGCCGTTGCGGCCAAGACGAAGAACAAGGCGGCCGCCGGCGAGGCGGAACGCCGCATGACCATTGCCGAGCGGCGCATCGCGGAGCAGCAGAAGGCACTGGCCGGACGCGGCCCCGCCGAAGAGAAAGAAGAAAACCGATGAAGCGCAGCAGCTTCGCCGACTTCGGTAACGAGCTCTATTCCGGCAAGCGGTCCTACCCCTTCGTCGCCAAGCGGAAGCTCTGGTTCATCATCTCCGCAGCCGCCGTGCTCCTCGCCCTGATCATTCCGGTGGTCAAGGGCGGGTTCAACCTGGGCATCGACTTCCGCGGCGGCTCCGAGTTCACCGTCTCCGACACCGCGAACACCGACATCGCGGTGGGGGAGAAGGCGGTCACTGACGTCGTGCCCGAGGCCGTCCCGCGGGTCACCAACATCGCGGCCGAGACCATCCGTGTCCAGACCGAGCGGCTCAGCGACGACCAGACGCTGAGCGTGCGCGACAACCTCATCGCCGGTTACGGCGTCGGGCCGGAACAGGTCACCTCGAGCTTCGTCGGGCCCACCTGGGGCGAGGACGTCAGCCGGCAGGCACTGATCGGCCTGGTGGTGTTTGTCCTGCTGGCCGCCGTGCTCATGGCCCTGTACTTCCGCACCTGGAAGATGTCGCTGGCCGCCATGAGCGCCCTGGTGGTCGTCATGGTCGTGACCGCCGGGCTGTACTCCCTCAGCGACTTCGAGGTGACCCCCTCGGCGATCATCGGCTTCCTCACCATCCTCAGCTACGCCCTGTACGACACGGTGGTGGTGTTCGACAAGATCCGGGAGAACACGGCGGAACTGTCCGTGACCTCCAAGCGCACCTTCGCCGAGCAGGTCAACCTCGCGGTCAACCAGACGTTGGTGCGCTCCATCAACACCTCGGTCGTGGCGGTGCTGCCGGTCGCCTCCATCCTGTTCATCGGCGCCTACCTCCTCGGCGCCGGAACGCTTCGGGACCTGTCCCTGGCGCTGTTCATCGGCATCATCCTCGGCACCCTGAGCACCATCTTCGTTGCCGCGCCGATGTACGCGTGGCTGCGGCTGAATGAGCCGGAGATTAAGGAGCAGGAAAAGAAGGTCCGCCAGCGGCGGGCCCTCGAGGCCGCAAACGCCTGATCCTGCGGTGCCGGCGGTGCAGCTCCTGCGCCGCCGGCACCGCTAGACTTAACGGTGTGCACTCCCGAAGGGCATGAGAGGTAGCCGACGCGCTGAGGATAAGGGCTGAAATGGCTGAAGCGGTAACACCCGCAGAGCGGTCCACCACCGGCCGGACATCACCGCCGGCCGCTCCGCCGCGTCCGGTGCCCGGCCCGCCGCCCGCAGCTCCGGCCGCCGGTCCGAACTGGAGCGCGGCGCCCGTCGCGCCGCCGGCCGCTCCGGTCGCTCCGGCAGCCG
>NZ_CADCTE010000015.1 GCF_902805515.1 uncultured Arthrobacter sp. | reverse complement strand
AACGGGCAGTTCATCGCCGACGTGTCGGTGATGTCGTCCAAGGGGTTCGCGTCGAAGGTCACGGGCGTGCAGGTCGGTCGGGTGCTGGACACGCACCGGTCCCGTCGCACGGACCTGGCGGAGCGCAAGGGCCTGGTCTCAGTAGTCACCTGATCGCCGTAGGGGCTCACCAGGCCAGGTGAAGGTGCTCCCCGGGTCGCCCCGCTCGCTCGATGAGGACTTCCTCTGGGCCGGTACAGGTGCGGGTGATCCGCTGTCGCCACGCGGTCTCGGCCGCGGCCTGGAGGAGCGCGAGCGGGCCCGCGACGTCGATCGCCCGCCCTCTGAGGTGGTACGAGTTGAGCGCTCCACCCACCTGAGCATTCCGAACACGACTGCGGCGACCACTGGTGACCACCAGGGAGGGATGCTCCCCGAGGAGCATGAGGGCATGAGCTCGGGTGTGGGAGTCGAGACCACGAAGGATGCCCAGTTCACGTGGTGATCGTCGGCCTGTCATCGGGTCCTCCGTAGAGCCGTGCGGGTGATCGAGCCAGGCAGTCACGGAATCCCTGCGGGATGCTGGCTCACGCCCCCCCTACCCCCCCGCGAAGATCGCGGGGCGGTGAGAGGGCGTCGTACGAGCCTGCGTGGAGAGGCCGTCCGACTGCCACCCGCGCTCGCGCAACGGGTCACCTGGGGTCCAGGGCCACGGCCACTACAGCCGCATCGAGCACCCTGCCCTGGGCTCGTGGCGACGCGCTAGGCCGTCAATGTCGGCGTGTCGCGGTAGGCCGTGGTAGGGACAGCCCCTGGTTCCGACGTCCTGAGGGCCCTCCCTGGACACGTAGAGCCGTTCTCGGAGGAGATCCAGGGATGCCCAAGACCGCCCACTACCGCGTGACAGCGCTCGGCGTGTTCGGCACAGCAGCTGCACCCCAGGAGCGCTGGCAGACGGGCGTCAACTGCGACGAGGACACCCCCGCCTCGCAGATCACGCGGGCAGTGGCCGAGGCTCGAGCACAGGCCATCTTCGAGTCGTTCGCTGGCACGATCCTGCCCTTGCTCGCGGCGCCCATCGCCCTGGTCGGCGTGGACATCCGCAAGATCGGCGCAGACGGGAAGCAGCCGAAGAACCCCGACGGCTCGTACGCCGGCGCCGGCCTGTACTACCCCGCGTCGTCCGCGAATCGGACGGGCACCCCGCCCTACCCGTTCCAGGTGGCGACTGTGGCTAGCCTCCGTACTGCCCGGAGCGGACCTGAGGGCAAGGGCCGCATGTTCCTGCCACCTCCGGCCGCTGCACTCGGCTCAGACGGGCTCCTATCGGCCGCCAACGCCGAGGCGCTCGCGGCCGCGGTCGCCTCGTGGATCAACGCCGTGAACGGGCAGTTCATCGCCGACGTGTCGGTGATGTCGTCCAAGGGGTTCGCGTCGAAGGTCACGGGCGTGCAGGTCGGTCGGGTGCTGGACACGCACCGGTC
>NZ_CADCTE010000014.1 GCF_902805515.1 uncultured Arthrobacter sp. | reverse complement strand
GGCCGAGCCGGGCCGTGCCGCGCACCGGGCGCCCGGGTGCCTGGTCCCGGGCGGGCCATCCGCCGTCAGGGGCGCTGTGCGGCCACTTCCGGAATCAGGGACCGGACGCTCTCCGGCTGGTCGGAGAGCACAACGATGTCGACCCGCCGGTTGAGCTTCAGGTCGGCCTCGGTGCGGCCATCGTTCAGGGGCCGGGATTCGCCGTAGCCGCTGGCTTCCATGCGGGTGCTCTCGACGCCGCCCTGCTCGACCAGGTGCCGGACGACATTGACCGCCCTCGCCGTCGACAGTTCCCAGTCGAGCACGTAGCGGTCGTCGGGGAGCTTGGCGGTGTGGCCTTCGACGGTGACCTCGCGCGTCGTGGTCCGCAGCTCCGGCGCCGTCGCATCGAGCACGAGCTGCGCGGCCGCCGTGAGTTCGGCCCGGTCGGGGTTGAAGAAGGTTTCCGAGCTGACCATGCGGACGGTGAGGCCGCGTTCGTCGAGGGTGAAGCGGACGGTGTCCTCGAGGCCCTCCTTCGTCAGGGCGGCGGTGATGCGCTCCTTGATGGCTTCGAGGTCGTCCACCTCCTGGATGGCGAGCTCGAGGTCGGTGAGGTCCTCGCCCTCCTCCTCGGCCAGCTCCGGCGGCAGGACGATGCCCTCGGCGGTATCGACCTTGCCGACGTTCTCGACGCCGAAGCCCGTGGCCAGGGAGTTCTTGAGCTTCTCGAACTTCGCCACGTCCACCGAGGACATGGCGAACAGGACGATGAAGAGGCACATCAGCACGGTGACCATGTCCGCGTAGGACACGGCCCAGCGCTCGTCGGCGTGGAACTCCTCAAGCTGGCTCGCGCGGTAGCCGCGGCGCGGGCCCCTGCGGCTCACGCGGCCGCCTCAAGGTCGGAGGCGGTGGGGGGTCCTTCCTTCCGCTTCCCGCCCCGCTTGTGGGGAGGAATCATGGCGGTGAGGCGCTCGCCAAGGAGGATGGGCTGGGCCCCTTCCTGCACTGCGAGCAGTCCCTCCATCTGGAGGTTCATCTGTTCGAGTTCGAGTTCGGACAGCCGGGCCAGGCGCGCACCGATCGGCAGCCAGATGAAGTTGGCCGAGAGCAGGCCCCACAGGGTCGCCACGAAGGCCGCGGCGATCATGTGCCCCAGCTCCTCGGGGTTGGAGAGGTTCTCAAGGACGTGGGTCAGCGACACGACTGTGCCGACGATTCCGACGGTGGGCGCGTAGCCGCCGAGGCTGTTAAAGAACTTGGAGACGGCGTGGTTCGCCTTCCGGCGGGTGCTGATTTCGTCCTCGAGCAGGATGCGCAGGTCCTCGCCGTCGGTGCCGTCGGCGATGTTCTGCAGGCCGTTCTTCATGAACGGGTCGTCGGTTTCGGCCGCCTCGGCCTCAAGGGCCAGCAGTCCGTCGGCGCGGGCCTTTTCCGCGAACCGGATGATCTGGTCAACGCTGTCCTGCGGGGAGTCGGTCCGGCCGCGGAACGCCTTGGGCAGGGACTTCACCGCCTGGATGACGTCCTTGATGGTCGAGCTGGCGATGCCGATGGCGATGGTGGCGCCGAGCACCAGGATCATCGGGGCGGGCAGCAGCAGGGAGCTGACGTGGGCGCCCTCCATGAAGATCATGGCGTAGAGGGAGCCGAACGCAAGGAGGAGACCGATCAGGGTTGCGGGATCCATGGCGCTACTTTCTGGGGCGCTGGCCGGCGGGACCGGGCAGGACGTCGTGCGGGTGGACAATGCTCAGGTGCGTCGGTTCCCGCCCTGTCTCGGCGCGGGCCTCCGTGCCGGTTCCCGGCCCGGTGAAGCTTCCTGCGGCGTCGCCGGCGTCGGCCAGGCGGTGGGCGTAGGTGAGGACCCGGGCGCGGAATTCGACGACGAGCGTGATCACCTCATCGAGGGACTCGGTGACGATGTGCCGCATCCCGTTGACCATGACGAGCGTGGTGTCGGGGCTGGCATGGATGCGCTCCACGAGATCGGGGTTGATGCCGAACCGGTCGGTGCCGTTCAGCCGGGTCAGGACAATCATGGGTTCCGTTTCCGCGCGTTCTCGTGTCGGCGGCCCGGTCGGGCTGCTCCTTTGTAACAGTCGGCAGCCGGGGCGGTTTCGTAAGGTGCAGGGGCCCGGGCAGACGGCGGCCGTCGCCTCCACGGAGTCGGCGGTGCGGGACTCCGCCCGCCGAAACTGCAGCTCACCACGCTTTGCCGGCCCCGAGGGGTGGTTATCTGCAGTCTCGGCGGGACGGAGGCTTCGGCGCGGGATTACCGCTTGAGGTTCGTCAGTTCCTGGAGGACCTCGTCGGAGGTGGTGATGACGCGCGCGTTGGACTGGAAACCGCGCTGGGCCACGATGAGGTTCGTGAACTCCTGCGACAGGTCCACATTGGACATCTCCAGGAAGCCGCTGGCGATGGTGCCGAATCCGGGCGAACCGGCGGTGCCGAGTGCCGGGTTGCCGGAGTTGGCGGTGGCCCGGAAGGTGGAGCCGCCGGCCTTCTCCAGCCCGCCGGGGTTGGTGAATGTGGCCAGGGCGATCTGTCCGATCACGATCCGGCTGCCGTTGCTGAACGCGCCGGTGATGCTGCCGTCCTTGCCCAGGGCGAAGGACTCGAGGGTGCCAGCGGCGCGCCCGTCCTGCGCCGAGACCTTCACCGTGCTCAGGCCTGCGAAGCCGGTCACCCCGGTGAGGTCGACGTCGACGCCGCCGACGGTCAGCGCACCGCCTCCGGTGAGCTTGCCGTCGGTGAAGGTGAGGGCGGTGGTGCCCGTAGCGGCGCCGTCGGCACCGTTGACGTTCCAGCCGCCGGCGGTGCGGGTGAAGGTCAGGGACAGGGTGCGCACGTTGCCCGAGGCGTCATAGACCTTCACATCGCGCACGAGGGAGGATCCGACGGCGGATTCGGCCGGCAGGTTGCCGTCGATGGTCGCGCTGCTGGTTGCAACGGCCGGGGCGGTGTTCTGGCCCAGCACGATGTTGCTGACGGCTCCGCCCTTCTGCACGACGCCGTTGACGGCGGGCCAGCCCTGGAGGAAGGCACCGTCGGGGGTGACCAGGCGCCCGCGCTCGTCGAAGTCGGCGTCGAAGGAGCCGGCCCGGCTGTAGACCTGCTGGCCGCCGGAGTTCAGCACGAAGAAGCCGTCGCCGGAGATCATCAGGTCCGTTGCCTTGCCGGTGGCCTGGGCGGAGCCCTGGGCGAAGTTGGTCGAGATCCCGGCGACCTGTACGCCGAGGCCGACCTGGGCCGGGTTGGTGCCGCCACGGTTGTCGTCGCCGCCGCCGGCTGCCTGCTGCAGCTGGGAGAGGGTGTCCTGGAACTGCACGGAGGAGGACTTGAAGCCGTTGGTGTTGACGTTCGCGATGTTGTTGCCGGTGACATCGAGCATCGTCTGGTGGGAACGCATGCCGGAGATGCCGGAGAAGAGTGAGCGGAGCATGATGCTTCCTTCCGAAAGGGGTGGAGTGCGGGTTGGTGATGCTAGGAGACGATGCCGGAGATCTGGTCCAGGGGGACCGTCGCGTCACCGACCTTGACGCGGGGGACGGCGCCTTCGAAGGAGACCGAGGACG
This sequence comes from uncultured Arthrobacter sp., assembly GCF_902805515.1. Lineage (GTDB taxonomy): Bacteria > Actinomycetota > Actinomycetes > Actinomycetales > Micrococcaceae > Arthrobacter_D. Next base: position 1,071 of record NZ_CADCTE010000014.1, on the reverse strand, counting down.
CGATTCCGGTGACCTCGGTGCCGTCCTCCTTGGCGTAGCTGACCTTCTTGCCGATGAGCGCGGCCGCGGCCGCACGCATCTGCAGGCCGAACGCCTCCTCGCCCTGGGCGGAGAGTTCGGTGAGCCGCTCCATCATGGCCAGCTGCGTGGTCTGGCCGATCATGGCATTGGTGTCCATGGGGGAGCCGGGGTCCTGGTGCTGCAGCTGCGTGACGAGCAGGGTCATGAAGACCTTGCTGTCCATCTGCTGCTGCGGCACGCGGGACGGCGCCGTGGCGTACATCCCGCCCGGGGCCGGCGCTGCTATTGGATCGATGGGCACGTGTTCTCCATTTCTCAGGCCATCACATTCAGTGAGGGCGCGTCGTCGGAAAGGCGGGGGCGGCGGTCGGGCTGCGGGGCGTCGTCGTCCCGGCCCGCGGGGGACCGGCCCGGGTGCTGCTGGGCAGGACCGCGCCGCGAGCCCTCCGCCCCCGGTTCGCCGGGCTGGTTCCGGGAGGACAGGTCGAGGCTGGCATTGAGGCCGGAGCCGGCCAGGTCCCGCTTGAGCTCAGCGAGCACCGCCTTCAGGGCGTCCCTGCCTCCATCGGTGGGAGCGAAGAGCTCGACCCGGACGCTGCTGTCCGCACCGATGAGTGCTCGGACCGTCACCGGGCCGAGGTCTTCGGGGGTGACCTTCAGCACCAGAACGTGCTCGCCCGGGGCCTTGCCCGACAGGGCCGTCACCGGCCGGGACAGCTGGGCGGCGAGGGCGGCCGGCGGCGGGGCGGGAGTGGCAGCGGTTCCGGTGCCTGGCACTGGAGCTACGGTCGGCGCCTGGAGGCCGACGGCGGGAGGCTGGAGTCCCGGGACCGGCCCCTGCAGGTGCGGCGCGGCCCCCGCGGGGGCGGCCGGTGCCTGGCCGGCGGGCGCGGGGGCGCCGGAGAAGTGGCCGGGCACGAGCAGGGTCGTGCCGGCCAGGCTGCGCGTGAAGGCGTACACCCGCTCGTCCTGCGGCAGCAGCATCGTGAAGTCGCCGTCCACGACGACCGGCTCGGCGTGCCGCAGGGCGATGAGCCGGCGGTAGGTTTG
>NZ_CADCTE010000013.1:11015-18620 GCF_902805515.1 uncultured Arthrobacter sp. | reverse complement strand
AATGAAGGCCCCGATGTTGGGCATGATCATTCCGGACAGGAAGGTCCCGAATTTTTGGACGCGGACCCGCGCACTGGTGCGGGGCGCCGCTTCTGCTTGTGTTGCCACGTGCGTTCCTAACCGTTGTCCCTGCGTCAGTGCGGGGAATGGATAAATTGGTTGCTTGTCAGCCCGTCCGGGTGGAAATCCGTTGGAGCCACTCGAGGAAAAGCTTCAGCTCGGAGCTGGAGAGCTGGTCGGGGTGCGATGCCTGCAGCGCCGCATTCAACGCGATGGCCGCGACCACCACCGAAGGCGTGCCCTCGGTGTCGATGACCGGGTCCGAGTCGGAATCGGTCGCGATGGCGGAGATGACAGCCTCGCGTGTCATCACTGACAGTTCGAGGCTGCGGTTGGAGGCGGGCTCGGCGATCAGCATGAGGGTCACGCCGATGTTCGCCGCGAGCAGGCTTCGGGCCGCCTCGGCAGGCGGCACGACCAGGCGGGCCGCTGCGGCCGCCCGCTTCAGGACTTCTTCAAGGAACGCCTCGGCCTCGGCCACCATCGAGGGCCGGCGTTCCGGACGGATATTGCCGAACATGACCAGGTACAGGTGGGGATGGTCGAGACCGAACTGCACATGGTTGTCCCAATGACGGCGCAGGTCCTCCACCGGCTGCCCCGAGGAGGGAAGGTTGCGCTCACCCTCGAGGTATTCGGTGAAACCTTCGGCCACGACGGCGTCAAAAAGGCCCTCCTTGTCCCCAAAGTGGTGGTACAGGGTGGGAGCGGTGACCCGGGCGAGCCGGGTCACCTGGCGCGTTGATACGGGTGATCCGCCGGACTCGGCCAGCAGCGATGCGGCTGCCCTGAGCAGCCTGATCTTCGGCGCAGGCTCGCCAGCGGTATCCATGCCTGCTACCGTAGCACCTATAGCGCTGATATATGAAGCGGATCACATACTTCAATGCCGCACCCCGGCCCGGGCGGGTACGGTGGAAGTCTCTGCGCACACGGCAAGGAAATGAGGACGTTCAATGCGGAATTTCTCAGGAGTAGGCGTCAGCCCGGGGCGGGTCATCGGAACCATCCGCCAGATGCCGAAGCCCGTGAGCGAGCCCCCCAAGGACGAGCGGCTCCGGGAGGGCGTAACCCCCGAGGATGCCGCGGCGGCCCTGCGGTCGGCAACTAAGGCCGTCCAGACCGAGTTGAAGCAGCGCTCGGAGACGGCCAGCGGCGACGCGCGTGCCGTGCTCGAGGCGACCGCCATGATGGCCACCGACCCCATGCTTGTCAAGAATGCCGTCAAACTCATCAATGCCGGCAGCTCCGCCGAGCGCGCGGCCTGGGATGCCGGCGCCTCGGTGGCCGAAATGCTCCACAACCTCGGCGGGTATATGGCCGAACGCGCCACCGACGTCCTCGACGTCCGGGCCCGGATCGTGGCCGAACTGCGCGGGCTGCCCGCGCCGGGCATCCCCTCCTCGGACACCCCGTTCATCCTGATCGCCGAGGACCTCGCACCCGCCGACACCGCCACCCTCGACCCCGCGAAGGTCCAGGCCCTGGTCACCTCCGGCGGCGGACCGCAGTCCCACACCGCCATCATCGCCCGCTCGCTGGGGCTGCCGGCCGTGGTCGCCGCGGTGGGCGTCGACGAGCTTGAATCCGGTGCGCGCGTCTACGTCGACGGCGCCGCCGGAACCATCAGCGTGGACCCCGGCGCCGAGGAGGAGACCGCGGCCGAGGCCTACGCCGCCGCGGCGGCGGCCCTCACCGAATTCGACGGCACCGGCAGGACCTCGGACGGCCACGAGGTGCCGCTGCTGGCCAATGTCGGCGGAGCCAAGGACGCCCGCGGAGCGGCGGAGGCCCGGGCCCAGGGCGTGGGCCTGCTCCGGACCGAATTCTGCTTCCTGGGCCGGGACAGCGAGCCGACCCACGACGAGCAGGTCGAGGCGTACAAGGGCGTGTTCGATGCCTTCCCCGGCAAGAAGGTGGTGGTCCGGACCCTCGACGCCGGCGCGGACAAGCCCCTTCCCTTCCTCACCGACACCACGGAGCCGAACCCCGCCCTCGGCGTCCGCGGCTACCGCACCGACCTCACCAGCCCCGGCGTGCTGGCACGGCAGCTGAAGGCCATCGCCGACGCCGAGGCCCAGGCCTCCGCCGAGGTCTGGGTGATGGCGCCCATGATCTCCACCGCCGAGGAGGCCGCCGACTTCGCGGCAATGACCACCGAGGCAGGCCTGAAGAAGCCCGGGGTGATGGTCGAGGTGCCCTCGGCCGCCCTGATGAGCGAATCGATCCTCGCCGAGGTGGGGTTTGCCAGCATCGGCACCAATGACCTCACCCAGTACGCCATGGCGGCCGACCGGCAGCTCGGTTCCCTCGCGGCGCTGAACAACGCCTGGCAGCCGGCCGTGTTGCGCCTGATCGGGCTCACCGTGGAGGGCTCGGTCGCCGAGGGCAATGCCAAGCCCGTCGGGGTGTGCGGCGAGGCCGCCGCCGACCCCGCGCTCGCCGTCGTGCTTGTCGGTCTGGGCGTCTCGACGCTGTCGATGACCCCGAGGGCGCTGGCCGGCGTGGGTGCGGTGCTCAACAGCGTCAGCATCGACGAGGCGCGCAAGCTTGCCGAGATCGCGGTGAAGGCCCCGAGTGCCGCGGAGGCCCGCGCTCGCGTCCGCGCGGAACTGCCCGTCCTCGAATCCCTCGGCCTCTAGACCCCCGGCCTCCCGGCGCCGGCCGGGGTCCTAGAGGAGGATGCTGGAGACCGGCAGCGCCGAGTCCGTGGCGAAGGAGAGGCCGCTGGGGGTTCCGCCGTTGGCCACGATCTGCGCTCCGAGTGAGGCGACCATCGCCCCGTTGTCGGTGCACAGCGACGGCGGCGGCACGGTGAGTTCGATGCCCGCCGCCGCGCACCGCTCGGCGGTCAGGGCGCGCAGGCGCGAGTTCGCCGCCACTCCCCCGCCCAGCAGCAGGCTGGTGATGCCGTTCTCCGTGCACGCAAGGACGGCCTTGGCGGTGATGACGTCGACCACCGCCTCCTGGAAGGACGCGGCGATGTCGGCCACCGGGACCGGTTCCCCGTTGGCCTCGAACTGTTCGACGCTGCGCGCCACCGCCGTCTTCAGCCCGCTGAAGGACCAGTCATAGCGGTGCGGTCCGGGGTTCTCGGCGGTTCCCATGTACTTGGGCTGGGTCAGGCCCCGGGGGAACCGGAAAGCGCGCGGGTCGCCCTGCGCGGCGATGCGGTCGATGGCCGGACCGCCTGGGTAGCCGAGGCCGAGGATGCGCGCCGTCTTGTCGTACGCTTCCCCGGCGGCGTCGTCGATGGTGGAGCCCAGCAGCGTCACGTCCGAGGCGATGCTTCCCACCTTGAGGATTTCGGTGTGGCCCCCGGAAACGAGCAGTGCGCCCAGATCCGCAGGGATCCCGTCGGCGAACGTGCCTCCCAGCATGCCGACGCCCACGTGGGCCACCAGGTGGTTCACCGCGTAGAGGGGCTTCCCGGTGGCCACGGCGAGCGCCTTGGCCGCGGCCACCCCCACCATGAGCGCCCCCGACAGTCCGGGCCCGGTGGTGACAGCGATCGCGTCGATGTCCTCGAGGCCCACCCCCGCCTCGGTGAGGGCCTGCTGCAGGGTGGGGACGAACGCGTCGAGGTGGGCACGGGAGGCGATCTCGGGGATCACCCCGCCGAAGCGCACGTGTTCGTCCATGGAGGAGGACACGACATTGGCGAGCAGCCGGGTGCCCGCGACGACGCCGACGCCGGTCTCATCGCAGGACGATTCGATGCCGAGCACCAGCGGTGCGCTGCGGTTCATGGCCGGTCTCCTTCAGTGCCGCTGCTGTCCTCGTCGGTGTTTTCGTTGACGGTGCCGGCCTTTTCGTTGGCGCCGCCGCTCGGGCTGGATTCCGGGCCGGCACCCCCGGCGGCGCCTTCGGGCGGCAGTTCCAGTCGCATCACCCAGGCGTCGACGCCGTCGCGGTAGTACCGGCGGCGGGTCGAGATTTTCGTGAACCCGGTGCGGGTGTAGAGCAGCTGGGCGCGGGGGTTGTCGGCGCGGACCTCCAGCAGGACCTCCCGGGCGCCGCGCCGGGCAGCCTCGGCGAGCAGCTCGCGCAGCAGCGCCGTGCCGATGCCGCGGCCCTCATGGTCCGGGAGGACGGCGATGGTCTGGATGTCGGCCGTGGTGTCGATAATCATCACCCCGGCATAGCCGACGATGACCCCGTCCACCTCGGCCACGATGTAGCGGCGCGTGTCGGGGCGGAAGAACTCCTCGTAGAACATCTGCAGGGGCCAGGCGTCGACGGGGAAGAGCTCCTGCTCAAGCGAGCCGACCGTCTTGATGTCCTCGTAATCGAGGTCCCGCAGGCTGAAGCTCATGAACCGACCTTCTTCCGGGCCCCGGGAACCTTCGCATCGGATTCCCTCAGGTACAGCGGGGTGGTGTCCAGCAGCGGCATGCCGGCGGCGAGCCGGGCCGAGGCCGTCCGGCCCAGCGCCGCAGCGTGCGGCAGCGCCGTGGAGAAGGCGTCGACCGCGTTCAGCTCCTCCCGGTACAACCCGGCCCCGGCGCCGAAGACCGGAAGCTCCGGCAGCTGGGCCGCCGGGCCTACATGCGGGCCGTCGACCAGGACCGGAAGCCCGCGCGGAGCCTCCGGGCCCCGGTATCGGGCCCAGTACACCTCGCGCCGGCGGGCGTCGGTGGCGACGAGGAACTCACCCTCGGCCACGGGGTCCGAGGCGGCCTCAAAGGCGAGGGCATCGAGGCTCATGACCCCGTGCAGGGGCACGCCCCAGACGAACGCGAGGGTCCGTGCGGTGGCCAGGCCGGCCCGCAGTCCGGTGAACGGTCCGGGACCGACTCCGGCGGCGATGGCTCCGAGGTCCGGGCCGGCCACGCCTGCGTCGCGGAGCAGGTCCTGGACCGCGGGCGCGAGGACCTCCGCGTGGGAGCGCGTGTCGGCGCTCGCGAACCGGCCGATGACGGTGTCCCCGTCAAGGAGCGCGGCGCTGGCGGCGGCTGAGGTGTCCAGGGCAAGAAGAAGCACCGTAACAGCTTAGTCGAGCAGCCCGGGAGGCGGTCCTGCCGACCAGCGGGGGCCGAAGCCGGCGACACGCACTTCCCGCTCTTCGTCCACGTCGTCGCTGAAGTCGGTGGTGATCCCCCCTCCGTCCGCCGCGGCGCCGGCGCCGGTGGGCCGGGTGATGGTGATCTCGAGCCGGCTGTCGGAGAGGTGTTCGGCGCGCCCGGCCCCCCATTCGATGACCGTCACGCTGGAGTCGAGGGAGGCCTCAAGGTCGAGGTCGTCGACCTCCTCCGTCCCCTCCAGCCGGTACGCGTCCACGTGCACCAGGCCCGGGCCCCCGGTGAGGGAGGGGTGGTTGCGGACGAGGATGAAGGTGGGGGAAATCACGGTGCCGCGCACGCCGAGGCCGCGGCCCAGGCCCTGGGTGAACGTGGTCTTTCCCGCACCGAGCCCGCCGGTGAGGATCAGCAGGTCCCCGCCCTGCAGCGCCGGCCCCAGCTCCTCTGCCACGGCCTGGAGTTCGGCGGCGGAACGGACGAACCGGCTGCGCAGCCAGTGCTGGGCCGGCTCACTCACCGGCCGGGTCCTCATTGAGGTAGGTCCGGGGAACGCGGCCGCTGATACGGGTGACGATCTCGTAGTTGATTGTCCCGGCGGCGGCGGCCCATTCCTCAACGGGCGGGTCGCCGGCGCCCCCGAAGAGGACCGCCCGGCGGCCGAGCGGGCTGCGTTCGGTACCGACCAGGCCCTGCGTGCCGAAGTCGACGACCAGCTGGTCCATTGCGATCCGGCCGACGGCGGGATAGGTGCGCCCGTCGATGCGTACCGGTCCCCCGGTGGCGATGCGCGGCACGCCGTCGCCGTAGCCGGTGGGGATCAGGCCGAGGGTGGTGGGCCGCTCGGTGCGGTAGGACAGCCCGTAGGAGACCCCCTGGCCTGCGGGGACCTCCTTGCAGCCCGCGACGACGGTGGCGAAGGTCATGGCCGGACGCAGGCCAAGGTCCTCCGCGCTCTGGTCGGAGAAGGGTGAGAGCCCGTACATGCCCAGGCCCACCCGCACCATGTCGAAGTGGCAGTCGGGGCGGGAGAGGGTGCCCGGCGTGTTGGCCAGGTGGCGTACCTCGAGGTCCGCACCGGCGTCCTCGGCGACGGCCACGGCGTCCCGGAAGCGGCGCAGCTGCTCGTCGGTCTCGGGGCGGTGCGGTTCGTCGGCGACCGCGAGGTGGGAAAACACCCCGACCAGGCGCAGCAGGCCCTCCTCCTGGTGTTCAAGCGTCCGGTCCAGCAGGGCTTCCCACAGCTCCGGGGAGCAGCCATTGCGGCCCAGCCCGGTGTCGATCTTCAGGTGTACGCGTGCGGGCCGTTCGAGCCGGCGGGCCGCCGCCACGACGTGGTCAAGTTCCCAGCCGGAGACCCCGATGTCGATGCCCTGCTCGATGCCTCCCGCGAAGTCGCTCTCGGGGGTGTGGAGCCAGGCAAGCACCGGCGCGTCAAGGTCCGCGCGCCGCAGGTCCAGTGCCTCCGAGATGTGCGCGGTGCCCAGCCAGGAGGCTCCTGCCTCAAGCGCCGCCTTCGCGACGGCGACCGCGCCGTGGCCGTATCCGTCCGCCTTGACGACCGCCATGACCCGGGCCGGACTGGCCACCTCGATCAGGTGCCGGAGGTTGTGGCGGATGGCCTCAAGGTCCACTTCAACGGTGCGTTCGGTCGGGGCGGAAGAAAAACTCACTTGCCCTATTCTGCCACCGTCGCCGGTTGGGTCCCCCTCAGGCATCGGAATGCCGGGCGATGGTCGCCGACGCGCGGCGCACCGCCTCCACGGGCACATCGGAGACGAGATGCTCCAGGAACCCGTAGCGGCGCACCCACTGGCGGCGGACGCCGTCGCGGGCTGAACTGGTCCGGTGCCACCAGTCGGCGATGTCGCCCCAGCCGGGGGCCGCGAGGGAGCCGCCGACCTCCTGCACCGACAGGGACGCGCACAGGTTGGCGAAGCTCAGCCGGTCCGCCAGGGAGAATCCCGCGAGGTCGGCCATCACGAACGCCGCACCGAAACAATCACCGGCGCCGGTCGGATCGTAGGCGGTGACCGGCAGCGCGGGCACCCACTCTTCCTCGCCGGTGAGCGAGTCGATGGCCATGGCGCCCTGCTGCCCCACGGTGACCACGGCCACCGGAACATGGTCGGCGAGCGCGTAGAGGGCCGCCCAGGGGTCCTCGGTGCGCGTGTACGCCATCGCTTCGACGTCGTTGGGCATGAACGCGTAGAAATGGCCGAGCGTGGCGAGGACCTGCGGGGCCCATTCCCCGTGGGGATCCCAGCCGACATCCCCGTAGAGCCGGGTGCCGTTGGCCGTCGCGGCAGCCGCCCACGGCTCAAGCTCCCCTCCGACGCTGACGATGGCGGCCCGGCAGCCCGGTGGGTCACCGATGAGTTCGGAGGCGCTCAGCGGCGGGGCGTGTCCGTGGGTCACCAGCGAGCGGTCCCGCTCCACCGAGAGGGAGACGGTCACCGGGGAGTGCCAGTTCTTGAAGACCTGGGAGCGTGAGAGGTCGACGTGCTCCTGGTCGTTGAGAATGTCC
>NZ_CADCTE010000013.1:0-11005 GCF_902805515.1 uncultured Arthrobacter sp. | reverse complement strand
GGGGCCGGAGAACGCGGCGGCGAGGGTGGTGTGGAGGCCGAGCCGGGCCGCCGCGATGGCCTGGTTGGCGATCCCGCCGGGGCTGGAACCCATCCCGTCGGTCCACACCTCGGTGCCCGGGCGCGGGAGCTGATCCAGCCCGGTGAAGGTGATGTCGAAGAAGACCTGGCCGGCCAGCAGGAGGTCGAATTCGGGGTCGTCCGGAGACCGCAGCCCGGCGAGGGGGTCGAAGCGGTGCTGCTTAGCCATGTAGGGCACAATACTCGCTGCCCCCAACCGATAGGAGCCGATGTCGGTGGAAGGCAGGCCGTGGCCGGGCGCGGTGTGCTTGAATCTGCGTAGTGGCGCCGTCCCGTCCGGGACCGACGGGATGTTGAGGAGGACCATGAAGCTTGTGATCGTCGGCGGCGGGGGCTTCCGCGTCCCCCTGGTCTACCGCGCGCTGGGTTCCGGGCGGTTCGCGGGCCTCATCGACTCCCTCACCCTCGTCGACGCCGACTCCGGACGGGCCCGCGCGGTGGCCCGGGTCCTAGCGGCCATGCCGCCCGGGGCCGACGGCCCCACCCGGTCCCCCGCCGTCACCGTCGAGCCGGACCTCGACACGGCCCTGCGGGGGGCTGACATCGTCTTTGCCGCGATCCGCAGCGGCGGCACGGCCGGGCGGGTCCTCGATGAGCGGGTCGCGCTGGCCGAAGGGCTGCTGGGCCAGGAGACCGTCGGGGCGGGCGGGATCTCCTATGCGCTGCGGTCCATTCCGGCCATGCTTGACCTGGCGCGGAGAATGGCCGAGAAGTGCCCGCAGGCGTGGCTGGTCAACTTCTCCAATCCCGCCGGCATGGTGACCGAGGCACTCCAGCCGGTGCTGGGCCACCGGGTGATCGGCATCTGCGACTCCGCCTCGGGGCTGGTGGCCCGCGCCGCGGCCGCAGCCGGGCTTCCGGCCGTCTCCGGCTCCCTGGAGGGCGTCGATTACCTCGGGCTGAACCACCTGGGTTGGCTGCGGGGCCTGCACGCGGGCGGCGAGGACCGGCTGCCCGCCCTGCTGGCCGATCCGGTGCGCCTTTCCTCCTTCGAGGAAGGGCGCATCTTCGGCCCGGACCTGCTGCGGGTCCTGGGCGCCCTGCCCAACGAGTACCTCTTTTACTACTACTTCCACCGGGAGGCCCTGCGGGCCGTACGTTCGGCGGAGCGGACCCGCGGCGAGGTGCTTCTCGACCAGCAGCGACGGCTCTACACGGACCTCGAGGGGGCCGGGGACCCCTATCGGGTGTGGGAGGCGGCCCGGCTCGAGCGCGAAAGCGGCTACCTCGCCGAGGCGCGGGGGGCCGGGGAGGAACGTGACGAGGCCGATCTCGCCGGAGGAGGCTACGAGCGCATCGCCCTGCACCTGATGCATGCCCTGCTGACGGGGAACCCGGCCGAACTGATCCTCAATGTCCGCAACGGCGGCACGGTGCAGGGCCTGCCCGCGGACGCCATCGTCGAGGTGCCGGCCAGAGTGTCGGCCGCCGGGGCCGAGCCGCTTCCCGCGGCTGGCCCGCCCACCGGGCACCAGCTGGGCCTGATGAGCGCCGTCAAGGCGGTCGAGCAGGAGACGGTGCGGGCCGCCGTGCACGGGGACCGCGGCGCCGCGCTGCGCGCGTTCAGCCTGCACCCGCTGATCGACTCGGCGCACGCCGCGGCCGCGGTGCTCGCCGGGTACGAGCAGGCGTTTCCCGCCCTGCCGGCCCGCTGGCGGGGCTGACCGGCCGGGCTGCCGTCCCCGGCCGGAAACGGCGGAGCCCGCGTCCCGCCGGAGCGGCACGCGGGCTCCGGCCCGGTAGAACGGTGTCAGTCCTGCAGGGCCTCGGCCCACAGGTTGATCTCGGACTCGACGGCGAACTCTTCGATCGCGCGCAGTTCCTCGTTCGTGAACTCGAGGTTGGCCACCGCGCCGACGCTGCTCTCGAGCTGGGCGACGCTTGAGGCGCCGACCAGGGCCGAGGTGATCGGGGTGCCCTTCGCCTGGGGCCGCAGGATCCACGCGATCGCCATCTGGGCCAGGCTCTGCCCGCGGTTTGCAGCGATCTCGTTGAGACCCCGGACCCGGCGCAGGTTGTCCTCGGAGAGGTGCTCACCGGAGAGCGACTTGTCCGCGGCCGCCCGAGAATCCGAGGGGACCCCGTTGAGGTAGCGGTCGGTCAGCAGGCCCTGCGCCAGCGGCGAGAACGCGATGGAACCGGCGCCCACCGTCTCGAGGGCCTCCGGGAGGTTCGGGCTGCCGTTCTCGACCCAGCGGTTGAGCATCGAGTAGGAGGGCTGGTGGATCAGCAGCGGCGTGCCGAGGTCGCGCAGGATCGCGGCGGCCTCGATGGTCTTCTCGGGCGAGTAGGAGGAGATGCCCGCGTAGAGCGCGCGGCCGGAGCGCACGGCGGTGTCCAGCGCGCCCATGGTCTCCTCGAGCGGGGTTTCCGGGTCGGGGCGGTGGCTGTAGAAGATGTCGACGTAGTCGAGGCCCATGCGGTTCAGGGACTGGTCGAGGCTGGCCAGCAGGTACTTGCGGGAGCCGAAGTTGCCGTAGGGCCCGGGCCACATGTCGTATCCGGCCTTGCTGGAGATGATGAGCTCGTCCCGGAACGGCTTGAAGTCGTCGGCGAAGTGGCGACCGAAATTGGTCTCGGCGCTGCCGTAGGGGGGCCCGTAGTTGTTGGCCAGGTCGAAGTGGGTGACGCCAAGGTCGAAGGCCCGCCGCAGGATGGCGCGCTGCGTGTCGAAGGGCTTGTCGTCCCCGAAGTTGTGCCACAGCCCGAGGGACACGGCCGGCAGGTGCAGTCCGCTGCGGCCGACGCGGCGGTAGGGCATGGAGTCGTAACGGTCTTCTGCGGGGGAATAGGTCATGAAACCATCCTATGCGGACACCCTGGGGCTGCCCCGCGCCCGGGCGGTCAGGAGCGGGCTTCGGGTGTGGGCGTCCACCCCGCCGGAAGGGCCGCCCGGAGCGCGGAGACCCCGCGGTGGGCGGGGGCCTCGGCGGCGACGAACCCGTCCGGGCGCACCAGGTAGAACCGGTCCGGGCGCAGGCCCGCGGCGGGCGCCGCAGGGAACTGATGCACCGGCAGTCCAACGGCCCGGCCGAGCGCGTCGGCGAGTTCGGCGTCGGTGTCGCCGTAGCTGTGGACCTGCCAGACGGCGTCGGCGAGCGCGGCGAAATTGGGGCCCGTCCACGGCAGGCGGCGCCCGACCACCCGGCCCCTGCGGCCACGCGCCGCGGCCTTGGCCCCTTCGCTCATCCAGTAGTGGATGCGGATCTGCCCAAGGTACCCGGCGAACCGGGGGGCGATGGGTGCGGCCGGCAGCAGCCGGACGGCCACCGGCCCGGCCAGGCGCGGAAGGATCCTCCGCAGCGTCCGTGCGGTGGTGGCACCGGAGGTGACGCCTGCGAACACCCGATCGGTGACGCTGACCAGGCGCAGGGCGACGGGGCGCCGCTCCGCGTTATAGCGGTCGAGCAGTTCTTCCCCCGCCCGTCCGGCGAGGACGTCGGCCAGCTTGAACGCCAGGTTGTGGGCGTCCTGGAGCCCGGTGTTCATGCCCTGGGCTCCCACGGGTGAGTGGATATGGCCGGCGTCCCCGGCCAGGAACACGGGGCCGGCGCGGAAGGCCGCGGCCACCCGGTGGTGCACGCGGTAGGTGGAGAACCAGCGGGACGTGCCGTAGGTGACGCCGAAGAGCTCGCTCAGCCGTCCCCGCGCCACGTCCTCGACGATGTCGGCGGTGCCGGCGCTGCGCAGCACCCCGATCAGCCGGTGGTTTGTCTGTCCCTCCTCCGTCCCCTTCAGCGGGAAGGCGAGCAGGAAATCGTCACCGCTGAGCCGCAGTTCAACGGTGGCCGCCGAGAGGCCCTGGACGTCGAGGGCGTCGGCCACGTAGAAGACGTGTTCGTTGGTGACACCCTCGAAGGGGATGCCGCTCAGGGTCCGCACCGCGGAGGACCCGCCGTCGCAGCCCACCACATAGCGGGCAGTGACGGTGAGGGGCCCGTCCGACCCGGAGAACTCCGCCGTGGCGCCGTCGGGGCGGGCGCTGAGCCCGGTCAGCCGCCGGTTCCAGAGCACGTCCCCTCCCCTGCGCTGCAGCTCGGCCAGGAGGATCCGTTCGTTCTTGCTCTGTTCGAGGAAGTGAAGCCCGGGATGCGGGGTCAGTCCCTCCCCGAGGGCCGCCAGGGGGATCTCCCCGAAGGCCCGCCGACCGTAGCCCGGCTTGATGCTGAGGGCCTTCTGGGCCTGGTCGAGCACCGGGCCGATCACCCCCAGCTGGTCGTAGATCTCCATGGTGCGCGACTGGATCCCGAGCGCCCGGGACTCCCGGGTGGGTTCGCCCTTGCCGTCGGTGAGCACGGCGTCCACGCCGAGCCTGCGCAGCCAGGCCGCGAGCATCAGTCCGGTGGGTCCGGCACCGACGATCAGGACATCCGTGCTCACCTCGGAGGCGGCCATGATCAGCCGGCCGCGAGCGAGAGGATGAGGGACGCGTGGCCCGGCAGGGTTACCGTGTCGGCCCCGGTGCGGACCCCGTCCACCGTGGAGAGCAGCACCTGCGCCCCGTCGGCGGCCAGGGGGACCTCGCACTCTGCGGCGCCGAAGTTCAGGAGCACCGCGGTTCGTCCGCGTCGCAGCAGCAGCCAGCGGGCCGCCTCATCGAACTCCACCTCGATCGAGCGGAAGTCGCGGGTGTTCAGGTCCGGTTCGGTGGCCCGCAGCCGGATCAGCTCCCGGTAGGTGTCAAGCAGCTGCCGGTGTTCGGGCTTATCGCTTTCGGCCCAGTCGAGCTTGGCCGACTCGAAGGTCGCCGGGTCCTGCGGGTTGGGCACCGCGTTCGGGTCCCACCCCATCCGCTCGAACTCCCGAAGCCGTCCCTCCGCGGTGGCCTTGCCCAGTTCCGGCTCGGGATGGGAGGTGAAGAACGGCCACGGCGTGGTGGCGCCGTACTCCTCGCCCATGAACAGCATGGGGGTGAACGGACCGGCAATGGTCAGCACCGCGGCCTGTGCGAGCTGGGCGGGGTTCAGGGCGGCGCTGATCCGGTCACCGACGGCGCGGTTGCCGATCTGGTCGTGGTTCTGCGCGCAGACGACCAGCTGCAGCGGGGACACCCGGTCGGCGTCGAGGCGCCGCCCGTGGCTGCGCTCGCGGAAGGAGGAGTAGGTTCCGTTGTGGAAGAACCCCTCCTTCAGCACCTTGGCGAGGGCCCCGACGGAGTTGAAGTCGGCGTAGTAGCCCTCGGTCTCGCCGGTGAGGTTCACGTGCACGGCGTGGTGGAAATCGTCGCTCCACTGTCCGGCGAGCCCGTAGCCGTTCACGCTGCGGGACTCGATCAGGCGCGGATTGTTCAGGTCGGACTCCGCGATGAGGAACAGGGGCTTGCCGAGTTCCGCCGCGCACGCGTCGGTCTCGGCGGCGAATTCCTCGAGGATGTGCACGGCGCGTTCGTCGTGCAGCGCGTGGACGGCGTCGAGCCGCAGCCCGTCGACGTGGTAGTCGCGGAACCACATGAGCAGGTTCTCGACGACGTAGCGCCGGACCTCGTCCGAGGCCGGGCCGTCGAGGTTCAGGGAGTCTCCCCAGGTGTTGCTCAGGCCCTCGGTGAGGTAGGGGCCGAACTGGCCGAGGTAGTTGCCGCTGGGCCCCAGGTGGTTGTAGACGACGTCCTGGATGACGCCGAGGCCGCGCTGGTGGGCGGCGTCGACGAAGCGCTGGTAGGCCTCAGGGCCACCGTAGGTTTCCTGGACGGCGTACCAGAGCACCCCGTCGTAGCCCCAGTTGTGCGTTCCGTTGAACGCGTTGACCGGGAGGAGTTCGACGTACCGGACGCCGAGGTCGACGAGGTAGTCGAGCCGTTCGATGGCCGCGTCGAGGGTCCCTTCCCGGGTGAAGGTGCCAAGGTGCATCTCGTAGATCACCCCGCCGTCCATGCCGGGTGAGGACCAGCCGGCGTCCTGCCAGTCGTGCGCGGCCGGGTCGAAGGTCCGGGACAGGGCGTGGACGCCGTCGGGCTGGCGGCGCGAGCGCGGGTCCGGCACGGCGGTGGAGGACCCGTTCACCTTGTACCCGTAGTCGATGCCGGGCCCGGAGGGGGCGTCCGCCGGGGCGCTCCACCAGCCCCCGGTGGAGGCGCTCATGGGGTAGTCGGTGCCGTTGGCGGTCAGGACGAGGGACTCCGCGCGGGGTGCCCAGACGTCGAACGTGCTCATGCTGCATCCTCCTTGGTAAGAAGCGCTACGGGTAGGGCAGAGAAGAGGTCGGCGGCCGGGATGGTGCCGCCGTCGAACGTTTCGCCGGTGAGGGCGGAGGTGTAGCGGCCCTCGGGAAGCTCAACGGTGGTGCCGTTCCAGCCGCCGGCCTTCTCAAGTCCGGCGGGCAGCCGGGTGACGAACGTCAGCGCGCCGCCACGGTCGAAGGCAAAGAGGTGGTCCGCTGCGGGCCCGGAGGCGTGGACCGCCTCGTAGCCGGCGAACAGCTCCGGCCGGTCCCGGCGGAGCCGCAGCGCGCGGGAGACGACGAGCAGCTTGGCCCGTCCGTCCTCGCCCACTGCGGGCTGCGCGCCGAAGTCAAGGTCGGTGAGGGCCTGTTTCCGGGCTCCGTAGTCGACTTCCCGGCGGTTGTCGGGGTCGACGAGGGAGGCATCCCAGAACTCGGTGCCCTGGTAGACGTCCGGGACGCCGGGCATGGTGAGCTGCAGCAGCTTCATCGCCAGCGAGTTCGACCAGCCGGGGCGCTGGAGGAGCTCCACGAGCTGCGTGATGATGCCGGCCACGCGCTCGTCGTCGACGGCGGCGTCGACGGCGGCGTGCATCGCCGTTTCGAACTCCTCGTCGGGGGCGGTCCAGTGCGTGCTGGCGTCGGCCTCGCGGGCGGCCTTTTCGGCGTACGCGTGGGCGCGTTCCCGGCTGAGCGGCCACGCCCCGATGAGGGACTGCCACAGCAGCGGCGCGAAGGACGCGTCGCCGATCGGGGCGGCCTCGTTGAGGGCAGCCAGGGCCGCGGCCCACTCCCCGGGCAGTTCGGCGAGGACGGTGATGCGCGCCCGGGTGTCCTCGCTGCGCTTGGTGTCGTGGGTGCTCAGCGCGGTCATGGAGAGCGGGTTGCCGGTGGAGCGTCCCAGCAGGCGCCGGTGCATCTCCAGCGGGTCGAGCGCGAAGATCGACGGGTCCGCGCCCACCTCGTTGAGTGAGACAAGCCGGTTGTAGCGGTAGAAGGCGGTGTCCTCCACGCCCTTGGCCATGACCATGCCGGAGGTCTGCTGGAACCGGCGGGCCAGTTCGGTGAGTGCGGCGTCGGGCCCGCCCTCAAGGAAGGGGTCGAGGAGCGGGTGGAGGGTCTTGACCGCGGCGGCCAGGTCGGGGCGGCGCACCGAGGCGTCCCGCACCGCGTCGGCGAGGTAGTCGGCGCCGTCGGGCAGGTAGCTGCGGTAGACGGGGAAGCAGGTCAGCAGCTCGGCCAGGGCGTCGGCGGCCTCGGCCGGGTCGAGGCCCGCATCGGCCGGGACGAGCCGGGCCAGCCGCAGCACCTCCGAGCGCAGGATCCCGTCGGTGATTCCCCGCTTGGTGCCGTGGATCATTTCGTGGAACGGCTCGACAGGGACCAGGGAGGTGAGCTCGTGTTCCCCGGCCGGGTCGGTGAAGAGCCTGTCGATCTCGGCGAGCGCGTCGTAGCCGGTGGTGCCTTCGCAGGCCCAGCCCTCCGGGAGCTCCTCCCCGGGTTCGAGGATCTTCTCCACCAGGACGTAGGCGCCGCCGGTGAGCCGGCGCAGGTCCGCCAGGTAGCCGACGGGGTCGGCGAGTCCGTCGGGGTGGTCGATGCGCAGCCCGTCCACCAGGGCGTCCTCGAACCAGCTGCGGACCTGGCTGTGGCTTTCCTCGAAGACCCAGGGCACCTCGACGCGCAGGCCGGCGAGGGTGTTCACGGCGAAGAAGCGCCGGTAGTTCAGTTCGCTGTCGGCCCGGCGCCAGTTCACCAGCTCGTAGTGCTGGCGGGCGTGGACCTCGGCCGCGGTGTCACCGGGGCCGAAGGACCCCTCGGCGAGGGGGAAGCGGTGGTCGTAGTAGCGCAGTTCGCCGTCGACGACCTCCAGGGCGGACTCCTCGTCCGGGCCGTCTCCAAGCACCGGGATCCGGACCCGGCCCCCGCCGGCGTCCCAGTCGACGTCGAATGCCTCCGCCATGCGCGAGTCCCTGCCCCCGCGCAGCAGTTCCCACCACCAGGGGTTGTCGGCCGGGGTCTCGATGCCCATGTGGTTCGGGACGATGTCAACGAGCACACCCATGCCGGCGGCCCGCGCGGCGGCGGACAGCTCGGCGAGGGCCTCCCGTCCGCCGCGCGCCGGGTCGACCGTGGCGGGGTCGGTGACGTCGTACCCGTGGCCGGAGCCCTTTTCCGCCGTCAGGATCGGCGACAGGTACACCCAGTCCACCCCGAGGTCATGCAGGTACGGCACCAGGGCCGCGGCATCGCGCAGGTCGAATTCGCTTCGAATCTGCAGCCGGTAGGTCGATTTCGGTGTCTTCACGCATTTCCTCCTGGAGGGCTGGATGTCCTGACGGGTGCCGGGGCCCGGGCGGGCCCCGGCGGTGCGGGTCCGGGTTAGGGGGTTCCGGTCTTGGCTGTGACCTCATTGGCGAGGACGGCCAGGGATGCGGCCACCGAGTGGTCGAGGTCCTCCGCCTCCGTGTGGGCCCTCAGCACGACCATGGACTTGCCCGCGATGGAGGTCACGGCGCCCGCCGCCACGGCCTCGGTGTCGGCGTACTTGCCCGCGGTGTCGATCACGATGTCCCAGGCCGGCGCGTACTCCTCGGCCGGGATGGTGAAGTCGACGGCCTCATCGTGGGCGTTGAAGTACATCAGGAAGTTGGCGTCGGTGATGCGCTGGCCGCGCGCGTCCTTGCCCCGGATCCCCTGGCCGTTGAGGAACACCCCGATGGAGCGTCCGAAGCCGCTGTTCCAGTCCTCGGGGGCCATCAGCTCGCCGGCGGTGTCGAGCCACACAATGTCCGGCAGCACCTCGCCCTCGCCGCGGCGCACCGGGCGTCCGTCGAAGAAGCGCCGGCGGCGGAAGGTCGGGTGCTCGGAGCGCAGCCGGTTCACGGCGGCGGTGAACTCGAGCAGGGGCTGGTCCATCTTGTCCCAGTGCACCCAGCTGAGCTCGGAGTCCTGGGCATAGGTGTTGTTGTTGCCGTTCTGCGTGCGCCCGAGTTCGTCGCCGTGCAGCAGCATGGGGACGCCCTGGGAGAGCAGCAGGGTGGCGATGAAGTTGCGCTGCTGGCGGGCGCGCAGCCCCAGCACCTTCGGGTCGTCGGTGGGACCTTCGACACCGCTGTTCCACGAGCGGTTGTGCGATTCGCCGTCGTTGTTGTTCTCGCCGTTGGCCTCGTTGTGCTTCTCGTTATAGGAGACGAGGTCGCGCAGGGTGAACCCGTCGTGGGCCGTGACGAAGTTGATCGAGGCCACCGGCCGGCGGGCGGAGTGCTCGTAGAGGTCGGCCGAGCCGGTGAGGCGGGAGGCGAATTCGCCGATGCTCGAGGGCTCGCCGCGCCAGAAGTCGCGCACGGTGTCGCGGTACTTGCCGTTCCACTCCGTCCACTGCGGCGGGAAGTTGCCCACCTGGTAGCCGCCGGGTCCGACGTCCCACGGCTCGGCGATCAGCTTCACCTGGGAGACCACCGGGTCCTGCTGGACGAGTTCGAAGAACGCCGAGAGCCGGTCCACTTCGTAGAACTCGCGGGCCAGGGCGGAGGCGAGGTCGAAGCGGAAGCCGTCGACGTGCATCTCGGTGACCCAGTAGCGCAGGGAGTCCATCAGCAGCTGCAGGGAGTGCGGGTTGCGCACGTTGAGGGAGTTACCGGTGCCGGTGTAGTCCATGTAGTACTGCTTGTCGTCCTCCACCAGCCGGTAGTAGGCCGAGTTGTCGATGCCGCGCATCGACAGGGTGGGGCCCAGGTGGTTTCCCTCGGCGGTGTGGTTGTAGACCACGTCGAGGATCACCTCGATGCCGGCCAGGTGCAGTTCCTTGACCATGGCCTTGAATTCCTGGACCTGTTCGCCCTGGTCGCCCATCGACCCGTAGGTGTTGTGCGGGGCGAAGAACCCGATGGTGTTGTAGCCCCAGTAGTTGGAGAGCCCCTTTTCCTGAAGGGTGCTGTCGTTGACGAACTGGTGCACGGGCATCAGCTCGATGGCCGTGACGCCGAGCTTCTGCAGGTGGGCGATGACCGCGGGGTGCGCGACGCCGGCGTAGGTGCCGCGCTGTTCCTCGGGAACCTCGGGGTGGAGCATGGTCAGGCCCTTGACGTGGGCCTCATAGATGAACGACTGGTGGTAGGGCGTGCGCGGCCTGCGGTCCCCGTCCCAGTCGAAGAAGGGGTTGACGACGACGCCGAGCATCATGTGCGCGGCGGAGTCGTCGTTATTGACCGACAACTCGTCCCCGAAGTTGTAGCCGAAGAGCGCCTGGTCCCAGTCGATCTGGCCGTGGACGGCCTTGGCGTACGGGTCGAGCAGCAGCTTGTTCGGGTTGCAGCGGTGCCCCTCGGCAGGGTTGTTCGGACCGTGCACCCGGTAGCCGTACTTCTGTCCCGGGGCGACCTGCGGCAGGTAGCCGTGCCAGACGTAGCCGTCGACTTCCTTCAGGGGCACCTGCGTCTCGGTGCCGTCGTCCTCGAACAGGCAGAGCACGACGGACTCCGCAATTTCACTGTAGAGCGCGAAGTTCGTCCCCGTACCGTCATAGGTCGCCCCCAGGGGATACGCTTCGCCGGGCCATAGTTCCATGTTTGTGCTCCTTGGTGTGTTCATCGAAAGTTTGTTGCTGGGGGAAAAGTCAGGGTGGGCCGGGGCTGCCGGTGCGGGGCCCGGGATCGGCGGTCGGTGCCGGCAGGCGGCGCGGACAGCCGCCTGCGCCGGGACGCCTTCCCATGGTGTACCTCACGCGGGTAACGGGCACGTGAACACCGGTCAATCCGGTACCGCCA
>NZ_CADCTE010000012.1 GCF_902805515.1 uncultured Arthrobacter sp. | reverse complement strand
GCTGCATGCGGCCATGGCAGAGCTGAGCGCGTGCCTGCCACCCCCATCCTCTTACCCATTGGCGCCGGTTCCAGAGGCATCACTCCCAGGGTGATCCCACCCGGCAGCGCGGGCACCTCGCGTCGACGAGGTCTCGCCGTGGCAACCGCCCGTCCGGTTCTGGGGCCAGGTTCAGCGGCCCAAGGACCGTCCACTCGCCGCCGGTCAGGTCAGAGGGATGAGACTGGTGGGACATGCGCGGCCCACGTCGAAATCCAACTGACCATCCCGCGCGCGGCTTGTTGGACATCCTCGAACCGGGAGCGATGTCGATCGTCGACGCAAGATGGAAGAAGCCCGTATCCACCAAACGCCATATGCTGAGCTTCAGGCGTTCCAAGGAGATCACCGTGGCCCAAACCAGCACCTATCTCAATTTCAATGGCACGACGGAAGCCGCCTTCACCTTCTACAAGTCGGTCTTCGGGACGGACTTTGTCGGGGGCATCTTCCGGATGGGCGACGCTCCGCCCCAGGACGGGCAACCTCCCCTCAGCGAGGCGGACAAGCAACTGGTGATGAATGTGCAGTTGCCGATCCTGGGTGGCCACCTGCTGATGGGGACGGACGCGACGGAGTCCATGGGTATGACCCTCACCCAGGGGAACAACGTCTACATCAACCTCCAGCCGGACACCCGGGAGGAAGCCGACACCCTCTTTGCCTCCCTCTCCGCCGGCGGGAAGGTTGAGATGCCGATGGCGGACATGTTCTGGGGCGACTATTTCGGCTCCCTGGTCGACCAGTACGGCATGCAGTGGATGATCACCTATACCCCTGCGTCATAGCTGCTGTCACCGGTGGACAGAGGTCGTGCGAACCGACCTCTGTCCACCCTTCACCTGATTTGGATGCTCAGGCGTGCACGTTGGCGATCACCTCGTCCGCCACGCGTGTCGCGATCCCGTCCGGGTAGGGGGCAGAGAGGTAGAGCACGATGTGCGTCGCCCCGGCATCGACGAAGCGCTGGATCTCGCTGACGGAGGACGCGGGATCGTCGGCATTGATCCGGTGCTGATACGACAGTACGATCTCCCCCGGGTCACGCCCGACCTCCGCGCAGTGCTCGCGCAGGACGGCAACCTTGTGGCTGAACTCCTCGACCGTGCCACCGCCGTAGTTCCAGATATCCGCATATTGCGCGACGATCCGCAGGGTCAGCTTCTCGCCACCGCCGCCGATCACGAACGGCGGGTATGGCCGCTGGACCGGCTTCGGCTCGCTCCGGGCGTCCGCAAGCTGGTAATAGCGGCCGTCGAAATCGACCGTCGGTTCCGTGAACAGCCGCTTGACGATCTCGCACGCTTCCCCCAGGCGGCGAATCCGCTCTCCGGGCTTGTAGAGCGGGATGCCCATGCTCTCGTGCTCGTACACGTTCCAGCCCGCGCCGATCCCGAAGTCGAGCCGCCCGTTGGAGATGATGTCGACCGTCGCCGCGA
>NZ_CADCTE010000011.1 GCF_902805515.1 uncultured Arthrobacter sp. | reverse complement strand
CCGTCGGGCAGGGTGAAGACGCCGATGGTGTTGCGACCGACCTTCCACGACACCTGATGCACATCTTTGGAAACGACGACACCGGTGTTGCGGCAACCGCCTTCGCGGTGCGCCTCGTCCGCGGTGGGTTTGCCGGTGCCGGGCGACACCGTGGTGACCTCGATGGGGAAGTCGTTCTCGTTGGTCACGGTGACGGTCAGGTTGCTCGTACCCCCGGGGTAGAGCGGTTTCCTGTCGTCGGACCGGCCCTTGAGGGTCAGCTCGATCGAGGTGCCCGCCTGCGCGACGCCCGAGCCGGAGCCGGTGATGCTCCAGTAGGCCCAGGCCGCGCCGGCGTTGACGGCGATGGCCGCCACGCCGCAGACCGCGAGAATCGTCTTGGTACGTCGATTGACCTTGCGCATGCCAGTCGCTTTCGCTTTGGTTCCGCTCGTGTCATTGGGCGGTAACGACGGTGGGGCGGGAATGGTGGCGCTGCCCCGCCCCACCGTCCCCATCAGGAAGCCGCGCTTACGGCGTCGAGGTGCACGTTGAACTGGAACCCGGCGGTCTGGCAGGCGTTCGCCGGGTCGTCGATCATCTTCAGCGGGCCGTCCCAGACGATCTCCTTGACCACGCCGGAGTCGGTCGTGGCCGCGGGCACGATCACGTCGCCGGGCAGGGCGGCGCCGTTGAAGATCGACACGTTCTCGACCCCCACGCAGCCGTCCTTGGTGGACGTGAAGTTGGTCAGGTCGATGTTGGTGATCTTGACCGGGAACTTGTTCTTGTTCAGGACGTTCAGCTTGACCGCAGTGGGGTTGCCGGGCGACAGCGAACCATCGGCCAGCCCGGCGCTGGTGACCTCAAGGTTCACCACTGACCCGGCCTTCGCCTGAGCGGTACCGGAGCCGGTGAGGTTCCAGGCCGCCCAGGCGGCGCCGGCGGCGCTGAGGCCGACCAGGGCAGTGAGGGCGATGCCGGCGGACCGTCTGGTGAGCTTGCGCATACGGAGCTTCCTCCTGCGAAGGTGAATTAGGTGCGCCCCGGACGTTGGGACCAACGATCCGGGGCGCGGGAAATGATGCGGCGCCGTACCGGTGGAGGCGGTCCGGCGCCGACGCCAACTTTCCCCGAATGCGTCGGTAACTGTGATCGGGTGACCGTTCGTCCTTGTGAGGGCATAAATCGGACCTCTCGGCCTGTCCGGCCTACCCCGATGGAGGGACCGGAAAAACATGAATGAGCAGGGCGTCTATGGCTTGCCCGACAGCAAATGTGGGTTCGACGTGGCCGTACGGAGGGCAAACGTCCCGCTAGCACCGTCGCGGTGTGGATTCAATTCGGGGAAAGCCGTAACCCGGTCCGTCGTGGCCGGTTGGCGGAGGCCCTCGACCGGCTGCTGTGCCGCCGAGGGCCTCCGCGGGTGCCGTCCCGCAAGGACGGCTCTATGCCTCTCGCAGCGGCCCGCCGGGCGTGAGCGCCGGTTGCGAGGCCGTGGACCAGGA